>NZ_DATJYB010000068.1:0-14979 GCF_035499775.1 Mycobacterium sp. | reverse complement strand
CGATCACGTGCGCGTTGGTACCGCTGATCCCGAACGACGAGATCCCGGCACGACGCGCCCGGCCATCGACATTCCAGGGCCTGGCTTCCGTCAGCAATGACACCGAGCCGGCCGACCAGTCGACGTGCGGACTGGGCGCATCGACATGCAGCGTCGCCGGCAACGTCTTGTGGCGCATCGCCTGCACCATCTTGATCACCCCGGCGACACCCGCGGCGGCCTGTGTGTGACCCATGTTCGACTTCACCGAGCCCAACCAGAGCGGCTCCGCCCGGTCCTGACCGTAGGTCGCCAACAGCGCCTGCGCCTCGATCGGATCACCCAGAGTGGTTCCGGTGCCGTGTCCTTCGACCACGTCCACGTCGGCGGCCGAGAGACCGGCATTGGCCAGGGCCGCGCGTACCACCCGCTGCTGCGACGGGCCGTTGGGCGCGGTCAGCCCGTTGGAGGCACCGTCCTGGTTGACGGCCGAACCCCGCACCACCGCCAACACGGGATGGCCCAACCGTTGCGCGTCCGACAACCGCTCGACGACCAGCATGGCGCCGCCCTCGGACCAGCCGACCCCGTCGGCCGCCCCGGCGTACGCCTTGCACCGGCCGTCCGGCGCCAGCCCCCGGTGCCGGCTGAACTCGATGAAAACCGTGGGTGTGGCGTTGACGGTCGCGCCGCCGGCCAGGGCCAGGTCGCACTCCCCCGTCCGCAGCGACTGTACCGCCATGTGCAACGCCACCAACGACGACGAACACGCCGTATCCACCGACACCGCCGGGCCCTCCAGCCCCAACACATACGACACCCGACCCGAGGCGACGCTGGAGGTCATGCCGGTCAGCCGATAGCCCTCGATCTCCTCGGCCAACATGCCGTAGCCCTGGACGATGAGGCCGGCGAAAACCCCGCTCGCGCTGCCGCGCAACCCGGTGGGATCGATCCCGGCCCGCTCCAACGCCTCCCACGACAACTCCAGCAACATCCGGTGCTGCGGGTCCATCGCCAGCGCCTCGCTGGGCGCAATACCGAAAAAGGCCGCGTCGAAGTCCGCGACCCCGTCCACGAAGCCCCCGGTGCGTGCGTAGGTCTTGTGCCGCGCGTCGGGATCCGGGTCGAACAGACCGCCCAGGTCCCACCCACGATCGGTCGGGAAATCGGTCATCACATCCCGGCCGTCGGCCACCATCTGCCACAGGCGCTCGGGGCTATCGACTCCGCCGGGAAAGCGGCACGACATGCCGACGATCGCGATCGGCTCGCTCGACCGCTCCAGCAACGCCCGATTGGTGCGCTTCAGGCGCTCAACCTGAACCAGCGCTTTGCGCAACGCTTCGGTTGCGTGCTGGAGTTGATCACCCATCACTACCTCGCCTAACCCTCACCAAAATTCGCCGCATCCGACCCGGGGCGTGCGGCTCTCGCCGGGTCACGAAGGTTGCTGCACGCAAAAGTCGTGCTGCTCGCCGACCCAAGAATCTCGCTGGTGAGTATGGCTAACTCCGGCGGGATTTCAAAACGTCCGGTACTCCCAGCTTCCACGCAAGGAACCGGCGCGGCTCACGCGCCGAGGGAGTCGGTGCAGGCCGGCGCGTTCTGCACCGGCCCCGCCATCCCTGGCGCGACTGTACCCGGCAACGCGTCGACCGAGTTCATGCGCCGTTCAGACGGCGACCCGGCGCCACCCGTCGGCGGCCCTGGCGGCCTGGACCAGCGCATCGCACAGCTCACGTAGTTCGGTTGCCCCGGCTCCCTCGTCGAGCGCGGTGGCGACGTCCTCCGCGGCGCATCGCACCTGGTAGACGCGATCCGACAGGTCAGCCGCATCGTCCGCCGACAGCACCACCGCATCGGCGGGGAGCGCGCCCGCCACACCCCGGGTGATCAAGGCCCGCTGCTCATATGCGCGCTGCCGGCAGGACTGCCGGCAGTACTGGCGGCGACGGCCCATTCCGGCGTCGGTCACGTCTCGGCCGCACCAGCGACACGGTTGGGGACGGGCAGGACGGGTCACGCCTGCCGACTTTAGTCCGCCGGGCACCGCGATCCCGGTATCATTAATGGTCGCGTCGCAGCGCACCCGGAACCCGACCGGGAACTGCGCAGGCCACCGGAACGTTTGCCAACCGAAGAGAATCCCCAGTACGCGAGCCCAAGAGCTCACAGGACCATAAGGAGTAACGCCGATGGCAGATCGAGTCCTGAGAGGCAGTCGGCTCGGAGCCGTGAGCTATGAGACCGACCGCAACCATGACCTGGCACCACGACAGATCGCGCGGTACCGCACCGATAACGGCGAGGAGTTCGAGGTTCCCTTCGCCGACGACGCCGATATCCCCGGCACCTGGCTGTGCCGCAACGGCATGGAAGGCACCCTGATCGAGGGTGACCTGCCCGAGCCCAAGAAGGTCAAGCCGCCCCGTACGCACTGGGACATGCTGTTGGAGCGCCGCACGGTCGAGGAACTCGAAGAGCTGCTCAAGGAGCGCCTCGAGCTGATCCGGTCCCGCCGTCGCGGCTGATCGCGTTTAACGGGCCTGGGCGCGCGTCGCCCGGGCGCGGCTGAGCCTGCCCTCGACTCCCCATCGAGTGACTTTGATCAGCGCTTCGCGGATGTTGGATCCGCTCATCTTGGACACGCCGAGTTCGCGCTCGGTGAAGGTGATCGGGACCTCGACCACGAGGAACCCGTTGTTGATCGTGCGCCAGGTCATCTCGATCTGGAAGCAGTAGCCCTTCGAGTCGACGGTGTCGAGGTCGATGGCCTCCAGCACTTCGCGCCGGTAGGCCCGGTAACCGGCGGTGATGTCGTGGACGCCGATGCCGAGCGCCATCCGCGAATAGGTGTTGGCCGTCTTGGACAAGGCCAGGCGCCGCCAGGGCCAGTTTCGTACCGCGCCGCCGTCGACATACCGCGAACCGATGGCCAGGTCGGCCCCGTTGTCGATGACGTCCAGCAGCCGGTGCAGCTGCTCAGGCGCGTGGCTGCCGTCGGCGTCCATCTCGACGAGCACCGAGTACTCGCGGCTCATGCCCCACGCGAAGCCCTCCAGGTATGCCGCGCCCAGGCCGTTCTTCGCGGTCCGGTGCATCACGTGGGTGCGCCCTGGTTCGGCCTGTGCCAGCTCGTCGGCGAGCTGACCGGTGCCGTCAGGGCTGTTGTCGTCCACGATGAGCAGGTGCACGTCGGGGCACGCGTCCCTGAGGCGTCGATGAATCAGCGGCAGGTTCTCCCGCTCGTTGAAGGTGGGGATGATCACCAGGACGCGCTGGCCGGTGGTCATGTGTCTCCTTTGTGTCGCGGGGAATAACGCGGCTGTCGGCCGCCCCTGTGGTGCCCGCCCTTGATGTGCGGAGTGTAGTCACCGCCCGGATCGGGCGGAGTGTGGTCTTCGGGCGCATCTTCGTCACCCTCGGATGAGCCCTCGGACGCGCCTTGGGGCAACGGACCTGAATCTTCAGGTCCGCGCCGCGGCGTACCGGAGTCGTCGGAGTCGTCGGAGGACCGGGACCGCAGGAGACGCATCCTTGAAATCGCCAGCGGGAACCATCCATTCTGCCGTATCGCGACGAGAATGATCGCTCCGGCGGCCGCGACCAGCAGCAACTGCACGATCGGGGCCCAGCGGGTCGCCGGGGTCAGCCCGGTCTTCAGGCGCACCTGGTTGTCCAGGTAGGCGGGAACGAAGAAGTCGGTGCGGACCAGCTCGCCGCCGTCGGGGGCGATGACCGCGCTGATCCCGGTGGTGCCGGCGACGACGACGTATCGGTCGTGCTCCACCGCCCGAATTTTGGCGAAGGCCAGCTGCTGTTCGCTCATCGTCTTGTTGAAGGTGGCGTTGTTGCTGGGCACGGCCAGCAGCTGGGCGCCGTTCAAGACTGCCTTTCGGGGCTCGCGGTCGAAGATCACTTCCCAACAGGTAGCCACCCCGACCGGCACGCCGGCGATCTGCACGACGTCGCGGTTCGGCCGCGGCACGATATGCCCGGCCCGGCCGGCATACCCGGACAGATGCCGGAAGAGCCACGGCATGGGCAGGTACTCGCCGAACGGCTGCACGATTTCTTTGTCATGACGGTCGGCGGGTCCGGTGATCGGATTCCAGACGATCACGGTGTTGGTGAATTCGGGGTTTTCTTCCGTGCGACCTGGCACGTCGAGGATGGTGCCGATCAGGATCGGCGCGTTGATCGCGTCGGCCGCCCGCGAGATCTGTTGACCGGCGTCGGGGTTGACGAGCGGGTCGATGTCGGAGGAGTCCTCGGGCCAGATCACGAATTGCGGTTGCGGTGCGGCTCCCCTGTGCACGTCCTCAGCCAGCCGCAGCGTCTCCTCGACGTGGTTGTCCAGTACGGCGCGACGTTGCGCATTGAACTCGAAACCCAGCCGGGGCACGTTGCCCTGCACCACGGCCACGTTGACCGGGGGTTCGCCGCCGGCTCCCATGCCCGAGTGCCGCACGCTCGGCCAGACGACGATGGCGGCCAGCAGCACCAGGCAGATGCACACCCCGGGCAGCACCACCGCCGGCGGCGCGGGAACAGCCTCCGGGGCTTCCGGGACTTCTGAGGCGTCCGGGGCTTTTGGGGCGCGCAGGGCGCCGGAGATGCCAGCCACCTGACCCCCAGTCCGGAACCACGTCACGATCTCGAGTGCGATGGCGGTGAAGCTGCATCCGACCAGCACGACTCCCGTTGAGAGCAACGCGACGCCGCCGAGCTGGACCAGCGGCAGCAACGGACCCGCGCCCTGACCGTAGGCGACCGACCCCCAGGGGAAGCCGCCGAACGGGAAATTCGACTTCAACCACTCCTGCGCGGCCCACACCACCGCGAACCACAACGGCCAACCCGGCACCCTGCGCACGCAGACGGCGAACAGGCCGAACAGAGCGGGATACAGCGCCTCCATTGTCGCCAGCACCAGCCACGGCACGGCCCCCACCAGGAGGCCGACCCAGGGCAGCAACGGCAGGTAGAAGGTCAATCCGAACAAGAACCCGTAGCCGGCACCACCCACCAATGTGGTGGCGGGCCGGGTCAGGACCCAGGCCAGTAGCGCGAAGGCGACGACGGCGCCCCACCACCAGTTCGTCGTCGGGAAGCTGGCGAGCAGAAGCAAGCCGGCCAAGACGGTCACCACCAGCCGTGGCAGGCGCGGCACCAGCGCGGCCTTCACGGCCGGCCAGCGCGCCACTACCGCGCCGCGCAGCCGGTTCGCACTGGTCGGGCGTGGCGTCAGCCGCTCGTCGAGGCTGCGGCGGGACGCGGCGGCCAGCCGGTCGGCCAGCGTCGGGCTCGCCGCGGTCAGCAGATCGGCCAGGCTGGGAAGCGGGTGAGCTTCCTCTTCCTCTTCGTCGTCGGCGTCGTGCTCAATCCGCTCGGGTTCGGTGTCCTCGGTGACCACCGGGATCTCTGGCGTGGTTATCGGGTCGTCGTCCTCGAGATCGGTCTGGCTGGGCTCGGCCGGCCGTGCCCGCCGACCAAACTTGCCGACCCATGTCCTAGCCATAGATGACAGCGCCCCGATGCACTGTTTGACGGCAACGCGGCAACGCGTCCGTCGGGCCGAGCCGCGGCAACGCGGGCACCCGGGAACGCGGGTCGGTGGACCAACGCTGGACCGCGTCGCGCGGTGCAGTGACGTCGAGGACGCCGGCGTCCCACACGGCGTAGGAGGCGGGTGCGCCGGGTACCAGGGTCCCGGTCTTGCCGTCCCGGACACCGCCGGCCCGCCAGCCGCCACGGGTGGCGGCGGCGAACGCCGCCCGCGCCGACACCGCGCTGCCCGGCGTGCGGTGATTGACCGCTGCGCGCACCCTCGCCCAGGGGTCGATACCTGTTACCGGGGCGTCGGAACCGAGCGCGAGTGGCACGCCTTGGGATGCTAACAGCGCCAGGGGGTTGAGTTCGCTGCCTCGATCAATACCCAGGCGACGGGCGTACATGCCGTTGCCGCCGCCCCACAGCGCATCAAAATTCGGCTGCACGCTTGCGATGACGCCCCACGCGCCCAGCTTCGCGGCCTGATCGGCGGTCACCATCTCCAGATGCTCCAGGCGATGCCCACAGCGAGCCACCGCAACCACGCCGAGCTTGGCGACGACACGCTCGAAGGCGGCGACCGCCGCCGACACCGCGGCATCGCCGATGACGTGGAATCCGGCGGTCACCTCCGCCTCGGTGCACGCGCGTATGTGTGCCTCGATCGCGTCCGGGTCGAGGTAGCAGGTGCCGGTGCGGTCCGGGGCGTCGGCGTAGGGCTCGTGCAGCCAAGCTGTTCGCGACCCCAGGGCCCCGTCGACGAACAGGTCGCCGGCCAGCCCGCTGGCCCCGGTCTGGTCTATCAGCGTGCGGGCCTGTGCGGGTGTGGTTACCGCCTGGCCCCAGTAGCCGATCACCTCCACGCCGTGATCGAGGGCCCGCACCGCCAGCCAGTCGTCGAGCCCGCCGATCTCGGGGCCGGCGCATTCGTGCACCGCGACGATGCCCGCCGCGGCGAGGGCGTGCAGCGCGGCGGCCCGGGCTTCGGCCAGCTGCCCGGCAGTCAGCAGGTCACGGGCGACGCCCCGGGCCAGGTGGTGCGCATCCGACGTCAGCGGCTGCTCGGCGCTGAAACCGGCCGCCGCAGCCAGCCCGGCAACCCGGTTGCGCAGCCCACTCGAGGCGAGCGCGGAGTGCACGTCGACGCGGGCCAGGTAGGCGGGCCGGTCACCGAGCACGGCGTCCAGGTCGGCGGTGCCCGGCGGGATGTTCTCCGGCCACCTCGACTCGTCCCAGCCGTGCCCCCAGATCGGCTGGCCCGGGTGGGCGGCTGCGTAGTCGGCGACCATCTGGACGCAGTGCGCGGGTGAGCTGGCCGGGCGCAAATCCAGGCCGCTGATGGTCAGGCCGGTCGCGCTCAGGTGGATATGGCTGTCGACGAATGCCGGCGCCACGAAGGCGCCGTCGAGATCCGCGATGTCGGCGTCCGGGAACTGGCTGCGGCCGACGTCATCGCTGCCCAGCCACGCCACGACACCGCCGCGCACCGCCATAGCGGTGGCGTCTGGGTGTGTCGGGCTGTGTATCCGGCCGTTGACCAGCAGCTTGGTAGGAATCTCGGTCACACCGCAAAACTACGGGGCGTGGTGAGTCTGGACTTGCGCCGGCGGCAAGACCTCGGGCTCGACGTCTATGACGTCGATAACCTCGCCGTCGATGTAGTCACGGTCATCGCGCATCCTCAAATCGGTGATCAGCGGGATCCGCTTTTCGAATCCACGCACCGCCATCGCCGCCAGTGCGGGGCGGGCGAGGGCCCGGACGGGCGGCGCCAGCAGCAGCATCCCCAGAATCGTGGTGACCGGCCCGGGCACCAGAACCAGGACGGTGGCCAGGGTGACCGCCGCGCCGTCGCTCAGCGCGCTGCTCGGTTCCTTGAGGCCGGATCGCAGCTGCGTCAGTTGTGCACTGATCTGGCGCCCGGCCACCGGAGCCCACACGACGACACCCAGAAAGAAGCTGGCCAGCAGCGCCAGCAGCGTCCAGCCCCACCCAATCGTCGCCACCAACGCAGCCACTGCCGCGAGCTCGAGGAGCGCGTAGATGAGCAACAGCCGCCTGACCATGTACCGCCAACGTGCGTGCCCCGAGGCCAAGTTCCCTGGAGACCCGAGGCGCGGCTGCAGTTAGATGACGATATGACGACGATTGAGTTCGATACCCCCGACGGATTGATTGACGGGCTGCTGAGTGTTCCTCCGGGGAAAGGTCCGTGGCCGGGTGTGGTGGTGATTCACGACGCGATCGGCTACGGCCCGGACATGGAGTCGAACAACGACCACATCGCCCGGGCGGGTTATGTGACGCTCACTCCGAATCTGTTCGCACGGGGCGGCCGCGGCCGCTGCATCACCAGAGTGATGCGCGAGCTGCTGACCAAACGAGGCCGTGCGCTTGACGACATCCTTGCGGCCCGCGACCACCTGCTGGGCATGCGGGAATGCACGGGGCGGGTAGGCATTGCGGGCTTCTGCATGGGCGGCGGGTTCGCGCTCGTGATGTCGCCCCAGGGGTTCGGCGCTTCCGCACCGTTCTACGGGACACCGCTCCCGCGCCACCTGAGCGAGACGCTGGACGGGGCCTGCCCGATTGTGGCCAGCTTCGGGGGCCGCGACCCGCTGGGGTTCGGCGCGGAGAGCAAACTGCGCAAGACGACTCAAGCGCTGAACATCACCACCGATATCAAGACCTACCCCGGCGTCGGGCACAGCTTCGCGAACAAGCTCCCGGCCCAGCCGCTGCTCCGCATCACCGGCTTCGGCTACAACGCCGACGCGAGCGAAGACGCATGGAGCCGAATCTTCGCGTTCTTCGGCGAGCACCTGGGGGCGGTGAAACGTTAGGACATGAGCTCGCGCAGCTTTTGAGACAACGCCGTCGCGAAGGTGTGGGTATCTCCCGGCCAGCGGGCCGACACGTAGTTGCCGTCGTCGACGACGAACGCCGGTCGTGAGTCGGTCGCGGTGTCGCGCACCATTCCCGAGGACTTGAGCCGCCATCCTGGCGATCCGTGCGCGACGTCGCAGAAATCCGATGGGTTTCGCAGCGCCCGGGTGACCTCCGACTGCACCGACATGTACCCGCCGGGCTGGCCGGGCTCCTCGGTGTAGGTGCGGTAGTAGTCACGATCCCAGAACCGGGTGATACGGGTGAGCCGCCACGCGGTGCGCTCCAGCGCCCAGGTGAGCGCCGTGGTCTTGCGCCCGTACAGCACCGAGCGGCTGGTGCCGGGATCGACGCTGCGAGCCAGCAGCAGTACACCGTGGCAAATCGCGGCCACCAGCATCTCTTTGGCGAAGGCGTCCACGACGAGGCGTTGCAGTATGTCGCTGTCGATGTAGCTGCGCATGCCGCGGGCCCGGTGGCCGCCGGGCAGCAGCAATGCGTCGACGTGATCAAGTGTCACCTGGGCCCAGCTGACCGGGTGGCTAAATTCGTTGGACTGCAACATTTCCTGGTATGCGCGACGGCCGTCCTTGTTCGCCCGCAGCGCCAGTCCGATGATCGGGACCGCGCCCAGCACCGGCAGCGCGGACCAGATGTCCAAACCTCGCCCGGTCACCATGATGTCGTCGGCCTCTCCGGCCGCACCGCTTTCGGTGGCAAAGATCACCTGGTGGCCGTTGTGGGTCAAGACGCGCCAGCTGACCGCGACCTCGGTGGGGTCGAAATCGCGGTCCGGAATCGGGATGAGGACGGTGCCCATCGGCGTCAGCTTTGGGCGACTCTGAGTTCGAGGCCGACGTTGTTTTCCATGCCGCCGCGCATCTTGCTGAACAGGTTGAATACCTTGCCCACGACGCCGTAGCGCTTGCCGATCGCGTCGTAGACGGCCCCGTTGTGCGATTTGTCGAGGATGGCCGCGGTGCCTTCGACGGCGTCGCTCTTCGCGCGTCCGCGTATGTCGCAGACGGCCATCGTGACACGTGGCGTGTTGCGGATCCGCTTGACCTTCCAGGCCTTTCCCTCGGTGATGACCAACAGCCGGTCCCCGTCGACTGCTGCCCAGATCGGCGTGGGCTTGGGTTTGCCGTCTTTGGTGAAGGTGGTCAGCAGGATGTATTGGGCCGTGGCCAAGTCGGCGAAAGTTGGTGTCACGGGTGCCAACCTACCCGGCGAGCGCAGCTACGGCCTTACCGCAACCAGGGTTGAGAGCACCCGGTTGGCGCGTCGTAGTGGAGTGGGCGACCGTTGCGCCACCGACATGATGACCGCGCCTTCGATGGTGGCGACCGCGGTCGTGGCCAGATCGGCGGCCGCTGATTTCTCAACACCGGCTTCACGCAGCAGCCGGGCCAACAGGTCCTCCCAGCTGCTGAAAGCCGCCGCGGCGGCGTCGGCGGCCGCCGGTGCCTCCGAGCGGGCTAGCGTCGCCGCGACGATCGGGCAGCCCGCGGTGTAGTCACTGTCCGCCAGCATCTGTTCCCACACCTGCATGAAGGCCGCCAGTGTGCGCGCGGGGTCGGCGTCTGCCACGCAGTTCTCGATGGCGGCGGTGAGCTCGGCGCCGGCGGCGTTGGTTGCCGCCTCCACGAGGTCAGGTTTGCCGCCGGGGAAGTTCAGATAGAGCGTTCGGCGCGCCAGGCCGGAGTGGTCGAGCAATGCCGATACGCTCGCGCCGGCGACTCCGACACTACGAATGAGCGCAATTGCGCTGGTAATCAAGCGCTCTCGTGCAGCCATCGGCCCTTCCTCGACTTCGTAGCACTCCGCACCGCTTGCGGTATACCGATTATTCTACTAACTTGGGCGATTGTAGACCGGTCGATCTACTTTTGGAGGCTGATCATGGCAGGAAACAACACCGACACCGGGAATGCCGCGGTGCGGAAATTCCGCCGAGAGCGCATCATTGGTCGCTACCTGGCTAATCCCACCGTGGCTTTCCTGAGCCGTCTGGGGGTGCGGACGACCTTTGCAACCGAGCTCGAGACGACGGGACGAAAGTCGGGGGCACGCCGGCGCGTTCCGGTTTCCGCCAAATTCGACGATTCCGGCGCGTGGGTGATTTCCCAACATGGGCGCCGCTCGGGGTGGGCCTTCAACATCGAGTCCGATCCGAAAGTGCTTATCCGGCAACGGAACCGGTGGCGTTCCGGGATCGCCCGGTTCGAACCCGACGACGACCCGGCGCTGCGCGCGAGCACCTTCGCGACGTCGCGGCTGCTGGCCCCCGTCGTCCGCGCCACGTTCCGCGCGCTGCAGTCTGACCCGATCAGCGTCCGGATCGACTTCACCGACTGAGGGGACTGACCCGCGAGCAGACGCAGAATCGCACGCGGAAGACCTTCTGCGTGCGATTCTGTGTCTGCTCGCGAGGGGACCTAACCCTCCAGGTCGCCTTCGGTTTCCAGCAGCGCCTGGCGCAGGCCGTCGAGGGTGTCGGGCCGCGGCTCCGCCCACATGCCGCGGCCGGCCGCCTCCAGCAGCCGTTCGGCCATCCCGTGCAGCGCCCACGGGTTGGACGCGGCCATGAACTTGCGGTTCTCCGGATCCAACACGTAGCTCTCGGTGAGCTGTTCGTACATCCAGTCGGCCATGACCCCGGCGGTGGCGTCGTAGCCGAACAGGTAATCGACGGTCGCGGCCATCTCGAAGGCGCCCTTGTAGCCATGCCTGCGCATCGCGGCCATCCAGCGCGGATTGACCACGCGGGCCCTGAACACCCGGGTGGTCTCCTCGGACAGCGTGCGGGTGCGAATCGCGTCGGGCCTGGTGTTGTCGCCGATGTAGGCGGCAGGCGCCTGGCCGGTCAGTGCCCGCACCGTGGCGACCATGCCGCCGTGGTACTGGAAGTAGTCGTCGGAGTCGGCGATGTCGTGCTCGCGGGTGTCGGTGTTCTTGGCGGCCACCACAATCCGCCGGTATTGGCGGTTCATATCTTCGGTGGCAGGCCGACCATCCAATCCTCGCCCGTAGGCGAAGCCGCCCCATGCGGTGTACACCTGCGCGAGGTCGGCGTCGTCACGCCAGTTGCGGCTGTCGATCAACTGCAACAGCCCGGCACCATAGGTGCCCGGTTTGGATCCGAAAATCCTTGTGGTGGCTCGCCGTTGGTCGCCATGCTGGGCCAGGTCGGCCTGGGCGTGCGCGCGGACGTAGTTGTCGTCGGCGGGTTCGTCGAGGTCGGCGACCAGCCGCACCGCGTCGTCGAGCATCGTCACGACATGAGGGAAGGCGTCACGGAAAAACCCGGAGATCCGCACCGTCACGTCGATACGCGGGCGGGCCAGCTCGGCCAGCGGGATCGGCGTCAGGCCGACCACCCGCCGCGACGCGTCGTCCCAGACCGGCCGAACACCCAGCAACGCAAGAACTTCAGCGATGTCGTCACCGGAGGTGCGCATCGCCGAGGTGCCCCATACCGAAAGCCCGACCGACTGCGGCCACTGCCCGTGGTCCGCGCGGTAGCGGGCCAGCAGTGAATCTGCCAGTGCCACACCGGCTTCCCATGCCAGCCTGGACGGCACCGCCTTGGGGTCGACGGAGTAGAAGTTGCGCCCGGTGGGCAGCACATTGATCAGGCCGCGCAGCGGTGACCCCGACGGCCCGGCGGGGATGAACCGGCCGTCCAAAGCTTTGAGTACCTGCTCGATTTCAGCGGAGGTGCCGGCGAGCCGAGGCACCACCTCGGTGGCCGCGAACCGTAGCACGGTGGCGACCGCGGGGTTATCGGTGAGCCGGTCGGCCGCAGCGGGGTCCCAGTCGGCGGCCTGCAGTGCTGCCACCAATTCCCGGGCCGCGGCCTCGACCCGGTCCACCGACGAGCGATCGTCCGTGCCGTCCTCGGCCAGACCCAGTGCCTGGCGCAAACCGGGCATGACGTGCTCGCCGCCAAACAGCTGACGGGCCCGCAGGATGGCCAGCACCAGGTCGAGTTCGTCCTCCCCCGTTGGCCGTTGGCCAAGAATGTGCAGGCCGTCGCGGATCTGGACGTCCTTGATCTCGCACAGCCAACCGTCGACGTGCAGAATCATCTCGTCGAACGAGTTCTCTTCCGGCCGCTCGGTCAGGCCCAGGTCGTGATCCATCTTGGCGGCCCGGATCAGTGTCCAGATCTGCTGGCGGATGGCGGGCAGCTTGCCGGGGTCCAGTGCGGCGACGTTGGCATGCTCGTCGAGCAGCTGCTCCAAACGGGCTATGTCGCCGTAGGTTTCGGCCCGGGCCATGGGCGGGATGAGGTGGTCGACGAGTACGGCGTGGGCCCGCCTCTTGGCCTGGGTGCCCTCGCCGGGGTCGTTGACCAGGAACGGGTAGATCAGCGGCAGATTACCCAGGGCGGCATCGGCTGCGCAGGCCGCCGACATGCCCAGCGTCTTTCCGGGTAGCCATTCCAGGTTGCCGTGCTTGCCCAGATGCACCAGGGCGTCGGCGTTGAAGCCGACATCCAGCCAGTGGTATGCGGACAGGTAGTGGTGGCTGGGGGGTAGGTCCGGGTCATGGTAGACGGCAACGGGGTTGTCGCCGAAGCCGCGCGGCGGCTGCACCATGAGCACGAGGTTGCCGGCTTGCATTGCGGCGATGACGATTTCGCCATCCGGGTCGTTGCTGCGGTCGACGAACAACTCCCCCGGCGGCGGACCCCAGTGCTGTGTCACGGCGTCGGCGAGCTCGGCGGGCAGCGTGGCAAACCACTCGCGATAATCCTTGGCGGACAACCGGATCGGATTGCCGGCCAGTTGTCCTTCGGTGAGCCAGTCCGGGTCTTGTCCGCCGCGTTCGATCAGCGCATGGATGAGCGCATCCCCGTCGCTGGACTCGACGCCGGGCAGGTCGCCGACTTGATACCCACGCTCACCCATCGCGCGCAGCAGCGCCACCGCGCTCGCCGGGGTATCCAGTCCGACCGCGTTTCCGATGCGGGCGTGTTTGGTGGGATAGGCCGAAAACACCAGCGCCACCCGCTTGTCCGCGGGGGCGACGTGGCGCAGCCGCGCGTGCCGGACGGCCAGGCCGGCCACCCGGGCGCAGCGCTCCGGGTCGGCGACATAGGCGATCAACCCGTCGTCGTCGATCTCTTTGAACGAGAACGGAACTGTGATGATGCGGCCGTCGAATTCAGGCACCGCGACCTGGCTGGCCACGTCCAGCGGGCTGAGTCCGTCGTCATTGCTCTGCCACTGCTCACGAGGGCTCGTCAGGCAGAGGCCTTGCAGGATCGGAATGTCCAGGGCCGCAAGGTGTTCGACGTTCCAACTGTCGTCATCACCGCCGGCTGAGGCGGTAGCCGGCTTGAGTCCGCCCGCGGCAAGCACGGTGACCACCATGGCGTCGGCGTCGGCGAGTCGGTGCAGCAGTTCTGGTTCGGCGGTACGCAGCGAGGCGCAGTAGACCGGCAGTGGCCGGGCGCCCGCGTCTTCGATCGCCTGGCACAGCGCCCCCACGTATGCGGTGTTGCCGGCCAGGTGCTGCGCGCGGTAGTAGAGCACCGCGATCGTCGGGCCTTCGTTGCCGGCGGCATCCCGCTGCAGCACGCCCCAGGTCGGAGTGACCACCGGCGGCGTGAAGCCGAAGCCGGTCATCAGCACGGTGTCCGACAGGAACGCGTGCAGTTGGCGCAGGTTTTCCACACCACCGTGGGCCAGGTAGATGTGGGCCTGCACGGCGGTACCGGCCGCCAGCGTGGACAGACCGGTCAACTCGGCGTCGGCCGCCTGCTCGCCGCTGACGAGGACGGCCGGCACACCGCTGGCCAGCACCGTGTCGATGCCGCTCTGCCAGGCGCGGTAGCCGCCGAGGATGCGGACCACCACGATGGCAGCCTCAGCGAGCAACTCGGGAAGCTCTGTGTCGGCTAGTCGCGACGGGTTGGCCCACCGATAGTTTTTTCCGCTGGAACGCGCGCTAATCAGGTCGGTGTCGGATGTCGACAGCAGCAGGATGATCGGCTCAGGCACCTACCATTCGTACCGCAGTGGGGCTCGGTGCGAACGCACCGACCGGCAGGTCAGCCGCCACCGCCGCCTCCGCCGGCGCCCGCGCCATACGCCACCAGTCATAGTCGGAGTCATACGCCGGTGCCGGTGCCGGCGCGGGCGGGGCGGCTGTGGTGGATCGGTGGGTGGCGCCAGCACAATCGACGTGCCGCCGCCCTCGGGCATCGCGAGCAGCGAAATGCTCACGCCGGCTGCCGGTATCGCGATCAGTGCTCCCGCAACCGCCATCTTCGCGATGCTGCTGCGGACGCCGGACGACGCATTGACTCTGCGCTTGTGCAGCGCGCCGCTCGGACTTCGCCGCCCACACCGCAGAGTCAAACCCGGGGCGCTGGTGCGGACGCCAGACGACTTTGGGCGGTTCGGCATTACAGCGGTTTCGATGAGTGCTGATCATGCCTCGGCTAGCGTGAAGCGATGACATCCGCATCCGTCGCAGGAAAAGTCATTGCAGTCACCGGTGGTGCCCGTGGAATCGGTCTCGCCATTGCCACGGTGCTGCACGGTC
>NZ_DATJYB010000067.1:0-10828 GCF_035499775.1 Mycobacterium sp. | reverse complement strand
GTCAGGCGATCCGCGATCTGGCGACCTTAGAGCTGATCGAGAGCTGACCACCATGACCGAATTGGCCGGACAGACCGTCGTCGTGATCGGCGGCAGCGCAGGCATCGGACTGGAGACCGCGCGACGCGCCCGGGCCGAAGGTGCCGACGTCATCCTGACCGGCCGCAACCCCGACCGGCTCAACGACGCGGCGCGCGATGTCGGCGCCAAAAGCACTGCGGCCTTTGACGTCAACGACTCTAGCGCGGTGCAGGGATTCTTCGCCGATCTGCCCGCACCGATCGACCATGTGATGGTGACCGCCGGCGGCCCGACCTACCGGCCGTTGCTGGAGATGGACACCGACCAGGTGCGCAATGCGATCAGCGGGCACGTGGTGCGCTATCTCAATGTGGCGCGCAACGCCGCTGGCAAGATGCGGGCCAGCGGCAGCTTGGTGTTCATGGGTGGTACCGGCGGTCGGCGCATCAGTCGCGACCTCGGGATCGTCTCCGCGGCGACCGCCACCCTGCCACCGTTCACCGCGACTCTGGCCCTTGAGCTGGCGCCGGTCCGGGTGAACCTGATTGCGGCCGGATTCGTCGACACGCCGCTGTCGGCATCGCTGCTCGGTGACCGCCTCGACGAGCGCCGCGACGAACTGCGCGCGATGCTTCCGATCGGACGGGTGGTCGGGCCCGCCGACGTCGCCGCGCTCGCGGTCCACCTGATGAGCAACACGGCGCTCACCGGCGCGACCTACGACATCGACGGCGGCCAGCAGTTCGTGTGACTTCAGCGCTGCGCCGCTCTGACGAGGTTCGACCCGATGATCAGGCGCTGTATCTCGCTGGTGCCTTCATACAGCCGCAGTAGGCGAACGTCGCGGTAGATGCGCTCCACGGGGACCCCACGCATATATCCACTTCCGCCGTGGATCTGCACCGCGAGGTCTGCGACTTGGCCGGCCATCTCGGTGCAGAACAGCTTGGCCGCCGACGGCGCAATCCGACGATCCTCGCCGGTGGCCCACTTGCGGGCAACGTCGCGGACCAGGGCGCTGCCGGCCAGCACCCCGGATTGCTGGTCGGCCAGCATCGCCTGCACCAGCTGGAAGCTTCCGATCGGCGTGCCACCCTGCGTCGCGGTCGCTGCGTATGCGACGGACTCGTCGAGTGCACGCTGGGCGGCCCCCACCGCGATCGCGGCGATGTGCACCCGGCCGCGCGCCAGTGCGGTCATCGCCGCCCGGTAGCCGATGTCTTCGCTGCCGCCGATGAGGGCGTCGTTTCCGACTCGGACGTCGTCGAAGCTGACGTCGGCGGTCCAGGCGCCTTCCTGGCCCATCTTGGCGTCCTTGGCTGCCACGCTGACACCTTCGGCGTCCCCGGGAACCAGAAAGACGGCAATACCCGGGCCTTGGTCGTCGGCGGGCCGGGTGCGGGCGAAGACCACGAACAGGCCGGCGACGGGTGCGTTGGTGATGAAGCGTTTCTGCCCGGAGATCACCCAATCGCCGTCCTCACGAACGGCTTTGGTGCGCAACCCGGCCGGATTGGACCCGGCGCCGGGCTCGGTCAGCGCGAAGGAGGCGACGACGTCGCCGGATGCGATCCGCTCCAGCCAGCGGCCCTTCTGCTCGTCGGTGCCGAACCCGACAAGGACCTGCCCGGCGATGCCGTTGTTGGTTCCGAACATCGACCGCAGCGCCAGCGAGGTGTAGCCCAGCTCCATTGCGAGCTCGACGTCTTGCATGAGGTTCAGCCCGAGGCCACCCCACTCCTGGGGAATCGCGTAGCCGAACAGACCCATCTTCTTGGCATGGTCGCGCAGGTCGTCGGGCACTCGATCGTCGGCCAGGATCTCCTGTTCGCGCGGGACTACCACATCACGGACGAAGTGACGGGTCGCGGCCAGGATCTCCCGGAAATCCTCGTCGGTAACTTCGGGGCCTACTTCGGCGGTAGTCATGGGTGACGCTCCTCACTGGCAGGCTGGTTACCACTCAGAATCCTATATGAAATATGATATTCGAATGACGGGTGTCCGTCGGAACCATGAGAGTTAGGGGTGCGTGATCCAGATGTCACTGCTAAGAGGTCAGACCGCGGTCGTCACAGGTGGAGCGCAAGGACTGGGCTATGCCATTGCCGAGCGATTCATCGCCGAGGGCGCGCGGGTTGTGCTCGGAGATGTGAATCTCGAGGCGACCGAGATCGCCGCCAAGCAACTCGGCGGCGAAGACGTGGCCGTCGCCGTGCGTTGCGACGTGACCCAGTCCGACGAGGTCGACGCTCTGATCAAGACCGCCATCGAGCGCTTCGGCGGCCTGGACATCATGGTCAACAACGCCGGGATCACCCGCGACGCGACGATGCGCAAGATGACCGAAGAGCAGTTCGACCAGGTCATCAACGTGCACCTGAAGGGGACCTGGAACGGCACCCGCCTGGCCGCGGCGATCATGCGCGAACAGAAGCACGGCGCGATCGTGAACATGTCCTCGGTGTCGGGCAAGGTCGGCATGGTCGGCCAGACCAACTACTCGGCGGCGAAGGCCGGCATCGTCGGGATGACCAAGGCGGCCGCCAAAGAGCTTGCGCACGTCGGGGTCCGGGTCAATGCGATCGCGCCCGGCTTGATCCGCTCTGCGATGACAGAAGCCATGCCGCAACGCATTTGGGACGCAAAGGTCGCCGAGGTTCCGATGGGCCGGGCCGGTGAGCCCAGCGAGGTAGCCAGTGTCGCGCTGTTCCTCGCATCAGATCTCTCGTCGTACATGACCGGAACCGTCATGGAAATCACCGGCGGCCGGCATCTCTGACATGAATAACAAAGTGCGCCAGGCCGTCATCTGTGAACCCGTACGGACGCCGATCGGCCGTTACGGTGGAATGTTCAAGACCCTCACTGCTGTGGAGCTCGGGGTTGCGGCCCTGAAGGGCCTGGTGGAACGGACCGGACTCGCACCGGACGCGGTGCAGGACGTGATTCTCGGACACTGCTATCCGAGCAGCGAGGCACCGGCGATCGGGCGCGTGGTGGCGCTGGATTCCGGTCTGCCGGTGACGGTTCCGGGTATGCAGGTCGACCGGCGCTGCGGGTCGGGCCTGCAGGCGGTGATCCAGGCCTGCTTGCAGGTGGCCAGCGGCGACAATGACCTGGTCATCGCCGGCGGCTGCGAAAGCATGAGCAATGTCGCCTTCTATTCCACCGACATGCGTTGGGGCGGAGCCCGTTCCGGTGTGCGGGTGCACGACGGCCTGGCTCGCGGCCGCACCACTGCCGGTGGCCGCCACTACCCGGTGCCGGGCGGAATGCTGGAGACTGCCGAGAACTTGCGCCGCGAGTACCACATTTCCCGGCAGGAGCAGGACGAGCTCGCGGTGCGGTCGCACCACCGTGCGGTGGCCGCGCAGAAAGACGGGATCCTGGCAGAGGAGATCATTCCGGTTGCGGTGCGTACCCGGCAGGGCGAGGAGCTGGTCGACACCGACGAGCACCCACGCGCCGATACGTCGGTAGAGTCGCTGAGCAAGCTCAAACCCGTTCTGCTGGGCGAAGATCCAGAGGCGACGGTCACGGCCGGCAACGCCAGCGGGCAGAACGACGCGGCGTCCATGTGCGTGGTGACAACGCCGGAGAAGGCCGACGAGTACGGCCTGCGGCCGCTGGTCCGGCTGGTGTCGTGGGCGTCGGCCGGCGTGGCGCCCAACATCATGGGCATCGGACCGGTGCCGGCGACCGAGGCCGCGCTCGCCAAGGCCGGCCTGCAGCTGCACGACATCGACCTCATCGAACTCAACGAAGCCTTTGCCGCGCAAGCGCTTGCGGTGATGCGGGAATGGAATTTCGGCCCCGCCGACCATGATCGAACCAATGTGCACGGCTCGGGAATCTCACTGGGTCATCCGGTCGGAGCGACGGGCGGCAGGATACTGGCCACGTTGGCGCGCGAACTCAACCGCCGCCAGGCGCGATATGGGCTGGAGACCATGTGCATCGGCGGCGGCCAGGGGCTCGCCGCGGTCTTCGAACGGGTCTCCTAGGCATGAACCCGCTGGCCGGTATCAGCGTCGTCGAGGTATCCAGCTTCGTCGCCGCACCGCTGTGCGGCATGACGCTGGGCCAGCTCGGCGCGCAGGTGATCCGCGTCGACCCGATCGGGGGCGCTTCCGACACCCGGCGATGGCCGTTGTCGGCGGATGGCACGTCGATCTACTGGACCGGCCTGAACAAGGGAAAGCGTTCGGCCACCATCGATCTGCGTTCGCCGGACGGCCAGGAGCTGGTCCGGCGGCTCATCGTCGAGGGCGACGGCATCGTCGTCACCAACGCCGTGCTGCCCTGGCTGAGCCACGATCTGCTGGCCGCCGAACGTCCCGACGTCATCCATGTGCAGCTACTCGGGCGCGGCGACGGATCCACCGGGGTGGACTACACCGTCAACGCGGCCATCGGATACCCACTCGTCACCGGTCCGGCTAACCACGCCGGCCCGATCAACCACGTGTTGCCGGCCTGGGATGTGTGCTGCGGACTGTATGCGGCGCTGGCCGTCGTCGGCGCTGTCCGCCACCGCGACCAGTCCGGGAAGGGCACGCGGATCAGTCTGGCGTTGGAGGATGTCGCGTTGGCCACCGCCGGAAACCTGAGCCTGTTGACCGAGCCTCAGGTGATCGGGACGCAGCGCGAGCGTATGGGCAACTCCATCTACGGCCAGTACGGCCAGGACTTCACCAGTCGTGACGATGTCGTGTTCATGGTGGTTCTATTGACCGGCAGGCACTTTCGTGACCTGGTCGAAGTGACAGGCACCGGGCGTGCGGTGTCGGCGCTCGCCGAGGCACTCGGTGTGGACTTCAACGCCGAAGGCGATCGGTATCGCTACCGCGACGTGCTCTCCGGCTTGTTCGCCACCTGGTTCGGCGAGCACACGGCTGAGGAAGTCACCGCGGCGCTGTCGGACACCACCGTGCTGTTCGAGCGGTACCGGACCTTCGCCGAAGTGGTCGAAGACCCCAAAGTCACTGCCAACCCGCTTTTCTCCCGATTGCACCAACCGGGCGTCGGCGAATATCTGGCACCCGGCATGCCGACCGCCTTCGACGGCGCTCATCCCGCCGCCGTGCCGGCCCCCGCCCTGGGGCAAGACACCACCGACGTCCTCACCCAGTGCCTGGGATTGACGGTCGAGGACATCACGCGCCTGTCGGGAGCAGGCACGATCGGAGGACACCCATGACCAAACTCGCCCAGACGCTGGGTCTGACCGAATTCCAGACCGAGATCATCACGACGGTAAGGCAATTCGTCGACAAGGAGATCATTCCCAACGCTCAGGAACTCGAACGCCACGACACCTACCCGCAGCACATCGTGGATCAGATGCGAGACATGGGCCTGTTCGGCCTGATGATTCCGCAGGAGTACGGCGGGCTGGGGGAGTCGCTGCTGACCTACGCGCTGTGCGTCGAGGAGTTGGCACGCGGCTGGATGAGCATCTCCGGGGTCGTCAACACCCACTTCATCGTGGCGTACATGCTGCGCCAGCACGGCACCGACGCGCAGAAGCAGCGCTTCCTGCCGCGGATGGCGACCGGCGAAACCCGCGGGGCTTTTTCGATGTCGGAGCCCGAGCTGGGTTCCGACGTCGCCGCGATCAGGACCCGCGCGCAGCAGAACCCCGACGGCACCTACACCATCAACGGCCAGAAGATGTGGCTCACCAACGGCGGCAGCTCGACGCTGGTTGCCGTCCTGGTGCGCACCGACGAAGGCGCAGACAAACCGCACCGCAACCTGACCGCTTTCCTGATCGAAAAGCCAACGGGCTTCGGTGAAGTCGCGCCGGGGCTGCTGATACCGGGCAAGATCGACAAGCTGGGCTACAAGGGCATCGACACCACCGAGCTCATCTTCGACGGCTACCAGGCAAGCGCCGACGACGTTCTCGGCGGTACCCCGGGGCAGGGCTTCTTCCAGATGATGGACGGTATCGAGGTCGGCCGGGTCAACGTGTCGGCGCGAGCTTGCGGTATCGGCATTCGTGCCTTCGAGCTCGCGGTGCGCTACGCCCAGCAGCGCCACACCTTCGGCAAGCCGATCGCCGAGCACCAGGCCATCGCGTTCCAGCTGGCTGAGATGGCCACCAAAGTCGAAGCGGCGCACCTGATGATGGTCAACGCGGCACGGTTGAAGGACTCGGGGGAGCGCAACGATGTCGCGGCCGGTATGGCCAAATACCTTGCCAGTGAATACTGTTCCGAGGTCACCCAGCAGAGCTTCCGGATCCACGGCGGCTACGGCTACTCCAAGGAGTACGAGATCGAACGGCTGATGCGGGACGCGCCGTTCCTGCTTATCGGCGAGGGAACCAGCGAAATCCAGAAGCAGATCATCAGCAAGCGGCTGCTGGCCGAGTATCGGGTGTGAGACGATGACCGGCCCGGATTTCGCTGCGCGGCCCCAACTTTCCGAGGACGTCGCACGCTTCGTCCGCAAGAGGATCTTCGACGGCAGCTACGCGGCGGGCCAGTACATCCGGCTGGACCAGTTGGCCGCGGAGTTGGGGATCAGCGTGACCCCGGTGCGCGAGGCGCTCTTCGCGCTGCGGGCCGAAGGCTGGATCGCCCAGCAGCCGCACCGGGGGTTTGTGGTCCTGCCGGTGACCGAGCGGGATCTCGCCGACGTTGCGAACGTGCAGGCGCACGTCGGCGGCGAGCTCGCGGCGCGGGCGGCCCTCAAAATCACCGACGACCAGCTGCACGGGCTGAAGGAGATCCAGAACCAGCTGGAGCAGGCCTACGCCACCGGTGACGAGGAGCGGACGGTTCGGCTCAACCACGAATTTCACCGGGCCATCAACGTCGCCGCGGATTCGCAAAAGCTCGCCCAGCTGATGTCGCAAATCACCCGCTACGCACCCGAATCGGTGTTCCCGGCAATCGAGGGCTGGTCCGACCAGTCGATCAAGGACCACCGGCGGATCTTATCTGCGCTGCAAATACACGACGACAAGCTCGCCCGGAGGGCGATGTCGGAACATCTTGCCGCCGGCGCGGTTCCGTTGATCGACCACCTCACGGCGCGTGGCGTGGTCGCGGACGGGAGCCGCCCGGCTTGACTCGCCGAGCGGTCAAAATAGGCGCATATCAACCACGTTCGACGCGCTAATGGCGTCGACCACGAACCCCGCGACGTGTGACGCAAGTATGAAACCACGGGTCGTATGGGTTGGCGGCCAAGCCACGGGCATACGAGTCGACGTGGTCTTTGCCGCTGTAGCCGCAGGCGCCCGCCAAGGCGCGCGCCCACCAGGGCCCGCGGTCACGACGAGTCCGCATTTTCTCTTCCTTTCTGAATCCCCTCTCGCCGACCGGGAGGGGTTTTCAGTACAGGGTGACGGCACCCCCTTGACGGATTCTTGAAGCCTCGACGAGGAGGTGAGGTTAGACTGCCAAGAGGGTGGACACCGTGGTAGGGAGTGGTAGGGAGAGCAAGATGCCCCCAGCCGTGATGTTTCGCGCATCGGCCGGATTCGTTGCCTGCGTGGCAGCGATCGCCTTCGCGGCGCCGGCCGTTGCCGATCCGATGGACCCGATCCCGGGGAACGGTGTTTTCCAGGTGGGACCCGACATAGTGCCCGGTCTCTACCGCACGGCCGGGTCGGCGTCGCCCTTCGGGGTTTGGATAAACAATGTGCCGACCCCGGAATCGATGTGCTCGTGGTTCACCTACAGCACCGCCGATGCGAACAAGGAGCACGTACTGCAGGCGAATACCTCGGTCGGTCCGATGTACGCGACTATTCCGTCATCGGTCAAGGCCTTCGAGTCGCATAACTGTCAGCCCTGGACGCGGGTCCCTTAGGGCTGGTTCGCTTCGCTCAACATCCCGCGCAGTCGCCGGACGTCGACCTTGCCGGTGCCCCCGCGCGGGACGTCCTCTTCGGAATTCAGCAACAGCCATATCGTCGGCACCTTGAAGGCGCTCAGCAATTCGCGCGCGGAGCTTTGCAGCTGCTCGGCGGTGAGGCCGCTACACACCACCGCGGCGCCTGCCCGTTCGCCCTTGACGCTGGGCACGTTCGTGACGAAAGCCTTCTCGACGCCGTCGATGGAGCGCAGCGCTCGCTCCACCTCTGCGGGATAGACGGTGGCGCCGCTGACTTTGAACATGTCGTCGGATCTGCCGTGGTAGAACAGGAATCCGTGCTCGTCGAGGTGGCCGAGGTCGCCGGTGGGGTAGAAGCCGTCGGCGGTGAACAGGTCTTCTCGGCTGCGGCGACAGATGCCGCGCAATGTGTGCGGTCCCCGGATCTGGATCATGCCAACGGTTGCAGCCGGAACGGGATCACCGGTGTCGGGGTCGACGATGCGAACCTCCATGCCGGGGAACGGCTTTCCGCAACTTCCCCAGGCCGCCTCCGGCATGTCGGTGTCGGCTGGGTAACCGCAGTACGGCCCGAACGCCTCCGTCATGCCGAACAACCTGGCCCGCGCTCCGGGTTGAGACCTTTGGTGGGGTGGTAGCAGGGCCTCCAGGCTGCCCGGGCGCAGCGCCGAGAGATCGACATCGGCTGTAACCGCGTGCCGCGCGAGTGTTTCGGCCTGATCGGGCCAGCCCCGAAACAGCGTGACCCGTTCGCTTTCCAGAAGGCGCAGGGTCGTTTCGGGCCGTGGCGTTTCCTCGGTCACCAGGGTGGCACCGGCCAGCAGCGTGGACAGTATTCCGCTGCCGAAGCCGCCCACCCAGAAGAACGGCATCGGCAGATACAGGCGGGTCTCCGACGTGATGCAGCGCGCCGCGAGGCCCGACCGCACCGCACTCAATGCGTTGCCGTGCGAATGCAGGACGCCTTTGGGTGCACCGCTGCTGCCCGAGGTGAACATGATGACCAACGGATCGGCGGGAGTCACCGTCCGGGTCATGGCGTCGACGATTCCTCGTGCACGCTCGCCGGCGGCGAGACGGTCGAGCTGGTCGAGAGACCAAACTTGGCGCAGGGCCGGGAGTTCGGCTTTCCGCGCCGACGCGAGGTCCTCCAGATACCGATGCCCGCGGAATTCTTCGACGCTGACCAGGAATTGCACCGCAGCCATCCGTAGCTGCGCGATCAGCTCGCCGGCTTGCAACAGGGTGCTCAACGGAACCAGCACGGCGCCGACACGGGTCAGCGCGATGGCGATCTGCACCCAACGTGCGCTGTTGGGCATGATCAGCCCGACCCGGGTGCCCTTGCTCACACCGGCTTCGACGAATGCCGCCGCTAAATCCGTTGTGGTGAAATCGAGTTCGTGATAGCTGACGCGGCATGACGGATCGATCGCCATCGGCTTGGAACCGTGGTCGGAGGCCTGCAGGCGCACCAGCCGGTCGACGGTGTCAGGCATCGAACAGCTTCTTCAGTTGCCGAGTGTCTACCTTGCCGCTGGACAGCAGCGGGAGCTCCGCACGCGGCAGGGCGAGGAACCGCTTGGGGATTTTGTACGACGACAATTCGTCCTTGAGGCGCTCACGCAGCGCGGTTTCGTCCAACCGCGGCTGGACGATTACGGCGGCAACCAGCTCTCCGCGTTCGGCATCTGGAATACCGACGACATGGCCCACCATTCCGAGCTTGGCGATGGCCTTCTCGACCTCGGCGGCCGACACGTTGGCGCCGGCCGTTTTGATCATCGCGCTGAGCCGGCCGACGAAGTAGATGAACCCGTCGGCGTCGGCGCGTACCAAATCGCCGGTGTGGAACCAGCCGTCGGCGTCGAAGCAATCTTCGCGACTGCGTTTGTAATAGCCTTGCATCACGTACGGCCCGCGGATGCACAGCTCGCCGACCCCCGACGAGTCTGACTCGATGATCATGGTCTGAAATCCCGGTGCCGGCTTGCCGAATGATCCACGCCGCTGTTCGGGCTGGTCGGCCTCGTCGCCGCTGATCAGCAGGACGCTGCCGGCCTCGGTCATGCCCAGCATGTTGTGCCGCAATTCTGGGTCGGCCGGCCGGGCATCGGGCGCCATGATCGGGTACAGGTTGCCGCGTCGCATCGACGACAGGTCCCGTCCGGCGAAGCTCGGGTGATCGGCCAGATGAGCGACGGCGGCCGCGAAACCATTGGTCATGGTGGGCTTTTCGGCTTCGAGCAAGTCCAGGGTCGCGGCTGGGTCGACGGCATTGGAGCACACCAGCGTCGAGCCGGCGACCAACGTGGCGAGCAGACCGAAGCCGAACCCGCCGATCCAGAAGAACGGCGAATTGCAGAACAGTTTGTCTGTCGCCGTCAAACCGCGGATCTCGTTGAGATTCTGCTGATGTCCCAGCAACGCGGCGTGGGTGTGCACCACTCCTTTCGGGGTGCTGGCAGAGCCCGATGTGTAGACGATGGCCAGCACATCCGAGCCGTCGACATCGTCTTGCATCGCGCTGAACAGGGCCGCGTCGACGCTGTCGGCGAGCCGGTACACCCGATCGATGCCACAGACCTGACGCAACTGCGGTGCGGCAGCACAGAAACCATCGAACTCGGAATCCCCCAGCGCCTGGGCGAGCCGCTGCACATAGTCATGGGAGCGGAACGACTCGGCGTTCAGCAGAATCCCGACATCGCTGTGGACCAGCTGCTCGCTCAGCTCCCGGGCAGTGACGAGGGTGGAGAACGGCACGACCACCGCGCCGATGCGTGCCGCCGCCAGCATCCCGACGACGAACTCGGTGCCATTGGGATAAAGCAGGCCCACGTGCGTGCTTTTGCCGGCGCCGAGCGCGATCAGTCCGCGGGCGAGCTCTGCTGAGCGGCTTTCGGCCTCGGCGTAGCTGATCCGGTCGCCATCGCAAACCAGCAGCGGGTGG
>NZ_DATJYB010000066.1:0-2015 GCF_035499775.1 Mycobacterium sp. | reverse complement strand
TAGTACCGCTGCACCCGAGCACCACCGAACAGCTGCGCCGCTACGCCCGCCACCGGGACCGCCGGGAACCGTCGCCGCGACGGTCGGAGACGTTCTTCGTGTCCACCACCGGCACCGCGTTGCGGTACTCGTCGGTTCGTGAGGCGTTCATCGAGATCACCACGACGATCGGGCTACGCACCGCCATGGTCCTGCCCCGCGTGCATGATCTGAGGCATGCCTTCACCGTGAGCTGCCTGCTGGACTGGTATCGATCAGGCGTCGACGTCGCCGCGATGATGCCGGTGTTGTCCACCTACCTCGGACACGTCAACCCGGCCAGCACCTACTGGTATTTAACGGCCACGCCCGAGTTGATGGGGCTCGCCGCGCAACGGCTGCAGGCCAGCCGACCCGGGAGCCGGCGATGACCGCGCTCGCCCCGATCCTGCAGGCCTACTTCACCGATCGGCTCATCGGGCAACGCCAGGCCAGCCCGCACACCATCGCCGGCTACCGCGATACGTTCCGGCTGCTGCTCGGCTATGCCGCGACCCGCACCGGCAAACCGCCTAGTCAGCTCGACCTGGCCGATCTAGACGCGCCCCTGGTCACCGGTTTCCTCGACCACCTCGAACACGATCGCGGCAACAGTGTGCGCACCCGCAACACCCGGTTGGCGGGGATCCACTCACTGTTCGGCTACGCCGCACTACGCCATCCCGAGCACGCCGCCTCGATCCAACGCGTGCTGGCGATCCCGCCGAAACGCTTCCAACGCAACCTGATCACCTACCTCACCACAGAGGAGGCCGACGCGCTGCTGGCCGCCTGCGACCACGACACCTGGACCGGACGCCGCGACCACGCGATGCTGGCTCTCACCCTGCAGACCGGGCTGCGGATCTCCGAACTGACCGCGCTTTCGGTCGCCGACCTGCAGCTCGGCCGCGGCGCGCACGTGCACTGCATCGGTAAGGGCCGCAAACAGCGAAGCACACCACTACTGCCCGACACCGTGGAAGTGCTACGTGGCTGGCTCGCTGAACGCCGCGGCGCCCCCGACGACCCGTTGTTCCCCACCAGCACCGGCAGATCGCTGAGCCGCGATGCGGTCGAGCGCCGAGTCACGCTCTACACCACCCGCGCTCGCCGATCGTGTCCGTCGCTGCGCAGCAAACGGGTCACCGCCCACACCCTACGGCACTCCGCGGCCATGGCGCTGCTGCTCGCCGGTGTCGACATCACCGTCATCGCGTTGTGGCTTGGCCACGAACAGACCGCCACCGCCGAGCTCTACCTGCACGCCGACATGACTCTGAAGGAACGCGCAATAGCCGCCACCGCACCCACGCACACCAAGCCCGGGCGATACCAGCCGCCCGAGCCGATCCTCGCGTTCCTCGAAAGCCTCTAATTATGCCGACACCTTGCGACTGAACGCCGTGCACCACAACCGATCCCACCCAATGTCGGCATAGTCGTGAGGTCGGCATAATCCACGTAAATCCCGGCCGGGACACCGCGGGCGGCCAATGCCGGGCGTAACGCGGCGGCCAGCCGCACGGTGTCTTCGGAGAACCCGAACCGGTAACCCACCAATAGCCGGGAATGATCATCCAAGAAGCCGAACAGGTAGGTCTTGCGGTCACCGACCCGCGGTCCGTGCAGGGCGTCGCCGACCCACAGCTCGTTGGGGTATTCGGCTTCGAACCGGCCGAACACCGCCGAGACCTCCCCGCTGGTCGGGCCCATCAGCTCGCACCGGTGGAAGTGGCGTAGCAGGGTCGACTCTGAGGGTGCCCACCCGGTGGCGGTGCGCAGGATGCGGGCCACCTGCGCCACCGTGCGGGTGGGGTTTTCCCGCTTGAGTGAGGCCGCCAGCTCCAACGCCTGGGCGTCGGTGCGGGCCGAGAGCATCCGTGGCGCAGGAACCAGCGCCTCGAACCCGCCGGAGCGGTAGCGCCGGATCCAACGGTCCAGCGTGCCCCGCGAGATGGCGACGGTGTTGCCGAACGGGTCGCTATGGGCGCCGG
>NZ_DATJYB010000065.1:0-9323 GCF_035499775.1 Mycobacterium sp. | reverse complement strand
ACGCTGGAGACCACGCCGCCGGATGCCACGCAGTGGTCGACGCGGTCGATGGCCACCCACCTCGGGTTGAGCCAGTCGATGGTCTCGCGGGTATGGCGGGCATTTGGATTGGCGCCGCACAAGCAAGATTCGTGGAAACTGTCCAAGGATCCGCTGTTCGTGGCGAAGGTCCGCGACATAGTGGGGCTTTACCTGGATCCCCGTGCGCCGCGAGGCGCTGATGATTTGAGTGGAGGTGAGAGACCTTCGCCGCCGGGCCTGTCGTAGCAGGAACGGTGAAGCTGAGGGAGGCCCGATCCGGGAGGTGCCGGAGAGGGCGGGAGCAGCCCTGACAACGCCGGGACGTGCCAGCATCGCCAGATGGGGCGGGTCCGGCAAGCGTGATGAAGAGGAGTACGCAAGGAACCAGCGTGATGACGTCCCTCGAAAGGTGCCTGTCGGCCGTGCATCCAACGCGGTTTGTCGGGCTGGGCTCATCGTCGGCCGATCGGGTCAGGGCGAGACGGAGCCGTCGTAGTACTCCGAGCCGGGGAAAGCCCGTGCACAGGGGGAAGGGCGGCAGCGGTTGCGAGAAGGAAGGATGCTGTAATGCCGAAAGACGCGCCGGTGAATGTCGGCGCTCCCGACCAGCCGCCCTCGTTAGGGCACTGGTCACGGGTATCGCAGATGCAGATCAAGCTTCACCGTTGGGCTGCGGCCGATCCTGGCCGCAGGTTCGATGACCTGTTCAATTTCGTGTGCGACCCAGCGACGCTGTTCGTGGCGTTCGGGCGGGTCGCGGGCAACCATGGGGCGAATACTGCTGGCATAGACGGCCTAACGGCCGCCCATGTCGAGGAAGTCGTCGGGGTGTCCGGGTTTCTGGACGATCTGCGAACCTGTCTGAAGGATGGTTCGTTTCGGCCGTTGCCGGTGCGGGAACGCAAGATTCCCAAGCCCGGTGGGTCGGGAAAGCTGCGAAAGCTGGGTGCCCGCCGACCTGGACAGCCATGTCGTCCTAGACAACGCCTCGACACACAAGACACCGGCGGTAAAGCGTTGGCTAGCAGCGCATCCACGCTTCGTGCTGCACTTCACCCCGACTAGCAGCAATTGAGTCCGGGAATGAAGTGACGCGGCACCAGGTTGCTCTGCTTCAGTACCTCAAAGGACCGCCGGCCGTTAGGACCAATCGAGACCATGACCAGCACAGCGGATATCGCGGCAGAAACGTTCGAAACAGCGTGGAATCGTTGGCACCAGGAACGGGAGCGCTACTTCGGCGACCCGCTCGGTTGGGTGAGCTTGACCGGTTTGTATTGGCTCACTGACGAATTCGACAGTGTCGCGGACCTGCCCGGGCGTTGGCGAGCGGACGCCGATGCCGTGTACGTCGAGGGTATCGAAGGAACCGACCGGCTCGAACCCGTCGAAGGTGCACCCGGAGTCCTCGTGGACGTGGGAGATCGGCGTATCGAGGTCATCCGTCGCACCGGCTCGGCCGCGTTGCGGGTGCATGACCCGAAATCGCCGCACCTGCGCACGTACCGCGGCATCCCCACCTACGCACCCAGCGAACAATGGCGCGTCGCAGGCACGTTCACGCCGTACGAGCAGCCGAAGACCGTTACCACCGGCGCCGTCGTCGAAGGACTCGAGCACCACCTCAACGCCGTTGGCGTTGTCGACTTCGATCTCGGTGGTGCGCCGTTGCGGCTCGTCGCCTTCGGCAGAGCAGACGGTGAACTGCACGTCCTGTTCAGCGATGCCACCAGTGGCGTGACGACACACCCCGGGGTCAGATCGCTCTCGATCGCCGAGCCGGACAGCGACGGAACTGTAACACTGGATTTCAACCGGGCGTCAAACTTGCCGTGCTCGTTCACCGACTATGCGACGTGCCCGGTGGCGCCGGCCGAGAACAGGCTGTCCGTGGCCATCGAAGCCGGCGAGAAGAATCCGCGCTGAGCCGCTGCCTGTCGAATCGGCGCCGAAGCCACGCGACATGATGGCTCCATGACGACGCAGATCCGTGTTCTCGAGAATGAGGGCGACCTCATCGCCGCGGTCAACCTGTTTCGCACCGCGATGGTCGGGTTCCCACGGATGCCGAACCTGCCACCCGGCCAGATCTCCAAGCTGCTCGAACCTGGCCGCACCATCGGCGCGTTCGTCGACGGACACCTCGTCGGCACCGCCGACGCCCAGACGTGCGGACTGACGCTTCCCGGCGGAGCGATTGTCGACCACGCGGGCGTGACGCACATCGGAGTGCTGCCGTCATTCACCCGACAGGGCATCGCCACCGGCCTGGTGCGTCAGCAATTGCGCGACTTCGCCGCACGGGGCGAGGTGGTCGCGACGCTGCGCGCTTCCGAGGCAACGATCTACGGTCGCTACGGATACGGCGTGGCCAGTTCATGCCAGAGCGTCGAGGTGCAGACGGCGCGCGCCGCGCTGCGCCCGGGCGTCGGGGGCGGCGGCCGGGTGCGACTGCTGGACCCCGGCGACAGGTGGGACGTCCTGCCCCGGATCTACGCCGAGAACCGTTCGCCCCGCCCGGGTACCGTCGACCGTGCGCCGGTTTGGTGGCAGGGCGCGCAGATGCGCGCCGCAGCATCCCCGGGGGCTTCGTACGTCGCGGTGCACGGGGAACGGGGATCCGAGTCCGGGTTCGCCCGCTACCACCCCATCGACACCGAACAGTGGTTCATCAGCAACCAGCGCAGCGTCGTGGTCGAGGATTTCTTCGCGCCCACCACCGAGGCCTACCTCGGACTGCTGCGTTTCCTGTTCGGGCTGGATCTCGTTGACCGCGTGGTGTTCTGGATGATGCCGGTCGACGATCCGCTGCCCTTGCTGCTGATCGATCGGCGTGCCGTCAAGGTCACCGCGAAGTATGACGAAACGTGGCTTCGCGTCGTCGATGTCCAGAAGGCGCTTTCGGCGCGCCGATACGCTGCGGACGCGTCGGTCACCATTGTAGTCAATGACCCACTGCTGCAGGACAATTCGGCCAGCTTCACCATCACGGGCGACGGTGCCGAACCGACCAACCGGCCGGCACAGCTGCGCGTCGGTATTGAGGGACTCGGCGCCGTTCTGCTCGGTGGGACGACCTGGCGCAGCCTCTCGGTTGCCGGCATGGTGCAGGCCGAGGATCCAGCGGCACTCGTCAAGGCCGATCAGCTGTTCGCGGTGCCCGACGCACCATATGCGGGATTCTTCTTCTAGCCGCTCAGGGCTGTCACACGCGTTATGCCGCAACACCTTTGCGCGAGATCGGGGCGTCGCTCAGCCCGGCCAGACGGCGCCACGAGCGGATGGCGCCGCGGGTGACTTCCACGATCTGGGCGGCTCCGGCTTCCTGGTTTGCCAGCCGGTGAGCGCGCAAGGCGTTACCAGTTACCGCATCCAGCGTCTGCCAGTCATCGCTGTGAACCAGTGAGGTCGACTGGTACGCGGCCCGCACCGCATACCGTTGAGCGCAAGGCGGCATCGCGGCGCTGACCCGTTGCGCGGTGCGGGCAGCACGGTCCCAGGCGGTGATCGGCGGGGTCTCACCCGGGGTGAGTCTGCGATGTAGCTCGGCGATGTCTGAGATCGCCTCGGCCGCAGTTGTTCTGGCGTATCGAATCACCCACCGTGGACCGGTCAGCAGTCTGACCACCCAGGCGTGCATGACGACGTCGGATACATCAGCCGTCCCTACCGTTAGCCAACCCAGGTCGAGCACCACCAGACTGTCCTGCGGCGACAGGTAACCGTCAGGTCCGGCCAGCTGGTCGTTGCACAACTGGACGAAGGAAGCCAGCGGTCGGGCCGAGGTCGCCGGGAAGTCGGTGATCTGCGCGTCGCCGTTGATGTATGAAATGGCGTTCATGGCGCAGCCTTTGCCCGAACCTGACTCGTGAGATCCCCTGGCCAGTCTCAATGGATGGGTGATGTGGTCGAGGTCCATGACGTGCTTCCCATCTGACGGAAGTCTTGCCTCGTCGCGAAACGTGCGCAGATAACGAAGGGAAGGAGGCCGACGGCCCCTTCCACTTCCAACCCTATCGCGCACCGGGGGGCTTGCGGCAAGACCCTGGTCATGGCGCACAATCGCTGCGGCGGGAATGGGGGAAGGTGTCGGCGCAAGGGTACGAAGACGAGTTGCGGTCCGAGCGGAGCTACGTGGCCGGTCTCTACGCGCGGCTCGACGCCGAGCGCGCGCGGCTGAAGGGTAGCTACAGCGCCGCGCTACTGGAAGACGGCGGGACACTCTTGGAACGGGACGTGGAGGTGCGCGCGCTGGCTCGCTCGGTCAAGCGGCTGGACGTGGCGGACCACGGGCTGTGTTTCGGTCGGTTGGACGCCCTTTCGGGAGAACACCTCTACATCGGCCGGATCGGCATCCTCGACCCGGACAACGAGTACGAACCGCTGTTGCTGGATTGGCGGGCGCCGGCGGCACGCGCGTTTTACGTCGCCACCGCCGCGAGCCCGGAGAACATGCGCCGGCGCCGCCAGTTCCATACGCGCGGGCGTCGGGTGCTCGATTTCACTGACGAGGTCTTTGGCCGCCCCGGTTCCGGGGAGCGTGGGGATGCCGCACTACTGGCGGCCGTCAACGCGCCGCGCGGTGACGGGATGCGCGACATCGTCGCGACGATTCAGGCCGAACAGGACCAGATCATTCGGCTCGATCACTCGGGGGTGCTGGTGGTCGAGGGTGGCCCGGGCACCGGCAAGTCCGTGGTGGCGCTGCACCGCGTCGCGTACCTGCTCTACACACAGCGGGATCGGTTCGAGCGCCAAGGTGTGCTCGTGGTCGGGCCCAGCGAGGCATTCCTGAACCACATCGGTCGCGTCCTTCCGTCGCTGGGTGAGTCCGAAGTGGTGTTCATGACCACCGGCGACCTGGTGCCCGGTCTTCGTGTCACCGCCGAAGACGCTCCGGAAGTCGCGCGGCTCAAGGGCTCGCTGAAGATGCTGGACGTGCTCGCGGCGGCGGTGGCCGATCGGCAACGGCTGCCGGCAGATCCGCTGTCGATCGAACTGTCCGACATCACGGTGCGAATCGACGCCGAGACGGCGGAATGGGCAAGGGAAGAGGCGCGGGCGAGCGGGCGACCGCACAACGAGGCCCGCGCGGTGTTCCGCGAGATCGTCAGCTGGGTACTGACCGAAAGAGCGATAGCCCGGATCGGGCGCGGCTGGCTGACCCGCGAGGACCGCACTGCCTGGGAGCAGCTGCGCGAGGACTTGATCAAGGAGCTCGCCGACAACGCCCACTTCATCGCCGCACTCGACGAACTCTGGCCGATATTGACGCCGCAAGCGCTGTTGGCGTCGCTCTACACGTCCGCCGACCGGTTGGCAGCGGCAGGCGCCGATCAGGTGCTGTGGCGTCCCGATGGTGAGGCCTGGACGGTGTCGGACGTGCCGCTGCTCGACGAACTGGTCGACCTGCTGGGCCGCGACAAGGCCGCCGAACAGGCCGCCGAGCGGGAACGGAAAGCCGAGGCCGACTACGCCGCCGGCGTCCTGGAACTCATGGTCAGCCGCGAGGAGCTGATGGACGACGAGGACCAGTTGCTGGCCCAGGACGTGCTGAATGCGGAGGAGCTCGCCTACCGTTTCCAAGAGCGCGATGCGCGCGAACTCGCCGAACGCGCCGCCGCGGACCGCGACTGGACGTACGGCCACGTGGTGGTCGACGAGGCCCAGGAGCTGTCCGAAATGGACTGGCGGGTGCTGATGCGACGCTGCCCGGCCCGGTCCTTCACGGTGGTCGGCGACCTCGCCCAGCGCCGGTCGGTGGCCGGAGCGAGATCGTGGGACACGATGCTGGACCCGCACGTGCCCGGACGCTGGATCTACCGGTCACTGTCGGTGAACTACCGGACCCCGGCGGAGGTCATGGCCGTCGCCACCGCACTGCTCGCCGAGTTCGCACCGGGCGTCAAGCCACCCGAGTCGGTCCGCGCGTCCGGCGTCCCACCGTGGTCCCGGCGGGTCACCGAGGATGAACTTCCTTCTGCCATAGCGGAATTCATCCGGGATGAAGCCGCACACGAGGGCACCAGCGTCGTGATCGGGCCATCGGATGTGCCGGGGGCGGTGCCGCCGTCGGAGACCAAAGGACTGGAGTTCGACGCCGTCCTGGTGGTCGAGCCAGAGCGAATACTCGCCGACGGCCCGCGCGGCGCGGCCGAGCTCTACGTAGCCCTTACCCGCGCCACCCAACGCCTCGGCGTCGTGCACTGCGACCCGCTGCCGCAGGCCCTGACCGGACTCACCGAAACAGCGGCGCCAACCCCGTCGGCATAGCGGTCCGCGAGCGACCGCAAACTGCCACGCTTTTCGGCGTGTCGTTGTACGGATACGCACGCTCGCCAGGCGTTCCACGGTGTTTACGATGGATGGGCATATCTGCGATCGGGGAGGCTCGGAGTCGGAATGGCGGACATCACCGAATTGATCCTTGCCGACCATGACTGGTTCCGCGAACAATTCGCCCAGCTGGACTATCTGCAAGCGCAGACACCGGTCGACCGCGGCGCACTCGAGCGGGTATGGCGTCCACTCGGAGACAAGCTCGACGTGCACGCCTACATCGAAGAGAAGATCTTCTACCCGCAACTGCTGAAACGGGGCGGCGACGATCCCGAAGGCGAGACGCTGGATGCCATCGGTGACCACAACGACATTCGCGACGGAGTACGGGACGCCAACGCGGCGCGGGTCGGGACTGACCAGTGGTGGGCGGCGGTCGGCCGCACCCGAGTAGCCAACGACGACCACATGGGCGAAGAGGAACGCGAGGGACTGTCGGACTTTCGTCGCCACGCCCCGATCGGGCTGCGCGTAGCACTCGGGCAGCAGTACAGCGAGTTCATGGCTCAGCACCCGACCACAAAGGGATTGGCGATCGTCGACCGCGACCCGCAACGCTACGTCGAAAAGATGGAGAACACCCCGCGATCCAAGCCCCCGGACTATTCGCTCGGTATTGGCAGCCTGAAAGGCAAATGAATCCGTATGGGCAGACAACGAAAGTGACATCGTCGCGATCACCCAGCTGGTCAACCTCTACGGGCTGGCGGTGGACAGCCAGCGATGGGAGCTATTCGACCGGATCTTCGACACAGATGTGAATGCCGACTACGGTCCGACGTCGCACTGGACCGATCTTGCTCAGCTCAAGGCCGACTTCGCGGCTTTTCACGATCCCTTCGATTCCACCCAGCACAGCATGTCCACCCATGTCGTCCACGTCGACGGGGACCGCGCACACAGTTTCTGCAATGGCGGCTGGCGCCTGGTACGCCGGGCCGCCGGGAGTGACCCGCTGTGGGACCGCACCGGTTGGTACGACGACACCCTGGCGCGCACCGCCGACGGCTGGCGGATCACGCGCCGAATCTGTCGTATCACTTGGTGGACCGGCAATCCGCTGGTCAACGGAACGATCCCGGGGGTGAGCTTCGATTTGACCACCACCGTGCTGCGACACGAGGCTGATGCCGGGCGCGTCGGTGTTCTGAGTGAGCCGAGTCGCTGAATATCCGAGCTGCTCACGCAGACGTCAGGGTGATCTCATCCTGGTCACCGGCGCGCTCACGACCTATGGGCGGTACCCGGGTGGCCCGTACGTAGACGGTGTCGCCTTCGCGCAATGCCAGCGCCTCGGCGTCGCCGCGGGTGATCTGCGCGGTGAACGGCCCTCCGCTGGCGGCGCTGGTCAACTCCACCCGCACTTCGAAGCCGAGGGTGACCACCCGGTCGACCGTGGCGGGCACCACGCCAAGGGATTCCGCGGTCCCGTCCCCGCCGGCCACGGCCAGCTCCGGATTACGGCCCACCCGGATGTCGTGCGGACGCACCAGGGCGCCGTTGAGCACCGACACGGCGCCCAGGAAAGACATCACGAATGCGTTCGCCGGGGCGTCGTAGACGTCGGGCGGGGATCCGACCTGTTCGATGCGGCCCTTGTTGAGCACCGCGATCCGATCGGCGACGTCGAGCGCCTCGGTCTGATCATGAGTGACCAGCACCGTGGTGACGCGGACCTCGTCATGCAACCGGCGCAGCCAGCTGCGCAGGTCCTCGCGCACTTTGGCGTCCAGCGCACCGAACGGCTCGTCGAGCAGCAGCACCTCCGGGTCCACCGCCAGTGCTCGGGCCAACGCCATGCGCTGCCGCTGGCCGCCGGACAGTTGGTTCGGGTAGCGGCTCTGAAACCCGCTGAGCCCCACCACTTCCAGCAGGTTGTCCACCTTCTCCTTGACCGCGGCCTTGGGCCGCCTGCGGATCTTCAACCCGTAGGCCACGTTGTCGCGCACCGTCAGGTGCTTGAACGCCGCGTAGTGCTGGAACACGAACCCGATCCCGCGGCGTTGCGGCGGCACCCGGGTCACGTCGCGACCGTTGATGGTGATGGTGCCGGTGTCGGGCTGATCGAGCCCGGCGATCGCGCGCAGCAGCGTCGACTTGCCCGACCCGCTGGGACCCAGCAGCGCCGTCAGCGAACCGGTCGGTACCACGAAGTCCACGTGATCCAGCGCGACGAAGTCGCCGTAGCTCTTGTACGCATCGCGCACAGTGATCGCATGGGTTTCCGTCATGATTCGTATCTCCTTGTCACGCCTGTTTGTTCGCTCTTACCCGGCGAAAGTGCAGAATCGCCTTGACGATCAGGAACGTGATGGCAACTCCCATCAGCAGCGTCGACAGCGCGCAGGCGCCGTACTCGGAGCCGCGCTGGTAGCGGTCATTGACCAGCAGGGTCAGCGTTTGCGTTTTCCCCGGCAGGTTGGACGACACCATGATGACCGCGCCGAATTCGCCGAGGACACGCGCGGTGGTCAGCACGATGCCGTAAGTCAGGCCCCACCGAATCGAGGGCAGCGTGATCCGCCAAAACGTCTGCCACCAACTGGAACCCAGTGTCGCCGCCGCGTCCTCCTGGTCGGTGCCCAACTCGACTAGCACGGGCTGGACCTCGCGCACGACAAACGGCATTGTCACGAAGATGGTGGCCAGCACGATGCCGGGCACGCCGTAGATGATCTTGAACCCGAGGTTTTTCTCCACGAACCGCAGCGCGCCCGCCGACCCCCACAGCGCGATCATGGCCACACCCACGATGACGGGCGAGACCGCGAACGGCAAGTCGACAATCGCCTGCAGGATGCCCTTTCCACGAAATCTGTTGCGCGCGAGAACAAGTGCAGTAGACACACCGAAGATCACATTCAGCGGCACCACGATTGCCACCACCAGCAGCGACAAATGCAGTGCCGATATCGCCGCGGGCGTAGTCACCCAGCCGTAGAACTGGCCTAAGCCGGGCCGGA
>NZ_DATJYB010000064.1:0-4718 GCF_035499775.1 Mycobacterium sp. | reverse complement strand
GATGATGTCCAACGACAAGTCCGGCGACAAGATCGGATATGCGTCCACTATCGGTGATGTGCTTGACAAGCTGTTCGGGCCGGGCGCGGGTGCGGCCGCGACCGGAATCGAACCCACCGAGGGCGGTGCACCTCCGAAGGCGCCGGTGAGTCCTCAGGTGCCTGCTGTGGGGCCGGCACCGGGACCGCCCGCACCGCCTGCTGTGGTGCCGCCGGTTCCCAATGGCGGGGCCACCCTGTCGCCAGCCAAAGCCGCTGCGCTGCAAGAGATTCAGGCGGCAATTAACGCGGCTCGGGATGCGCAGAAGAAGGGCGACTTCGGCGCCTACGGGGCCGCACTGCAGCGGCTCGACGACGCGATCACGAAGTTCAACAACACCAAGTAGCGCTTGCCCTTTGCCGCGAGCGTCCGCGTATGGACGCCGATACCCCGCTAAATCCGGGCATTTTGCGGAAGCCCGCCGGCGGTACTACATCATCTGCAGTACGCGCGCGACCTCGCCATAGCGCTCGAAGCGCTCGTGATCGCCCAGGGCGTTGTACAGCACCAGACGCGCGGCGATCGCCTTGTACTTCTCGGCCAGCGCGTCGGCCAACCCGTCCCACGTCGACTCGGTGGCGAACACGGCGATGTGCTCGTCGCTGATCTGTGCCGCCATGCCGGCGAAGTCCCCGGCCTTCTGCTTCTCGCGAATCCGCGCGGTCGTCCCCTCGAACCCGGCCTCGTCCCAGATGAACGCGTAGTTCGGTGTGCTCCCGTAGAAACTCATGCTGGCGCGCACCAACTCTCGTTCATGGGCGCGCTCGGCGTCGCTGTCGCCGACGATCGTCATCACCGGAATGATCAGGGCGATGTCCGACTCGATGCGGTCAGCTTTCGCAACCCCCGCAGCGACGTTCGGCAGAACGTGGCGGGTGAGATAGCCGGGCTCGCCGAGTGGGTGGACATGCACCCCGTCCGCGACCTCGCCTGCCATCCGCAGCATCCACGGATTCACCGCTGCGATATCGACTTTGGGATCGGGCGCGGCGATGGGCCCAGCGCTCCACTGCGGACTGATGAAGTCGAGATCGTAGAACTCGCCGTGGTGATCGAGTTGCCCGCTCCGGAAAGCGGCGAAACACGCCTTCACGGCACGCACGTAGTCGCGCAACCGCGGACCGGGGCGTTCGAAGGCCATGCCGTAGCGCCGCACCACGTGAGTGCGCACCTGCGTGCCCAGGCCTAGCCGGAACCTTCCGCCGGTTGCTTCCTGCAGCTCCCACGCCGTGGCCGCCGTGACGAAGGGGCTGCGCGGAAATGCCACCGCAACCCCGGTGGAGAGGTCGAGGCCGGGTGCGGCTTGGGAGGCGACGGCGGCGTTGAGGTAGGCGGTGCGACCGGTTTCGGTGAACAGCAGGCCGGCGTATCCCGCGCTCTGGGTTCGGCGGGCCAGGTCACCGACCTTGTCGAGCGGTTGCGGAATCGTCATCACGTCGATGTGCACGGCGCAACAGTACGCCCGGGTGTCAGCCGCGAGATGCGGTGTGGAACCTGTCCCGATAGGCCTTGGGCGAGACGCCGAGGTTGTCGACGAAAACGCGCCGGAGGCTTTCGGCGCTGCCGAATCCCGCTACCCGTGCGGTGTCGGAGACGGTGTGGCCGGCGTCGAGCGCCGCGCGCGCGGCGTCGATGCGCACCATTTCGACATAGCGGGCCGGTGTCGTTCCGAGTTCGGACTGAAACAGCCGGCTCAGCTGCCGGGTACTCAGGGAGGCCCGGACGGCAAGAGTCTCCACGCTGTGGTTATCCGCCGGGTTAGCCGAGATCGCGTCGGTGACTTTGCGCAGCGGTGACTGTGGCGGTGGGGCGGCCTCGACCAGGACCGAGAATTGCGATTGGCCACCCGCGCGCTTGAGATAGACGACTAACCACCGGGCCACTTCGCGGACGAGTTCGGTGCCGTGATCCATTTCGACTAACGCCAGCGCCAGGTCTATGCCCGACGACACCCCGGCCGAGGTGAAGACATCGCCGTCGCGTACGAAAATGGCGTCCGGCTCGACGGTGATCGCGGGGAAGGCCCGGGCAAACAACCGGACATCATGCCAGTGGGTGGTGGCGCGTCGGCCATCGAGCAGGCCGGCCTGAGCCAGGATGAACGACCCAGTGCAAATCGAGGCCAGACGCCGAGTCCGGCCCGAGACTGACTTGATCGCCTCCACGAGCTCGGGATCAATCGCCCGCCGGGGCAACTCGTCGCTGCCCGCGACCATGACGGTGTCGGCGGAGTTGATTGACGAAATGGCGTCCGTGACGCCCAATCGGGTCCCGATCGAGGTTGTGACGTCCCGCCCGTCGACCGACGCGAACTTCAGCCGGTAGTCGGCGCCGAAGTGGTTGGCTTCGACGAAGACCTCACCCGCACCCGCAACGTCCAACATCGTCACGCCGTCGAAAACGGCGATCACCACCACACGCACTCACCCATTCTGCGGACCCATGTCGCTTTTTGTGGGAATGACGGCTGAAACAGCCATGAGCAAGTGCGGGCTTCTGCCGCAGACTGGGCAGAACGAACCGAGGAGGAAATCATGGCCACTCAATCGATAGGAACCATCGCCGGCATCGTCATCCCCGACACACCGCTGGTACGCGAGGTCACCGAATACATTCGCGATGTCGAAGACGACCTGCTCTTCGACCATTCCCGACGAGTGTTTCTCTTCGGCGCGCTGCGCGGCCGCCGGTTGGGCCTGCAACCTGATCTCGAATTGCTGTACGTGGGGGCGATGTTCCACGACATCGGGTTGACAGCGCGCTATCGGACGTCCACCTTGCGCTTCGAAGTCGACGGTGCCAATGCGGCGCGCGACTTCCTGCTGGAACGTGGCTACGACCCGGCTGAAGCACGAAAGGTATGGCTGGGAATCGCGCTGCACACTACGCCCGGGGTACCGGAATTCCTGGACCCCGAAATCGCTTTGGTCACAGCCGGTGTCGATACCGACGTGCTGGGAATCGGCCTGGACGACCTCTCGGCTGAGGCGCTTTCGGCCGTCACCGCCGCCCACCCGCGCCCGGACTTCAAGAACCGCATCCTGGCGGCCTTCAACGACGGCATGAAGCACCGCCCGGGCAGCACCTTCGGCACCATGAACGACGACGTGCTCGCGCACTTCGACCCGACCTTCAAGCGGGAGAACTTCGTCGACATCATCCGCAACAACAGCTGGCCCGAATAATGGACATCCACGAAGCCCTGTACACCACCCGGATGACGCGACGGTTGCGGCCGGATCCGATTCCGCTGGACACTCAGGCCCGCATCCTCGATGCGGCGGTTCGCGCCCCCAACGGGGGTAACACCCAGCGCTGGCACTTTCTGGCTGTTGACGATCCGGAACTCAAACGCGAGCTCGCTCAACTGTTCCGGCAGGCCCGCGCCATCGAATACGAGAAGTTCAGGGCGGGGGCGGGACCGATGGTAGCGCCGGCCCCCGGTGCGGACCCCGCCGCTCACGTCGAGACGATGCGCCGAATGAAGGGCTCGGGGGACTTTCTGGCTGACCATTTCGAAGATGTTCCCCTGCTGCTTTTCGTGTTCGCCATCGACGACCTCGGCGGCGCCAACATCTACCCGGCGATCTGGAGTGTGCTACTTGCCGCTCGTGCCGAGGGCGTCGGCGGGGTGATGACGATGGTGCTCCGTAACTTCGAGGACCGGGTGAACGAGTTATTGGGCGTCCCCGTGGCGGAAGGATGGACGATGTCGGCCATGCTGGCTCTCGGCTACCCGCTGGGCAAATGGGGAGTTGCAGCCAATCGCCATCCCGTGCAGGAGGTTTCGTCACGAAACCGCTGGGGTGCGCCGTTCGGTGTCGACGTGCCAGAGCCGCTGTGGCCGCCTCAAGCCAACACCACGGCGGACCTGGCCGCGGCGGGCTGAATTGGCTTTCGCAATTATCGGCCGACCGTCGTCACGTCGGCCGGCCGGGCTTGGGCCAACCCCGCCTGAGCGCGCGATTTGGAGAGGATCCTCGACGTTGGGTAACCTTGCGTTTACCGACGCGGGGTGGAGCAGCTCGGTAGCTCGCTGGGCTCATAACCCAGAGGTCGCAGGTTCGAATCCTGTCCCCGCTACCATGTGATGTCTCGGGACATCGGAATAGCTCTGAACCTGCGATTGGGTTCAGGGCTTGTTCCTTTTGGGGCCTTTGGGGGCTCCGGTGGGTTGGTAGTCCTTGGTGGGGTCGAGGGTTAGCTGGCGCAGTAGTTCGCCGGTGGCGGCGTTGATGATGGTGATGTTGAGGTCTTGGACGAGGATCAGCACCCGGGTGCCGGTGTAGGTTCGGCCGACGCCGATGTGGTGTAGCCGGCCGGCGACGCGCAGGGTGATGACGCCGGCCTGGTCGATGCGGTCGGTGCGGACGCGGTCGTGGGTGTCGAGGCGTTCGCCGGGGGCGGCTTTGGGGCGGGTGGTGTAGCGGGTGGCGGGGGTGGCTTGATGGGGCATGGAGCGGTGGGGTCGGCGGTGGTTGTATTCGTCGATGAAGGCATCGAGTTGGGTCTGCAGGTCGGCCAGGGTGGCGGCGCGGGGGTGTGCGTTGAGCCATCGTTTGAGGGTTTGGTGGAAGCGTTCAACCTTGCCGCAGGTGGTGGGTTATCCGGCTAATCGGGGGTTGGGTCGGTGTGGCGGGCGGGTCGCTGGGTCATTTCAACGGGTGCGTTTGAGGTGT
>NZ_DATJYB010000063.1:0-74540 GCF_035499775.1 Mycobacterium sp. | reverse complement strand
GTCGGCACAATGTGGAAGGGCCAGCTGACCTTCGAGACGCCGATGCTGTTCTCGGTCGGTTTCGCGGTCACCTTCCTTTTGGGCGGCCTGACCGGTGTGCTGCTGGCCAGCCCGGCGCTGGACTTCCACGTCAGCGACAGCTATTTCGTGGTCGCGCACTTCCACTACGTGCTGTTCGGCACCATCGTGTTCTCGACGTTCGCCGGCATCTACTTCTGGTTCCCCAAGATGACCGGTCGGCTGCTCGACGAGCGGCTGGGCAAGCTGCATTTCTGGCTGACGTTCATCGGTTTCCACACCACGTTTTTGGTGCAGCACTGGGTCGGTGACCTGGGCATGCCGCGCCGCTACGCCGACTACCTGGAAAGCGACGGCTTCACGCCCTACAACGTCGTCTCCACGATCGGGGCGTTCATCCTCGGCGCGTCGATGCTTCCGTTCGTGTGGAACGTCTTCAAGAGCTGGCGCTACGGCGAGGTCGTGACCGTCGACGACCCGTGGGGCTACGGCAACTCGCTGGAGTGGGCGACCAGCTGCCCGCCGCCGCGGCACAACTTCACCGAGCTGCCTCGGATCCGTTCGGAGCGTCCGGCGTTCGAGTTGCACTATCCGCACATGGTGGAACGACTACGCGCCGAAGCACACGTCGGGCGCAATCACGACAAGCCCGCCAAGGTGAAATCGGGCTGATGGGGCGATACCGCGGGTGAACACACCACCCAAGGTGTCGGTACTGATTACCGTCACCGGTGCGGATCAGCCAGGTGTGACGTCCGCGCTTTTCGAGGTCCTCTCGCGCCATAAGGTCGAGCTGCTCAATGTCGAACAGGTGGTGATCCGCGGCCGCCTGACGCTGGGCGTGCTGGTGTCCGGGGCGCCGGAAGTCGCCGCCGACGGCAGTGCGCTGCGCCGCGAAGTCGGGGCCGCGATTCACGACAAGGGCCTCGACGTCACGATCGAGCGCAGTGACGACCTGCCGATCATCCGGGAACCCTCGACCCACACCATCATGGTGCTTGGCCGGCCCATTACCGCCGAGGCGTTCGCCGCGGTGGCCCGCGAGGTGGCCGCGCTCGGCGTCAACATCGACCTCATCCGCGGCGTCTCCGACTATCCGGTCACCGGGTTGGAGTTGCGTGTCTCGGTGCCGACGGGGGTGGGTGGGCAATTGCAGACCACGCTGACCAGGGTTGCGGCCGAGGAGCAGGTCGACGTGGCCGTCGAGGAGTACGGCCTGGCCCGGCGCGCCAAGCGGCTCATCGTGTTCGACGTCGACTCGACGCTGGTCCAGGGCGAGGTCATCGAGATGCTGGCCGCCCGGGCGGGCGCCCAGGGGCAGGTCGCGGCGATCACCGAGGCCGCGATGCGCGGCGAGCTGGATTTCGCCGAGTCCCTGGTGCAGCGGGTGGCCACGCTGAAAGGCCTGCCGGCCACCGTGCTCGACGAGGTCGCCGACCAACTGGAGCTGATGCCCGGTGCCCGCACCACGCTACGCACGTTGCGACGCTTGGGTTTTCACTGCGGCGTGGTCTCCGGGGGCTTCCGGCGGGTCATCGACCCGCTGGCACACGAGCTGATGCTGGACTTCGTCGCGGCCAACGAGCTGGAGATCGTCGACGGCATGCTGACCGGCCGGGTGGTCGGGACGATCGTCGACCGGGCCGGAAAGGCCAAGGCGCTGCGGGACTTCGCGGACCAGGCCGGGGTGTCGATGGAGCAGACCGTCGCGGTTGGCGACGGCGCCAACGACATCGACATGCTGGCCGCGGCGGGGCTGGGCGTGGCGTTCAACGCCAAGCCGGCGCTGCGGGCGGTGGCCGACGCGTCGTTGAGCTATCCCTACCTGGACACGGTGCTGTTTCTGCTGGGCGTGACCCGCGGCGAGATCGAGGCCGCCGACGCGGTCGACGGCGTGGTGCGCCGCGTCGAGATTCCGCCGGAGTAGCCCGTCGCGAGGGTCCGCAGATGTACGTCTGATGGGCGTTTTTCTGTGCTTTTGGGGTCGCTCGCGGGGTGGGGCACGCACGCTCGCGCCGCAAGGCCGACACCGAGCCGACACGAAATGGGGGCTTTTGCGTCTGCTCGCGGCCCATGCGGCACGATGATCGGGTGCCCGAGACCGGCCCCGAAAACGGCCCAGCCAACCCCGACCTGCTGATCGACTTCCGAGGCGTAACGCTGCGCCGGCAGGGGCGCACGCTGGTAGGGCCCGTCGACTGGACCGTCGAACTCGACGAGCGATGGGTGATCATCGGCCCCAACGGCGCGGGCAAGACGTCGCTGCTGCGCATCGCCGCGGCCACCGAGCACCCGTCGTCGGGCGTCGCCTACGTGCTCGGCGAGCGGCTGGGCCGCGTCGACGTGTCGGAATTGCGCGCACGCATCGGGCTGAGCTCGTCGGCCCTGGCGCAGCGCATCCCGACCGACGAGGTGGTCCGCGACCTGGTCGTCTCGGCCGGCTATGCGGTGCTGGGCCGGTGGCGGGAGCGCTACGAAGACGTCGACTACCGCCAGGCGGTCGACATGCTGGAGAGCCTGGGCGCCGAGCACTTGGCCGAGCGCACCTACGGCACGCTGTCCGAAGGCGAGCGCAAACGGGTGCTGATCGCCCGCGCGCTGATGACCGACCCGGAGCTGCTGCTGCTCGACGAACCCGCCGCCGGCCTGGACCTGGGCGGCCGCGAAGAGCTGGTGGCGCGACTGACCGACCTGGCCGCCGACCCCGATGCACCCGCGCTGGTGCTGGTCACCCACCACGTCGAGGAAGTGCCGCCCGGCTTCAGCCACTGCATGCTGCTGTCGGAGGCCCAGGTGGTGGCCGCGGGCCTGCTGCCCGACGTGCTGACCGCGGAAAACCTGTCCACCGCCTTCGGCCAGTCGATCGCGCTGGACGTCGTCGACGGCCGCTATTTCGCCCGGCGGATTCGCACCCGCGCCGCCCACCGGAGGCAGTCATGAACGCAACCCCCGAGCCACTACCCACCCGGCCCGCGGCCACCGTGATGCTGGTCCGGGATGCACCCGGCGGTCTGAGAATCTTCCTGATGCGCCGCCACTCGAAGATGGAGTTCGCCCCCGGGGTGATCGTCTTCCCCGGCGGCGGCGTCGACGACCGCGACCGCAACGCCGAGATCGCCTGGGCCGGTCCGCCGCCGGAGTGGTGGGCGCAGCGATTCGGTATCGAGACCGACCTGGCCGAGGCGCTGGTGTGTGCGGCGGCCCGGGAGACCTTCGAGGAGTCCGGGGTGCTGTTCGCCGGCCCGGCCGACGACCCGGAAGCCATCGTCGGCGACGCCTCCGTCTACGCCGACGCCCGGCGCGCTCTCGACGACCGGACGCTGTCGTTCGCGGATTTCCTGCGCACCGAAAACCTGGTGCTGCGCACCGACCTGCTGCGCCCGTGGGCCAACTGGGTCACCCCGGAGGCCGAGCGCACCCGCCGCTACGACACGTACTTCTTCGTCGCGGCCCTGCCCGAGGGCCAGCGCGCCGACGGCCAGAACACCGAATCCGACCGTTCCGGCTGGGCGTTGCCGACGGATGCCATCGACGACTTCGAGGCCGGTCGCAACGTCCTGCTGCCGCCCACCTGGACCCAGCTGGACTCGCTGGCCGGCCGTAGCGTCGCCGATGTGCTGGCCGTCGAACGCCAGATCGCGCCCGTTCAGCCGCTCCTGGAGAAGCGGGGCGACAACTGGGTTTTCGAATTCTTCGACTCCGACCGCTACCACGAGGCGCGCATGAAGGGCGGCGCCATGGGGTGGCCGCTGTGACGGCTTCGGTGAGCGAGTTCGTCAGCGTCGTGGTCAGTGACGGCTCGCAGGACGCCGGCCTGGCGATGCTGCTCGTGTCGCGGCCGCCCACCAACGCGCTGACCCGTCAGGTCTACCGGGAAATCGCCTCCGCCGCAGAGGAATTGGGGCGCCGCGACGACGTCGCCGCGGTGATCCTGTTCGGCGGGCACGAGATCTTCTCCGCCGGCGACGAGATGGTCGAACTGCGCACCCTGAGCCCGTTGGAGGCCGACACCGCCGCCCGGGTCCGGCGCACGGCGATCGACGCCGTCGCGGCGATCCCGAAACCGACCGTCGCCGCGATCACCGGATACGCGCTGGGCGCCGGCCTGACGCTGGCGCTGGCCGCCGACTGGCGGGTCAGCGGCGACAACGTGAAGTTCGGCGCCACCGAGATCCTGGCCGGCCTGGTCCCCGGCGGTGACGGAATGGCCCGGCTGGCCCGCGCCACCGGGGCCAGCAGAGCCAAGGAACTGGTGTTCAGCGGGCGCTTCTTCGACGCCAAGGAAGCCCTGGCGCTGGGCCTGATCGACGAGCTGGTGGCCCCCGACAACGTGTACGACGGCGCCGCCGCCTGGGCCCGCCGCTTCCTGGACGGGCCGCCGCGGGCGCTGGCCGCCGCCAAGGCCGGCATCAACGATGTCTTCGAGCTCGACACGACCGAGCGGCTGGCCGCCGAACGCCGCCGTTATGTCGAGGTGTTCGCCGCTGGTCAGGACGCTGCCGACGAGAGCGATCCCGACGGCGGTTAGGCTGCCCTGCATGACGAGGAGTTCCAAGATCCCCGCTGACCCCGCGCCCAACCCGCACGCCACCGCCGAACAGGTGGCAGCGGCCCGGGAGGACAGCAAACTGGCCCAGGTGCTTTACCACGACTGGGAGGCCGAGAGCTATGACGAGAAGTGGTCCATCTCCTACGACCAGCGGTGTGTCGAATACGCCCGGCACGTCTTCGACGCCGTCGTGCCCGACGAGGTCATGCGCGAGCTGCCCTATGGCCGGGCCCTGGAACTGGGCTGCGGGAGTGGGTTCTTCCTGCTCAACCTGATCCAGGCCGGGGTGGCGCGGCGCGGATCGGTGACTGACCTGTCGCCCGGCATGGTCAAGGTCGCCACCCGCAACGGACAGTCGCTGGGGCTGGATATCGACGGGCGGGTCGCCGACGCCGAGGGCATCCCGTACGACGACAACACCTTCGACCTGGTGGTGGGGCACGCGGTGCTGCATCACATTCCCGACGTCGAGCTGTCACTGCGCGAGGTGCTGCGGGTGCTGAAGCCCGGCGGCCGGTTTGTCTTCGCCGGTGAGCCCACCAACGTCGGCAACGGATACGCCCGCGCGCTCGCGGACCTGACGTGGAATGTCACCATCCGCGCGGTCAAGTTGCCCGGGCTGGGCTCCTGGCGCCGCCCACAGTCCGAGATCGACGAGAACTCTCGTGCGGCGGCCCTGGAGTGGGTGGTCGACCTGCACACGTTCGATCCGCAAGACCTGGCAAAGATGGCGACCAACGCCGGCGCCACGCAGGTCCAGACAGCCACCGAGGAGTTCAGCGCCGCAATGCTGGGCTGGCCGCTGCGCACCTTCGAGGCGACGGTGCCGCAAGGCAAGCTCGGCTGGGGCTGGGCCAAGTTCGCCTTCACCAGCTGGAAGACGCTGAGCTGGGTGGACGCCAACGTCTGGCGCCACCTGGTGCCGAAGGGCTGGTTCTACAACGTGATGCTCACCGGGGTCAAACCGTCCTGACCCCGCTTGTCCAAGGCTTGCGCTTCCACACGGACGACGTCTATTACCTGCGCTCTGAGCCGGGGGCCGCGGCGCTGCGAGCGGTCGCCGAATTCCCGCTGACCGACAGCACCCGGGTCGCCGACACCGCCGCCGCGCGGGCCCGGTTCGGCGAGCGGGCGCGGGTCCTGGTGGAGACGACGCTGCTGCGCCGTCGGGCTGCGGCGAAAGAGCTGCCCTCGAATTGGCTTTTCACCGACGAGGCGCTGCAGCAGGCGACCGCCGCGCCAGTGGCCCGGCACCGGGCCGCGCGGCTGGCCGTCCGCGCTCAACCGGTGCACGACGCGACGTGCTCGATCGGCACCGAACTGGCCGCGCTGCGCGACGCCGGGATCCGCGTGGTAGGCAGCGACATCGACGCGGTGCGGTTGGCGATGGCGCGGCACAACCTGGGACCGGCCGCATGGCTGTGCCGCGCCGACGCGCTGCGCCCGGTGACCCGCGACGCGGTGGTCGTCGTCGACCCGGCGCGCCGCACCGGCGGCCGGCGGCGCTTCAGCCCGGACGACTACCAGCCCGGCCTGGGGCCGCTGCTGGACAGCTACCGCGGCCGAGATCTCGTCGTAAAGTGCGCTCCCGGAATAGATTTCGATTACCTGACCCGGCTCGGGTTCGACGGCGAAATCGAGCTGACGTCATACCACGGGTCGGTCCGGGAAGCCTGCCTGTGGTCGGCCGGGTTGGCTGGGCCCCGTGTGCGCCGGCGGGCCTCGGTGCTCGACACGGGCGAGCAGATCACCGATACCGAGCCGGACGACTGTGCGGTGCGGCCCGTGGGGCGATGGATCGTCGACCCCGACGGCGCGGTGGTGCGCGCCGGGCTGGTCCGTCATTACGGCGCGCGGCACGGGCTGTGGCAACTCGACCCCGACATCGCCTACCTATCCGGGGACCGGCTCCCGGAGGGGCTGCGCGGCTTCGAGGTGCTCGACCAACTGGCATTCGACGAGCGGCGGCTGCGCCAGGCGTTGTCAGCGCTGGACTGCGGCGCGCTGGAGATCCTGGTCCGCGGCGTTCAAGTGGATCCCGACGCGCTGCGGCGGCGCCTTCGGCTGCGCGGCGGCCGAGCTCTGTCGGCGGTGATCACCCGCCTCGGTTCCGGTCCCGCGAGCCATGCGACGGTCTTCGTCTGCTCGCCTTCGCGGTAGCGTCGGTATGCTGGCGGCGATCACCTTCCAGGCGCCCCTTGAGTCTGCGAGGACAAACTCGACGATGCGTTATCTGATAGCGGCCGTGGCACTGGCGACGGTGCTGGCGACGGCCCTGGGCGGCGGCCCGGCGGCCGCAGAGCCCCCGTCGTGCCCCAGCCTGGGCGGCACCGTCTTGGCCGACCAGACCTGCCGTTTGCATGCCTCCGGCCCGACGTACACGCTCAACATGACGTTCCCCGTCGACTATCCGGACGAGCAGGCGCTGACCGACTACATCACGCAGAACCGCGACGGGTTCGTCAATGTCGCGGAGGGCTCCGGGGGGCGCGATCACCCCTACCAAATGGACGCGACCAGCGAGCAGCACAGCTCGGGCCAGCCCCCGCACAACACCCGCAGCGTGGTGCTGAAGTTCTTCCAGGACCTGGGCGGGTCACATCCGTCCACCTGGTACAAGGCGTTCAACTACAACCTCGGGACCAAGCAGCCCATCACCTTCGACACGCTGTTCCCGCCGAATACCCCGGCGCTGGACAGCATCTTCCCGATCGTGCAGCGGGAGCTGGAACATCAGAGCGCCTTGGGTGCCGCGATATTGCCATCGGCCGGCCTCGACCCGTCCCATTACCAGAATTTCGCCATCACTGACGACCAGCTGATCTTCTACTTCACCCCGGGTGAGCTGCTGCCTTCGTTTGCCGGCGCAACCCAGGCCCGAGTGCCGCGCAGCTCCATCCCGCCGCTGGCAATCTGACGCGAGCTCACGCCGGCAGGCCGGCTAAGCCGGCGCGAAGCTGTACACCTGACCGTCGCTGGTGGTGGTCACCACCCGGCGATCGTTGGCCACCGACACGTCGAGGGGATAGCCGGTCGCCGCGGGCAGCGGATAGCTGTTGATCGTGTGCCCGTTGGCCGGATCGAAGACCAGCAGCGACATTCCGGGAGCGTCCTCGCGGGCCGGTCCGCTGACCACCGTGTAGCCGACCCCGGCACCGGCCAGGCTCGACGTCGACAGCGGTGTGACGTCGTCGCGGCGCCAAGCCTGATCGGCGTGGTTACCGGCATCCCGGAATGCCGCCAACCGGGTGTCCGGGCCGCCGCCGGACACGATCAGGCCCTGCGGGGTGATCGCGGGCGGCGTTTGCGCCAGAAACCCCAGCGGCACCGACCACTTCGTCTTTCCGTCGGCGGCGTTGAACGCCCACAGGCGCTGGTCGCGGCCGTTGACGTAGACGGTCGATCCATCGGCGGACAGCACCGGGCTGCCCAGCACCCCGTCCTTGACGGCGTCGCTGGTCCACTCGCGGGCAATCAGCGGCGTCTGCCCCGGGTGATACTTCAGCCCGACCAGACCCGCCGCCGGCGCGCCCGGCTGCCAGACACCCAGCACCACGGTCCCGCTCACGCTCGAGAAGGCGGGAGCCGCCGCCACCGGGCAGCCCGCCTTCGCCGGCACGCAATCGGCCAAGCCGCGGGTGGCATCGGTGGGATTGATGCCCTCCACCAGATCCAGCGGGCTGCCGGCCACCTTGCCGCGGTGGGCCTCGAAAATCACCACCTGTCCCAGGTGCGTCGTGACGAGCAGTTGGCCGCCGCCCAGAAACCTCGGGGTCGACGGCATCCCGATCACCGGCTGGCGCCAGCGCGTCCATTGGGTCGGCGGAAAAGAGTCGATCGCTCCCGGCTGGCCTACGTAGAGGTTGTCGAAACCGTCGAACAACGGCCCGCCCACGCCGCCTCCCTGGACCAGCCGCACACACCAGCGTTGCCGTCCGTTCGCGTTGTTCTCCCACTCCATCAGCGAACATCCGGCCGGCGTCTGCGCATTCAGCGCGAGATAACCGCGTACGCTCAGCGCCGGCCCGGCCGCCAGGCTCCCTTTGACCGAGCGCGTCCACACCAGCGCCAGCTTGGTGGCGCCGGCCGTCGCGGTGTAGCTGCTGTTGGCGGCGTCGCCGTACTGCGCGGGCCAGCCCGGTGCGGGCGCCGCGTCCACCCACGTGTCGGTGTTACCGCAACCGCCAAGCCCGACCGTGAGCACGGCGGCGACAACGGCCGCCAAGAGACGTCGCGCATACACCCCGGGTTCCGAAATCCTTCCGCATCCTTTCGAAAAACACGCTTCGGCATGGGCAGCGATCGACTACAGGTGAGGGTAACGCGTGCCGGCTCGCGTACGTCTGATTGCCCGACTCCATCAGCCCGCCATTCCGGCGCGCATCGTCGTCGGGCTAGGCTTTTCGGCCATGACGAGCATGTGGGGCGCCCCGCTCCATCGCCGCTGGCGCGGACAGCAGCTGCGCGACCCCAGGCAGGCCAAGTTCCTCACGCTGGCCTCGCTGAGGTGGGTGTTGCGCAATCACGCGTACACCCCGTGGTACTTGGTGCGCTACTACCGGTTGCTCAGGTTCAAGCTGGCCAACCCGCACATCATCACCCGCGGGATGGTGTTCCTGGGTAAGGGCGTCGAGATCCACTGCACACCCGAACTGGCACAGATGGAGATCGGCCGCTGGGTGCACATCGGGGACAAGAACACCATTCGCGCCCACGAAGGCTCACTGCGGTTCGGGGACAAGGTGGTGCTCGGCCGCGACAACGTCATCAATTGTTACCTCGACGTCGAACTCGGAGATTCGGCGCTGATGGCCGACTGGGTTTATGTCTGCGACTTCGATCACCGGATGGACGACATCAACGTCCCGATCAAGGACCAGGGCATCGTCAAGTCCCCGGTGCGGATCGGGCCGGACACCTGGCTGGCGACCAAGGTGACGATCCTGCGCGGCACGTCCATCGGACGGGGTTGCGTGGTGGGATCGCACGCGGTGGTCCGCGGCGTCATCCCGGACTATTCGATCGCGGTCGGCGCGCCGGCCAAGGTGGTCAAGAACCGGCAGCTGTCCTGGGAGAGCTCGGCCGCGCAGCGCGCCGAACTGGCCGCCGCCCTGGCCGACATCGAACGCAAGAAGGCCTCCCGCTAGCTACGACGGCTGCTCGTCGCGCTGAATGTCGAAGTCCACATTCTCGCCGTCGACGCTGGTGACCGTGACAGTCACCCCGTACCTGTCGCCGCCTTCGGTCAGTTCACAACGCAGGGAGGCGCCCGTGACGCCCTTCAAATTGTCCGGGCAAGTCACCGAATCCGGTCTGTGCCCGTCCTTTTCAGTGAGCTGCCGACTGATGATGTTGGCCACCTGACTCCGGTCGACGGTCTCGACGATGTCGAACTTGACGTCGCCGCGGTCGACGCTGGTGACTGTCACGTTGATGTTGAAAGTCCGGTCCTTGACCACCATCTCGCAATTCAACTGCGCCCCGACCTTCGCCGGCAGATCGCCCGGGCAGGTCACCGTGTCGGGCTTGTTGCCGGCGGAGTCCGTCATTTTCGCGGTGATCTGGCTTTCGACATCGCTCCTGCCCAGTGTGCCCGACGAGCAGGCCCCGATGCCGGTCATCAGCCCCACCGCCGCGCCTGATCCCAGCATCGTCCGAACGATCAACAAAGCCATGGCGCCTCAGATACTTGCACGCCGGTCCGCGTCGGGTAGGTGGATTCGGGCTTTCAGCCCAGGCTGTGATAGCGGCGCAGCGCTTCGGCGCGCTCGGTGCGGTGGTCGACGATCGGTGCGGGATACCCCGTCGGCCGTCCACCCTTTCGCAGCAGGGCGTCGTCCACGCCGCCCAGCTCGGGCACCCAGCGCCGGATGTAATCACCTGACGGATCGAACTTCTCGGCCTGCGCGGCCGGGTTGAACACCCGGAAGTACGGCGCCGCATCGGTGCCGCATCCCGCGCACCACTGCCAACCGTGTTGATTGCTGGCCATGTCGCCGTCGGTGAGTTGATCCAGAAACCATCCCGCACCCCACTGCCACGGCAGATGCAGATCCTTGACCAGGAACGACGCCACGACCATCCGCGCCCGGTTGTGCATGAAGCCGGTCGCGCTCAGTTGGCGCATCCCCGCGTCGATGATCGGAAACCCGGTTTCGCCGGCCTTCCAGGCTTCGAAGCGCCGCCTCGCGTCCGCTCCGGTGTCGGTCTGGATGCCGTCGAAGTCGGGGTTCCAGTTGCGCCACGCGCTGTCCGGCCAGTGATAGAGCACCGCGGCGTAGAAGTCACGAAATGCTAACTCGCGCAGGTACGTTTGCGATCCGGTGCGGCGCAGATCCAGGTCGGCAACCATGGTGCGGGGATGGATGGTGCCGAACTTCAGGTGCGCCGACATGCCGCTGGTGGCCTCCAGGTCGGGCCGGTCACGGTTGTCGCCATAGTGGTCCAGTCCGTCGCCGACGAACGCCGCCCATTGCGCGCGCGCCGCGCTTTCACCGGCGGCGATGCCGAGAGTGGTACCCGGGTCGGGGATTTCGCACTGGTCGATCCGCACTTCGGCAGGATCGAGCCAGCGCGCGGAATCGGCGGCGGATCGCGCCGGCTGCCGCCATCCGGCGTCGCGCCAGGCCCGCAAGAACGGCGTGAACACTCGGTAAGGCGTGCCGTCGTCTTTGGTGACGCGGCCGGGGGATACCAGATACGGCGACCCCGTCGCCATCAGCGGCACCGAACCCAGCGCGTCGCGCACCCGTTCGTCGCGGCGGCACCCGAACGGTGCGAAGTCTTCCGACACATGCACCGAGGAAGCGTCGATCTCCTTGGCAATCAATGGGATTCGCTCTTCAGGTAGCCCGGCGGTCACCAGCAGCCGACCGTCCAGCTCGTCGCGCAGTTGCCGCAACGAGTCACCCAAAAACTGCAGGCGGCGCTGACCCGACGAAGCCACCAGGCGCGGGTCCAGTACAAAGCAGCCGAGGACTTCTTCGCTGTCCGCCGCGGCTGCCAGGGCAGGATGATCGCGCAACCGCAGGTCGCGTCGAAACCACAACAGCGCAGCCATACATTCAGTGGCTCTTCCGGTTGACAAGCCAGATGTGGGTGGCCAGGACGGTGGCGAAGGCGCACCACAGCGGGTACGGCGACAGTGCGGCTCCGGCCCGCGCGTCGGCGTCGGCGGCTCGCCTGGCCAGGTCGGCGCTGCTCACCGTCAACGCCGCCGCACCCAATGCCGACGCACCGAGTCGGTGGTAGCGGAAGAACAGCCAACTCCATCCGGCGTTGAGCGTCAGGTTGGCGCCCAGCGCGGCGACATAACGGCGTGCCTTGTCGTGCTGACCGGCCGCCCGGAGTCGGTCGATGGCCACCGCGGAGGTGGCCGCGATATCGCCGTAGAGGGTGGTCCAGGCTATCGGGAAGGCGACTTTGGGTGGCTGGTAAGGAGGCTTGCGAAGGCGGTCGTACCATCCGGGGGTTCTATTCGGGCTGGCGATACTTCCCGAGGCCGCGGCCGCGGCGACGGCCAGGGCGGTGCCGGCCAGAGTTGACTTATTCATGTTGGATCCCTTCATTTTCGCGAGTGAGCGCCGGGCCACCAGATGCGGTCACCGATCAAGGCGAACAACGCGGGGATTGCCAGGATGTCCAGGCCCAGGATGATGCCGAGTTGGATCATCACGGTCACCGGTGACACACCGAGCACGCAAAAGACCGCGGCCAGAACGATTCCCGCGCTGGAGATGACGCCGCCGGTGGCCGACACCGCACGGACCATGCCTCCCACCGATCAAACGCCATGAAACCGCTGGCCGCCAGAGAAACGCCCAAGGCGAGGAGCCAAGAGCGTCGGCTCGTGACCCCGCCGGCGAGTCCTTCCCACGCCACGTCCAAATTATTTCAGTTATTGAAATATTAATCAAATGAAATTAATGCCGGATGTGGATATGCTGCTCATCGGTATGAACCCCGACGAGCACGCCTGCGAACGTGCCGAACTGGAATCGCTGATCGTGACCGACGTGCGGGAACTGTCGGCTGAGTCCGACCAGATCGGCCGGCTGTTTGCGGTGTCGCACGATGTGCGGCCCACCGACTTCCGCGCGCTGCTGCATATTATGGTCGCCGAAACCGCCGGTCGGCCTGTGACTTCGGGCGACCTGAGCCAACGGATGGGCCTTTCCGGTGCCGCGATCACCTACCTGGTCGATCGGCTGATCGACTCGGGCCATATTCGTCGCGACTCCCACCCTGCCGACCGCCGCAAGGTCATCCTGCGCTATTCCGCACCGGCAATCGACACTGCGCGGTTGTTCTTCAACCCGTTGCGGGCGCACACCCACGCCGCGTTGGAAGACTTGCCCGACCCCGACTTGGCCGCCGCGCATCGGGTCTTTGCCGCGCTCATCGTCGCGATGCGCCGCTTCCAGACGGAATTGGGCACGGCCGAGACCTGATGCGCGCGTGGTGTCTTGGTCACCGTCAGCCCGTCGCCATGTCAACGCCGCGGTCGGTTTCCGATTCGCCAGCAGAGGTCTGTCGGTGCCAACGGGCCAGCGGCTTAGGTGCCCACCAGTTCCACTTGCCCAGCACGTGCATGAAAGCAGGCACCAGAACCATCCGTACCAGCGTCGCGTCTACCAAGACGGCGATCGTCAGCCCTACTGCGAACATGCGCATGAACGACACCCCGGCGGAGATGAGGGCGGCGAACGAGATCGACATCAGCAGTGCTGCGGCGGTCACCACCCGGCCCGTGTGGGCAATACCCAACGCGATGCTTTCGTCGTTGTCGGCAGCCGTTCGAGGCGAAGCAAGCCAATATTCGCGGATCCGGGAGAGCAAGAACACTTCGTAGTCCATCGACAATCCGAATGCGATGCAGAACATCAGTGCGGGGATGTTTACCACCAGCGTGCCGGTTGGGGTGGTACCCGCGGCGCCCAGGTGCCCGTCCTGGAAGATCCACACCAGAGCGCCGAACGTCGCAGTCAGCGAAAGGATGTTGAGTAACACGGCCTTGATCGGCAACACGACACTGCCGGTGAGTAGAAAAAGCAGCACCAGCGTGACGATGGCGATAAAGCCGAAAACCATCGGCAGCCTTGATGTGATGCCGTCCACGCAGTCGCGATTCGTTTGCGCCATTCCAGTCGTCAGCACTTCCCGATTCCCCGGCAGCACGATCGCGTGCAAGCGTGCCAACTGGGTCTCTGATGCCTCGCTATACAGGGTTGCGGCGCTGTCAACGGTCAGATATGCGCTGCCGTCTGCCATTGCGGCCGGAGCGGACGGCGGCCCCCTGGTCTCACCCGCAACGAAGGTGCCGGTCGGCGAGGACACCGCTGACACATCGCTCACCCGGGACAGCTGCGCGGCGTAGTCGTCGAGCTGTCTCGCTGTCAGCCCGGTGGCGTCGGGTAGGACGACCTTCACGCGGGTCGCAGAATTCGTGGGAAATTCGCTGCGGATTCGACCGTTCACCACTCGTGCCGACGATGTGGTCGGAAGTACGCGGTCATCGGGATTGCCCCATCTGACGCCGAGGAACGGTATGCCCGACGCGAGCAGCAACGCGATGCACGCGAAGCCCAGCGGGACCGCTTGACGCATAACCAGTTTTGCTGTCCGATACCAGAAAGTCTGCTCAATGGTCCGCTGCGCTCGTTCAGGGCGCCGGAATAGCCGCCGACCTAGACGCCACACGTTGAATGCGTCGAGCCGGTTGCCCAGCAACACAATCGCGGCCGGCGCTACCGCGACCGCCGCTACGGCGGCGAACGCCACCACCGCGATGCCGGCGTAGGCGAAGGACTTCAGGAAGTACATCGGGAAAAGGGCCGTCCCCAACAGCGCCAGGGCCACCGTCATCGCCGAAAACAGCACGGTGCGTCCTGCGGTGGTCATGGTGCGCATCAGAGCTTCGTCGTGGGGTATGCCATCGGCCAGTTCGTCGCGGTACCGGTTGATGATCAGCAAGGTGTAGTCGATCGCCAGGGCGAACCCCAACGCGACTGTCACGTTCAGAGCAAGGATCGACACGTCGGTCACCAACGCCGCCGCCCGTAACACCGCCAGTGAACCCAGGATCGCGAATCCGCCCACGACCACCGGTAGTGCGGCAGCCAGCAGACCGCCAAAGACCCATACCAGCGCGATGAAACTCAACGGTATCGCGATGACTTCCATTCGCAGCAAGTCTTTTTCGGTCTGTTGGTTGATCTGCGAATAGACAATCGCCGACCCGCCCGCTTGCACCCTGACCCCGTCGCGGTCACCGGCGAACCGGTCCGCCAGCGTTCGGGCCTGCTTAGGTGCGCTGTTCTCGTCGCCGTTGAGCGCGGCGACGATCATCGCTGACTTTCCGTCGGCGCTGAGCGTGCCCGGGGTAAGTTGCGGCTCCCATGGTGAGGCCACTTGCGACACGAACGGTGATTGGGCAAGGTGCCGGACAATGTCGGTGCCGACGGCGCGTGCGGGACCACCTCTGAGGCCGCCTTCCGAATTCACCAGCAGCACCAACTCCATGTCGCCCTGATGGAACTTGTTGGCGAGCACCGCCGAGGCGCGGGCGGATTCGGATGTGGGATCGAGAAATCCGCCGCCGGACAGACGAGTCGCAGCGGGAATGCCGAAGATGGCAGCAGCAATCATGAACAGGACGGTGACGGCGATGACCCGTCGTGGCGCGGCGACGGAGAGTCGGGCCATTCCCGCTAACATGTACCGTCCTCTAGGCTGGTGGCGATTTGCTGGCAGGGCGGATCGATAAAGTTCAGTTGATTAAATATTAAGCCTTTGAAGTTATCTTTGGCTAGGTGATGCCGGGTTGGTTGGTTGTGCCGCAACGAGGTTGCCTCGCGAATGGCGCTTCGTGGGACGAGATACCGGAGCCCTGATGCCTGTGGCTTCCGCCCTGAACGCTGCCGGCAGACCTTCGGAGTCTGGGACGCACCGTCGGTGCCGAGTGGTTCGGCCGGCGACCGCAAACCCAGGCAAGGCGCCGGTGACGATGCGCGGGACGGTTGCCAAGCACCATTGGAAATCCAAATACCAAGGAAGAGAACACAATATAGATGTCCATCGTGGACAGTCGGCTCTACCTTGCTCGCGACGAATGTGCCTCAGTTCACCGTTGCGGACTATAGTTAAATGAGTTAAACATTCAATAAGTTAACAAATCCTCCGGTTTCCGGGTATGCTCAGGGTGGCGTGGCAGCGTTGACCGGCGTCCGTGCGGTTTGCACGATGACTGGCGGTTCGGTCGGACATCAGGACCACGAAGCGATGGATTGACCAGGAATGAGGCGGCCTTGCTCCGATCGATCACGGCCATGATCGGGCAGATCATCGACGCTGCAGGCTCGGTGGTCGGCTACCGGCATGGCACCGAGGAACCTGCACACAGCACCCAAAAGCTGACGAGCGACGTGGAAATCCGCCGCTATGGCGCCCGCGTCGCCGCGGAGACAACGGTCGTCGCTGACGAAGAATCAGCGCGCAACGTCGGTTTCCGTCGTCTGGCCCGCTACATCTTCGGCGTCAACCACGGGCAGGAGAAGGTCTCGATGACGGCGCCGGTGTCACAAGAAGCGGTCGGCGACGGCGAATGGGTGATCCGGTTCTTCATGCCCGCCGACAAGACCCTGGACTCTTTGCCCAAACCCTACGAGGCCGAGATCAGGTTGGTCACCGTGCCGCCGGCGACGATTGCGGTGCGCCGCTTCTCCGGTAACATCAGTCGCCGAACCGTTGCCTGGAACCGCGCACACTTGATGAACACGCTGGGCGACTTGGGATTCGAGGCGCTCGATGCATCAGCGGCCTGGTTCTACGACCCACCATGGACCGTTCCGGCGCTGCGCCGCAACGAAATCGCTGTTGCGGTCAAACCGAGACCTCAAGGCTAACCATGCGGACATTCAGCATGACCGCCAGCACCGCGGCGGTCGTTGGCCATTGAACCGTCGCCGCCAGATCGCATTCCCGTGACGGGTGACCAGCGCGAAATGACCACTCGCAAACGTCGTCATATCGATGTTTGTCGAGAGGAGGACGTCGGCTATCACGGCGTGACGACAGGGTTGGAGGGCTACCGACTGCCCTACAACGCGCTCACCCAGACAAGCCTGGACCACATCGACCTTGCCGTTGAGTTCCTCGGCGCCCGCTTACGAGCTCCCGTCCTGGTGGGCGCCATGACGGGCGGCGCCGAGCTCTCGGGCAGCATCAACCGAAATCTGGCCACCGCCGCCCAGCGGCTCGGTATCGGGATGATGCTCGGGTCGCAACGGGTCATGCTGGGCAGCGCGCTGGGCGAGCGAGCCGCCGCCAGCTTCACCGTGCGTGACGTGGCACCCGACGTGTTGCTGTTCGGCAATATCGGCCTGTCCCAATTCACCAAGGATGCGGTACCTGACATTGTCCAAGCGCTCGACCGGGTTGGCGCGAATGCCCTTGCGGTGCATACTAATCCATTGCAAGAGGCGATGCAGCACGACGGTGACACCGACTTTGCCGGATCGCTGGACCGGCTGCATGATGTGGCTGCCATGCTGGATTGCCCGGTGCTGCTGAAGGAGGTGGGCCACGGGATCGGCGCCACGGCGGTCGCTGAGTTGCTGCAGCGGACAGGTGAGCCGCCGGTGGCGGCCATCGATGTCGCGGGTGCCGGTGGCACATCGTGGTCGCGCGTTGAGCAGCTGGTCCGCTATGGCGAACTGCGCTATCCGGACCTGGCCGACTGGGGAATACCGACCGCGCAAGCGCTACTGGAGGTGCGCGCGGCGCTGCCACGCATCCCGCTGGTCGCCTCCGGCGGAATCCAAACCGGTATGGACGCGGCCAAAGCGCTCGCCTTGGGTGCCGATGTGGTGGCGGTTGCTCGCCCGCTGCTTTCCGCCGCGATTGAGTCCGCAAATGCGGCCGTGGCGTGGCTGCAGCGTTTTGTCGACGAGCTCCGGATTTGTTTGCACGGGTGCGGTGCCGCCGATCTGCCCGCTCTGCGCAACCTTGGTGCGGTACCTATCAGCTAGGCAGGGCGGATGGCAGTAATCCTGGCTTACGGTTCGCCCGCCCTGGGGCATCTGTACCCGATGGCCGCCCTGTTGCTCGAGCTGGCTCAGCGCGGCCACCAGGTGCACTTGCGCACGATGGCCAGCGAGGTCGACACCATGCGTGCGACCGGCGTGCATACCGAAGCCGTCGACCCGCGGATCGAGGCCATCGTCGGGCACGATTGGTTGGCGCGCGGCGCCTTAGGCGTTCTGAAGAGGTCGATCGACGTGCTCTGCCGGCGGGCGGTGATCGAGGTTGAAGATCTCCGACGCGCGATCATGCAGGTAAAGCCCGACGCGATCATCGTCGATGCGAACTGTTGGGGCGCAATCTCGCTGGCCGACGTCGCAGATCCGCCCTGGTTGGTGTTTTCGCCGTTCACGCCATACCTGCGCTCGCGCGGGGCGCCGCCATTCGGCCCCGGTTTGCGGCCACTGCCCGGGTTCGTCGGCGGAATTCGCGATGCGTCCATAAGGCCGATCGTCAGGTATCTTTTCGATCGCCCGATGTTGCCGCGGATCAACGCCCTTCGCGCCGGTTTGGGCGCCCCCAAGATCCAATCCGTGGACGAACTGATGCGCCGGGCCCCGCTGCTACTGGCGGTCGGGGGTGAACCGTTCGAATACCCGCACCCGGACTGGGGCGACGCGGTGCATTTGATCGGGGCGTGTGTCTTTGAGCCGGCTTCTGCGGCGGTCCCGGACTGGCTGGCCGTCATCGACCGGCCTATCGTGCTGGTCAGCACGTCCTCGATCGCCCAGGCCGACGCCATGCTGGGCCATATGGCCTTACGTGCGTTGGCTGATGAGCCGGTCCATGTTGTCGCGACCTTTCCGGCCGGCATACCCCGCGGACTGCCGCGGACGCCCAACGCGACGGTGTGTCAGTTCCTTCGGCACGGTGCGGTGCTTGACCGTACGATCTGTGTCGTCACCCACGGGGGGATGGGAACCACCGTGAAGGCCCTCGACCGCGGCGTCCCGGTCTGCGTGGTGCCGTTTGCCCGTGATCAGGCCGAAGTCGCGCGCCGGGTGTGCGTCGCCGGCTGCGGCACCCGGGTGCCTCCCAAGCGGCTCACCCCGGCAGGACTACGCGTCGCCGTGCTGAAGGCGGCGACGATGGCTCCTGCGGCGCAAGCGGTCGCCGCTGGTTTCGCCGCGACCGGCGGAGTGACGCGCGGGGCGGATCTGATCGAGCAACGCCTGCTGTCAACTACGCGATGCCTTGGACCGCGCCATCCGCTGCCGCCGCGGCGGGGCCGCGGCGCGGCGCCCGAGTTCTGCTGAAAGATCAGGACCTGGGGTGCCAAGCTCATCCTCGAACGTTGACATCGCGGCGATCATCGCCGTGAAAACCCGATGAGCGGCGACGAGATCCTTGTCAGTCAGATCGGCCATTGCCGCGCTGAGATGAGCCCCGAGGGGTCTGAAGAACGCCTGAGCCGTCGCCATGCCGTGATTCTCGTAGCGCAGCAGCCACTTGCGGCGGTCTTGAGGGTCGGGTTCGCGTCGAATGTGGCCCGACTCGATCATCCGGTCGACGAGATAGGTGATTGCCGGGGGCGAAACGTCCATACGTTGCCGCAGCTGCGCCAAGGTCAACGGTGTGCCCGCAGTCTCGGCGACCATGATGTGCAGAAGGGCGTGGAAGTCGTTGTTGCTCACATCGTTCATATGCGCAAAGTGCCGGCCGACGCGTTCGGATCGCGCAGTGATCGCGCGGATATCAGCCGACAGCAGCTTCTCCAACTCCCCCCGGCCAGGCGGTGGGTCATCAGCGTGGCGTTTGGTCACCTACCCGCATCTTTCATCGACTATCCAGGGTACGGCGTCCTGGGTCGAGAGTTAAGTAAACCGGTCGCGCGTCGGTGCACATGTCGCCGATGGGCAATGGCAGCGAGCCGACTTTCCGTCGCAGCCGGGTCGCGACGCCGGGCGGGTCCCCGCTCGCCCGGCCCGTCCCCGTCAGCCGCCACAGTGCGTTTCGTCGCGTCGTCGGCCACGGCACCGCAGCGCGATCTTGGTAGTCGCCACATAGCACACCGGCGACGTGACGCCCGATGAACCGGCGCTGCGGTAAGGAATCCATTTCGGCCCGGGCATGCGCGTGCTCACGGTAGCGACGACGACGGCAGATTATGCTTTCCTCAAAGGTAATTCAGACTCTCCCGTCGGCGAAGCGGAGGGGGGCGGATCATGAAACACCGTCACCGAAACCCAGCCTCCCACCCTGCTTCAGAAGCCGTTGCGCAGTCGATAGCGGCGTTCTGCGTAGGCCAGATCGTCACGCCACAGCCGGTTAGCGGCATAGCGCATCAGCGGCGCGATCAACGGAGCCATATTGCGCCCCGCGATGAATCCCGGGCGCTGCGACGTCGCGACGATGGCTTCGATCACGGCGACCCGCGGCCGGCCGTCTGGCCCCGGACTGATTGGGGTGGCGTGGGTTTCGACAACGCTGCCGGCGCCCTCGCCCTCGACGATACGCATCACGATGGTCCGCGCTTCGGGGCAGGTGAATTCCGCGATCGTCGGGAAGCCGAAGCGCCCGACCCGGACGGTGACCGAGACGACAAAGCGGTCGTCTTCCTCCGTCGGCGTGGTCAGAACCTCGAGTCGGGTGAACGAATGCGGATGGAACCATGCGCCGTGCCAAGGGTCGAGGCGGTTAGCGATGATGTCCTCCGGCTCGCACACACCAACGACGCGGGTGACCGCCGGCAAGGTGTTGCCGGTGGGCCGGACAACAAGCACCGGCCTATCCAGCGGCACTTCGCCGCCAACGGAATCGAGTCGCACCCACGCCAGCACCCCGTCGTCGTAGCCGGGCAAGGGGGCCCACCCGAACTTGCAGGTGTTGCCGTCGAGTGCCAGCCCATGCCATCGACAGAACAAGATACCGTCGGACACGGTCCCAGTCGCAAGATCGGCTCCCAGGTGGGGGCAACTTGCGGGACCAATCCTCAATCCACCGAGCCGATCGCGCCAGGCGACGAGTTCGATACCGGCGACACGCGCGCCAAGTGGACGAGCGGGCTGCACGTCGCGGGTCGCTGCGAAGACATACCAATTTCCGGTGGGTCGGCGTTGGGATCGCTCCAGCGCGGCGTTGATGATGCTTGGCTGCGCGTCCCCGTAGGTCGGAGGCTGCTGCGTCCACGAGGCGCGTGGTATCGCCTGCAGCGGCCAGTTTTTGGGCCACCGATGGCGGAGCCGATCACGGACGTTCATGGCCGCCAGATCCTTGACGGGCCGCCAGCGACCGCAGCAAGGTGGACCGCCCACGGGTGGGGACGGTGTACAGCTCGTGACCGGCTATGCCCCATTGGGACAGCAGGTGATTGGCGGCCACCCAGCCGGTGGTGGCTGCGCGTTCCATCAGCGCCACCGGCAAGTCGACGCGAATCCCGTCACCGGCCAGCACCAGCCCGGGATGCGGCGTCGTGACCGTTGGGCGCAGAGTATAAGTTCCCGGGGTGAACAACGGGCAATCGCTACGACGCAGGACGCGTTCGCGAACCACCTTCGCAGAAGCGGTTTCGGGATAAAGCTTGTGCAGTTGCCGGATCGCGTCATCACTGCGCGTCGCAGCATCCATTGCGTAGGAGTGCAATTCAACGACCGAGCCGCCGTTGCGGCGTGCCCATGCGGCTGCCTCGCTTTCGTAGCGCTCCAGCACGCTGATGTTGTCCAGCGGCGGATGACCCGCGGTCCCGAGAAAAGAAGCGCGGTGTGAGCTGACGGGCCGGTCGAGCCAGAGCCGACGGACCACAAAGAACGGCGCGGTGCGCAACCGTCGTATTTGGGCGCGCCAGAGCTCGTTGTCGAGGCCGGTGGACGCGGCCACTGTTTGCTGCAGACCGTTCAAGTCGACGGCCAGCACCACGGCGTCCGCATCCAGCGGATCGCCCGAATCAGTCTGGACGCGCCACCCTTTCGGGCCTGCGGCGTCGACCCGCTGCACCTGGGTGCCGAGCCGAAACCTGACACCGCGTTCACTGAGGTAATTTTGCAGCGGGTTCCACAGGGCCACATCGAAGTTCGCCCTGGGGACGTCGAAGATAAGTCCCTCGCTGGAGCCCAGGAAATAGATATGAAACATCGTCGCCAGCTCACCGGCCGACAGCTGCGATGGTTCGGCGAAGAAGCTGCGGGAGAACACCTCGAACGCGAGGTGACGCGCCGATTCGGGGAAATTAAGGCTCTTCAGAAAGGTTTCGGCGTCGATGTGATCCAGCTGGTGGTAGATGTCGGGCACCGACACCGCGGCCAGCGGCGCGGCGGCTCGAGCGTCGATGCGCACCAGATCGGAAAGCCGGAAGGTGGGGCTGCGCAACGCGAATGCCAACGCGTTCCAGGGTGGTGTGCGGGGCAATCCGCAAAAAGTGTCGCGCCGTCCCGCGCCGTCGATCAAGGGATAATCCTCGACCGGTGTCAGCATTTGGAGTTGCCGATCGACCCGGCGCAGCAGGGCACGCAGGTTGTAGTACTGACGGAAAAAGGCGTGGAATCCGCGGTTTATCGCAAAGTCGGTGCCGTCGTGATGTTCGGTCCAGCCGCCGACCCGACCGCCAAGGTAGTGCTCCTTCTCCACGACCTCGACGGCGATGCCCCGTTCGGCGAGCCCAGTGGCGGCAGCCAAGCCGGCAATGCCCGCGCCGACGACCACAACTCGGGGCCGCGACGATAGCGCGTTGGCACCGGGCAATCCGGGGGATGCCGGATGGGTTTGGCGACGCCGGTCGGTCATCGCGGCGCGATTCCGACGAAGGTATGGACGATGTTGTGTTCCCAGCCGGGCATGGTTTCGCTGCCGACTGCGGTGAATCCGGCATCCAACATCCGTTGTCGGAACCGGGCCGCCCCGTCAAAGGTCAGTACGCTACGCCACAGATGCCGGTACAGGGTGCTGCTTCGGGTTCGCCACCACCCGGCCGGAATGATGATGCCCCAACAGACCGCGTGCCAGATCCGAGTGGCGGCGCGGGAATCGCGCACCGAGTACTCGTGCACCGCCAGCGTTCCGCCCGGGCGCAGCAGTGTCTGGAAGGTGCGTAGTTGGCTTTCGGGGTCGGCCAGATTGCGCACCAGATAAGCCGCCAGGATGCCGTCGAATGGTCCGGTGATGCCGTGCTCGGCCAGTTCTTCGATGCGCGCGTGCACAAACCGCACCGACAGCGGCCACGATTTGGCCTGCGCCGCATCCAACATCCCGCGTGCGGCGTCGACGGCGACGATTTCGGCCTCCGGAGCCGCTGCCAGCAGCGCGGCCGTCGACGCGCCGGTGCCGCAGCCGGCATCGAGCAACCGTAGGCCTCGCCCCCGTTCGGGCAGGTCCATGCGACGCACCGAACGCCGCAGGTTGGTGTGATAGCCGGGATTGGCGCCGACCAGTCTGTCGTAGGCGTCTGCGCCGACGTCGAACGCATCCGGCACGTCGCTACGCGCAAGGCCCGCTTTATCCATGGCTATCGATTCGCACGTTGGTACTCCCATAGCAGCAGCACACCGGTGACCAGAGCGAAGCCGAACAAGAAGTCCTCGACCGGAATGTCGAACGGAAATCGCAGGCCGCTGGTTTGCCGCTCGTTGTAGATAACGATGGGTGCGCTCAGCTTCGTTAGCCAGCCGTCGACTGGAACCTGGAAACCGGCCACGATCACCATCGACAACCAGTAGGCGAGCCGGCGAAACAGGCCGGTATGCAACAGCGTCAACTCCAGCGCGCACACGACCAGCACGGCGATCACCGCCGGCAGGGTGTAGCCCAGCCCGCTCATCGGCGCTTGTTCCAGTCGAGGATTGTGGTCACCGCGTTGTAGGTCAGCAACCCGCACAAGGGAATTACCACGAAGAACAGCACCTCTTCGACGGGTATGCGAGGCGGTACTTCGATGCCGATGAGGTACTTGCCGTTGTACCACCAAAATCCAGCAGCTATCGCCAGCGCGTCCCACACCAGAAACACCGTCGCCACCGGCGCCACCGCGCGGAAGATTCGGAGGGGCTGGCGGTACACACCCTTGCCGAACAATTCCAGCGGCGCCGTGATGAGCAGGCACAGGCCGAGCACGATCAGATATTGCCAGTTATCGCTCACGCCGCACCGGTCTCCCGGCGCTCGGGCTGGGCCAAGCGGGCCCGCCATGACTGGAACAGGGCGCCGCCGGCGACCTGAAGTCGGCGAGTCTTGCCGACGGTGGCGCGCTGACTGAACACTGAGAAGTCGCTGTTCTCAATGCAATCCAGGATTTCCGAGTACAGCGTCAACGCAGTTGCAACGCAACGGCGCGAGCGCGGCGCCAGCAGCGCGATCCCGTCGGCGGCGAACCGATAAATTTCCCGGGTGATTTCGTGCTGATCCGCCAGGGCGCTCCGCACCCGGGCATCCGTGCGGCGGTGACTGTGACACCACAGCAACAGCTCGCGGTCCACACCATGCGCGGCGAGTTCGTCGGCGGGCAGATAGATCCGATTGCGCATCAGATCCTCGTTTACATCGCGCAGGAAGTTGGTCAGCTGGAAAGCGCGGCCGAGCGCGGCGGCGTACGGTGCTGCCTCGCTGGCATCGACGACGGTTCCCAGCACCGGAAGCATCTGCAGGCCAATGACTTCTGCTGAACCCCGCATGTAACGGTCGAGCGCGTCCCGGTCCGGATAGTCGGTGACGGTGAGGTCCATGCGCATGGAGACGAGAAAATCCTCGAACAGATCGGCCGGAATTCCGTAGCGGGCGATGGCGTGGTCGACCGCCGCCAGCACCGGTTCGTCGCGATGCTCGCCGCCGGCGAAGAACCGGTCGGACAGCTGTTGCAGTCGATCGGCGCGGGCGGCGGCGTCCAGGTTCGAATCGAACTCGTCCAGGATGTCGTCGGCATGGCGGGCGAAGGCATAAAGCGCATGCACCGCCGGGCGCTGGTCTGGAGCCAGCAACCTGGTGGCCAGGAAGTAGGTGCGGCCGTGCTCGGCCGCGATCTTTCGGCAGCGGCGATATGCGGTGCGTAATTGGGGATCGTCGATGCCGGCGGCGTCCAGTTCGGTGCGGATCACGGCAGGTGAGCTTTCAGGTCGAGGTTGGTGTCTGTGGTGGCGATCCCAAGCGCGGCGGAGCTGGGCGCAGCGGGTCGCCACCATCTGGTGCGAGACCGTTCGGGGACGCCGGTGATGCGGTCGGCGGCCAAGCGCCCGGAGATCAGGGTGGTCGGTACTCCCACGCCGGGCGTAGTCGACGATCCGGCCAGCACCGCGTTGTCGATGCCACGCAACAGGTTCGCCGGCCGGAACGGCCCGGTCTGCGCGAACGTATGCGCCAATGCAAACGGTGTGCCGGCCAACATGCCCCTGCGGGCCCAGTCGGCTGGGGTGTCGATGTGCAGCACTTCCGCCCCGTCGCGCAGACCGGGCAGCAGCCGTTGCTGTACCGCATCCAGCATGGTCTGCGCGTAGGGCGCGGCGGTGCTCGACCAGTCGATGCGACTACGGTCCAGGTTCGGCGCTGGTGCCAGCACGTAGAGCAGGTCCCGGCCCGCCGGGGCCAGGCTGGGGTCGCTGGCGGTCGGGCGGGTCACCAGTAAGGACGGATCCCGCATGAGTTGGCCGTCACGGATGATGTCGGTGAAGGTCTGCTCCCAGGCGTCGCCGAAAAGAATGGCGTGGTGTGGCGACGGTGGCTCGACAGCCCGGCAACCTACGTGTATGACGACCGCCGATGGCGCTGCGCGCAGCGACAACAGACGTTTTGGCCGCCGGCCCAGCAGCTGGTAGGTGAGGGGCAGTTCGGTGGTCAGTACCACCGCGTCGCACTCGAGGCGGTCGTCCTCGCCGGTGATCACCGCGTTGATCCGCTCGCCGGTGCGCTCCAGCGCGGTGACTGTGGATCCGTAACGGAACTGCACCCCGGCGTCTTGTGCTGCCGCGGCGAGCGCGTCGGGCAGCGCACGCACGCCGCCACGCGGAAAGAAGACACCCGAGACCGTGTCCATGTAGGCGATGACCGCGTAGACGGCCAGGGCGTGTTGGGGCGCGACCCCGGCGTACAGGGCCTGGAAGGTGAAGACTCGCCGCAGCCGGGGGTCGCTGATGAAGCGCCTGACCATCGTGTCCCATCGGCGGAACCCGCCGATACCGGCAAGCCGAGCCAACTGCGGGGTCAGCATGGACAGCGGGGAGTCGAAGTTCGCGGCGATAAAGCCCTCGAACTCGGTCCGGTACAGCCGGTCAAGCCAGTCACGCAGTGCGCGGTAACCGCTGGCTTCCTGCGGGCCGGCGAACTCCCGTACCGACGCAGCCATCCGCTCGGCGTCAGGGTAAACGTCAATGTCGGCGCCGTCGGCGAACATGGCCCGATAAGCCGGGTCTACGGGTAGCAAATCCACTCGCTGAGAAAGGGATTCGCCGACGGCGGCGAAGGACTCATCGATGATGTCGGGCATGGTGAGCACCGTGGGCCCGGTGTCGATCAGGTACCCGTTGATGTCGCGTCTGCCGGCCCGCCCGCCGGGCCAAGGTTCACGCTCCACCACCGTGACCTCTCGGCCCCGACCGGCCAGATGCAGCGCCGCGGAGAGCCCCGCAAACCCGGCACCGACGACAACCACCCGGTCGGTGCGTCCCCGCACGCTACGCATCAGCCCGACGCCCGCGTGTTCATGCGGCGCGCCTTGTGCACACCCCGGCCATATCGGCCAGTGCGGCCCGGATCAGCCCGTCAATCCGTGCGCTGTCCACGGCTTTCTGCGCGATCTGGACACGGTCGGTGATTAATTCTTCGATCCGCTGGACCGCTCCGGTCGCGAAAATCAAGCTTCGCCAGTGGTCGAGGTCTGCCTCGTCGAGCGGGTCGCTGTTGATCAGTTGATCGAGTTGCCGTCGGGTCGACGGGTCGGCCATGTGATGAGCGGCCACCATAACGCTGGTGGCCTTGCGTTCAAGCAGATCCCCGCCATTGGGTTTGCCCGTGGTCGCTGGTGATCCGAAGATTCCCAGGATGTCGTCGCGAAGCTGGAACGCCTCACCGACCGCGGAGCCGTATTCGCCGAGCCGGGCCAGGGTGTGCTCAGCGCAGCCAGCCATTGCGGCGCCAATCTCCAGGGGTCGGCGCACCGTGTAGTTGCCGGACTTCATCCGGGCCACGTTGAGTACGGACTGCATCGTGGGCAATTTGCGTATATCTAATGCCAGATCGGCGAATTGGCCAACCGCCAGCTCGGTGCGCATGACGTCGTAGCGTGGCCATGCCCGTTGCAGTTGATGGCGCGTGAGACCGCTGTCCCGCAGCATCTGCTCAGCCCAGATCAGGCACAAGTCGCCGAGCAGCACGGCGGCCGATTCGCCGAACCGGGACGACGAGCCGGACAGTCCGCGTTGGGCATGCCAGCTCGCAAACTGGATGTGTGCCGCAGGGCGCCCGCGCCGCGACGGCGAGTCATCCATGACGTCGTCCTGCAGCAGCGCGAAGGCGTGCAGCAACTCCAGACTGGCGCTCGCCGACAAAGCCGCATCGCTGGCCGGTGCGCCACACAGCCAGCCCAGGTACATGAACGTCGACCGCAGGCACTTGCCGCCCTTGACGAACTCCATCAAAATTTCGCCGGCCGCGTCGACGCCGCACTCGCCCAACGTGTCGGCGCAGCGGGCGGAGACGAATTCCGCGACGCCGGCGAGCACTGCGCGTCGCAAACCCGTTCGCCAACTGTCGAATTGGTCAGTGGCCGGCATGTAGGCCGCACCCGTTCGCGCGGCTGCGATGAAACGCGCCCGCGGCAATTCACGCACGGTCCCACCAAAGACTCCATCGCAAGGAAGGTCGGCCGCTGATCCCGAACGGCTCGGATTCACGTGTTGTCACCCCCTCGACGACAAACCACACCCTTGGCTGGGAGTGGGGGCCCGCTACAGTCCGAGCCACTACCTTCACATATTTAATCATTAATTTAGTGAATTAATCTTCGTTGCGCCAGTCTTGCTTCCGGGCAACCGGGGACCATGACCTCACGGCAAAACTCGGCGCTAGGTGGACGAGACCCACCAGATGCCTCGACGTCTGTCGAGTAAGCGCTCATGGCGCTGGTCGCCGATGCGAGCAAGAGCGGCCCGCGTGCGCGACTCGCGGCAACCCCCGGACGGGATGGCCGCGTCGATCAGGCCACTTTCGCTGGGCGCCCGAGCAGATGACGCAACGTATGCGTGTTCGCGGGCGCCCTGTTCGGTAAGCAGTCCTGGGACCCAGCGACGGCACTGGTAACGCCGCGGGCCAGCGCAATACCTGGGCACTTATTTATTGGAGCCTCCGGTCGCTTGCGCTGGGGCCGAATCTGCTTGCTGCTGAACAGGTTTAGCGTTACTGGGGTTGTTGGGCCACCAGATGCGGTCGCCGATCAGGGCGAACAACGCGGGTATCACCAGCGTACGCACTACGAAGGTGTCGAGCAGGATTCCCAGGCCGACGATGATGCCCAACTGGGCCAGCACGATCAGCGGCAACACCCCCAGCACGCAGAAGACCGCGGCCAAAACGATTCCCGCGCTGGTGATGACGCCGCCGGTGGCCGACACCGCGCGGATCATGCCGTCACGCGCGCCTCCGAGAGCATCGTCCGCGGCTTCTTCACGGGCACGGGTGACCAGGAAGATGGTGTAGTCCACCCCGAGGGCGGCCAGAAAGAGAAATGCGAACAGCGGTGCGCCCTGGTCCAGGCCCGCGAAACCGAACACGTGCATGCTGGCCCAGCCGCCCATTCCGAGCGCGGCCAACGCACCCAGGATCGTCGCGGCGAGCAGGGTGGGTGGCGCTAGTGCGGATCGCAGCAATACATACAGGACGACCAGAATGACGGCCAGGATCGCCGGGATCAGCACCAGCCGGTCGCGCCGCGCGGCTTCGCGGTTGTCGAGCCCCAGCGCGTCCGGTCCGCCCACCAAGGCGTCCGGCGCGACGGCCGTGGTCGAATCACGCAGCGCCTCAATGGTTTTGAATGCCTGAGCGGATGACGGTGGGGCGTCGATAACCACCGACCACTTGGTCAGCCCGGCGGTCGACCGCCCCGTCTCGGTGACCAGGACCACCCCCGGGGTTGCGCCGATCGCCCGCTGTACCTGCGGCGCTTTCGCGGTGGCGGCGATGACCACCGTCGGGTTTGTCAGACCGGCCGGGAAATGCTTTGCCACGACGTCGAACCCAGACACCGAATCCGCCTCGACCCGGAATTGCTCGGTGCGCGACAAACCGATTTCGGTGCCCAGCAGGCCGGTGGCCAGCGTGGCCAGCAGCCCGATCGCGACCACCGCGACCCGGGCGGGATGTTGGGCCACCCATTCGGCTACGCGATGCCAGGGCCCCGACTCCGCAGCGTCTTCCGCGTCGGGTTTGGGGATCAGGGGCCAGAACAGTCGCCGGCCGCACACGGAAAGCAGCGGCGGCAGCACCACCAGTACCGACACCGCGGCGACCAGCAAGGCGCAGGCGGCCAGCACGCCCAGACTGCGGGTGCTGGGGCTCACCGAGAGGATCAGGGTGAGCAGTGCCAGCACCACGGTGGCGTTGCTGGCGACGATGGCCGGTCCGGCCATGCGCACCGCGCGGCGCAGCGCGTCGCGGTGGTCGGCGACGCGCCGAAGTTCTTGCCGGTAGCGCGAAATCAACAGCAGCGCGTAGTTGGTGCCCGCGCCGAACACCAGCACGCTGGTGATCCCGGAGGTGGCGCCGTCGAAGCTCAGCCCGGTCAGCGAGGCCACCGCGGTGCCGAGCGCCGCCGCGGTCCGGTCGGCGAGTCCGATCACCAGCAGCGGCACCAGCCACAACACCGGTGAACGGTAGGTGGCGATCAGCAGCAGCGCGACCACCGAGGCCGTCACCGCCAGCAAGGTGACGTCGGCGTGGGTGAACGCGTTGGCGAGGTCGGCGCCGAACGCGGGTCCGCCGGTGACGTGAGCCCGGAGCGCGGCGGGCAAGCCGGTGTGTGCGGCGTTGCGCAGCGCACCCACGCGGTTGTTGAGGGCCAGGCCGGTCAGGTCGGCGCTGATCGTCACGACGCCGATCGCGGCCTTGCCGTCCTCGGACACGATCGGCGGGTCCGGGGAGGGATTGCGCTGCAGCAGCGCCTGCATCCGATCGCGGGCCTGTTCGGCGGCCGTCACATCGGCGGTGTCCAGGACCGCACCGTCGGCGCGGGTGACCACGACAATCAGCGGAACCCGGTCACCGCCGGGGAATTGGCGGACCAGCGCGTCGACCTTTGCGGCTCCGGAGTCGGTCGGCACCTGCGACGGCGACTCGCCCGCCGCGGCGTTTCCGCCGACCAGCACGATGAAAACGGTAGCCAGCACCACAACGCCCAGCCCCAAAAGCCACGAGCGTCGGCCGGTTACGGCCGCGGCGAGACCATCCCACACCACGACGCAAGCATGTCATGGACCTTCACCAGCAAGTCCCTGAGCGGGATGCGCGGCGGGCCTAGCTGCCCTTCTTGAGTGCCGCGACCAGCGCGTCGGGGTCGGCGACGGTGACGGTCAGCGCCGAGTGGTCGCGCAACCCGATGACCCGGCGAATGCGTGGCTCGAAGTGGATGCAGACTCCGGCAGTTGCGTTGGTTCCGAACGTGAGTCCGTCGTCGACGAGCGAAAGCCGCGGGCCCACGGCGGTCCACCACCGGTATGGGCCGGTGACGTGCGCGTCCTGCACCGACGCCAGCGGCGCGTCGACACGAAATGGCCCGTAGCGGGCGAGGAAACGGCCGTCGCCGGTCAAGGTGACGCCTTGTCGGCCCGGCCACCGAAACGGCCCCCAGATGGGCGCCAGCCGGGGATCGTAGCGGAACGGAAAGTGCCGGCCCTGCTCGTGCTGTGTCGTCTCGTGCTGTGTCATGGTGGCCCTTGCGATCGTTTGCCGCGGCCCGCGATTTGGCCGGGTAAACCCAAATCGGCCTATTTTGAATTCGTTTTCGCTAGTGTTTTGGCTCAGAGAGTAATGGGTATTCGGCCTGAGCCGAGGACGGGTTCGGTCCTATAATCAGTTTCGGAGTTCATCCTTCACGGAAGTGAGGACGGTGCGGGGCTCTATGGCAACCAGTAACCGGGGATCTTGCCGTTTAGCAGTGGCGTTTGCGGCGAGTTTGTTGGGTGCCGTCATACCGGGTAGTGCGTCCGCCGAGCCGAGTGCCAACGCGTTTCCCGGCATGGAAATTCATCAGGGCACCACGGTATGCACCCTGGGAATGGTGGTACCGATGATGCGCTTTGCGGTGGCCACCGGTCAATGCGACGGCGGATCGGTAGTGACGGACAGTCACGGGAATGTACTCGGCGCGGTGATTGGTGCCCGGCATAGTGCGGCGGCCCCGGCGCTCGAGGGTCCCACTCCCGATGTCCAGTACGAAGTCATCAAGCTGGACGACACTGTGAAAGCCACGGATGTGCTGTCCACTGGCCGCCAATTACAGTCGGTGCCCGGAGTGGTTGCGCAGCCGGGAGAATCGGTGTGCCACTTCGGAATATCGACGGGTGAAAGCTGTGGCAGCGTCGCCTCGGTGAACAACGGCCGGTTCGTCATCACCGGCTGGGACGCCGACGCCAGCGATGTCGGCGGACCGGTGTACACCCTGACCGCTGACAATCGCGCCGTGATCGTGGGCCTGTTCGAAGGCGCCTCGGGTTCGGCGACGACGGCGGAGTCCTGGCAGGCCGTTATGCAGCAGCTCTACATCGACGGCCGCACGCCCGGTCAGGAGCCGCCACTGAGCACGGTGCGCATTGCCGGCGCCATCCGAAAGGGACAGTGATGCTGTATCCGGTCCAACCCACCACGACGGCAGGGTTATTGCGGCAGTTGGGCGTTCAGCACCGCTCTGTCAACCAGCACCGTGCGGCGATCGCCGAATGGCTGCGGCACAACACCGCGTCCGCCGAGCTCAAGCTGAGCCTGCGCGCCGATGGCTTCGGGCTTTTGCTGCCGCGCCCACACCGCCAGGCCCAGGCCAGCTAGCGCTACGCGGACCGCGGGGGACATCCACTCATTTTGCCGACTTTTCTTACACATCACCCACATGCCTGAGCCCGAATTCGATTACGAAGGCGCCTTCGACGAGGATTACCTGCATTTCTACGTCGAAATACTGCACCGACGAACTGATTCCGACATTGAGCTGATCTGGCAGCGGCTCGGGCTGGAACCCGGGATGGAGGTGCTTGACCTGGCTTGTGGCCACGGGCGCATCACCAACCGGCTGGCGCAGCGGGGATGTCTGATGACCGGCTTGGACTCGTCGGAGTTCTTCCTGCAGTTGGCCCGCCAAGACGCGCAAGATCGGGAAGTCTCGGTCGAGTACGTCCACGGCGATATGCGGGACTTGCCGTGGAGCGGCCGGTTCGACCGGATCATCAACTGGTTCAGCGCGTTCGGGTATTTCGACGACGAGGAAAATCAGCGGGTCCTGGCTCAGGCAGCGGCTGCGCTGAAACCCGGCGGACGACTGGCGATCGAAACGCTCAGCTTCGCATACCTGCTTCGCCACTTCAGTCAGTCAAGCGTCGTCCAGCGCGGCGATGACTTCATGATCGACCAGCATCGACTGGATCTGCTCACCAGCAGGGTTTTCACCGAACGAACCATCGTCCGGGACGGCCGCACTCGCCGCGTCCCCTTCTTCGTTCGGTTGTTCACCTACACCGAACTGCGCGAGCGGTTGCTGGCGGCAGGTTTCACCCAGGTCAGCGGCTACGGCGCGGATCAGGCTCCGCTCACCCTCGACAGCAGGCGGATGATCGTGATCGCTCAGCGTTGATCGGTGTTGCGGCCCAACAGGTGCCGCAGTGCCTGGTCGAGGTCGGGCTGGCGAAAGCGGTGACCGGAATGGTTGAGCCGCCAAGGGGTTACCCGCTGGCTGGCGCCGGCCAGTTCCCGGGCGCCCTGCGCGCCGAGCAGTAGCCGCGGCCCCAGCGACGGCACCGGCAAAACCGCGGGCCGGCGCAACACCTGAGCCAGCGTGCGGGTGTACTCGCTGTTGCGAACAGGTTGCGGGGCAACAGCATTCACCGCCCCAGACAGTGCAGCGTCCCACAGCGCGCGGTGATAGACGTCGACCAGATCGTCGATCCCGATCCAGGACAGCCACTGTCGGCCGTCGCCCAGCCGGCCGCCCAGCCCGGCGCTGAACAGCGGGCGCATCAGCTTTAACGTGCCGCCGCGCGGGGACTGCACGATGCCGGTGCGTACCCGCACCACCCTTAAGCCGGCCTGCTCGGCCGGCGCGGTCGCGTCCTCCCAGTCGGCGACGACGTCGGCGAGAAAACCGTCGCCGCGATCGCTGTCTTCGGTGAGCATCTCGTCTGCGCGGTCGTATCCGTAGTATCCGATCGCCGAAGCCGAGATCAGCACCCTCGGCCCGCCGCGCGCCGCGACTTCGGCCAGCCGCCGTGTCGGGCCGATTCGACTGTCGCGGATCGCGTTCCGGTGTTCGTCGGTGAATCGGCCGGCGATCGAGGCACCGGCCAGATGGATCACCGCGTCGACGCCGGCGAACAGTTCCGGATCTGGGTCATCGGGGTTCCATTGCCGCTCGTCCGCGCCGCGCGGGGCCCCGCGGACCAGCTGGACGACGCGGTGTCCACCGGTGCGCAGAAACGCGGTCAGCGCCGAGCCGACCAGTCCGGACGACCCGGTGATCGCGACCGTCGTCGAAGTCAGACCCTGCTCGGCGGCCAACCGGTGCGCGGCCAGATCGTCGGCCAACTGACGGTGCCGGTAGGCGAACATCGGCCGCAATGCCGACTCGGGCAACGGCGTGTCAACCCGGTCGATAACCCTGGTCCGGGAAGCGGTGACCTCTTCGAAGTCGTGCGTGTGCCGCCACCGGATCGCGATTCGTGCCGGCAGCGAGGCCAGCCCGGCGCTGCCGATGGTGTCGACGAAACGTCTCGGCGGATCGTAGGAATCAGGCTGATGATCGGCCACCCAGCGCAGCCCGCCGGGCAGCGCCAGGGTGGCGTGTCCGTCCTTCAGCGACTCGGCTTCGGAGACCAGCCGCAGCGGCGACCACGGCGGCGAGAGTCGGGTAAACGCGCCCGGTCGGGTGTGCCAGGCGAAAACCTCGTCGCGCGGCGCGTCGACCACGCTCGTATAAACCACCCCCATCACTCGACACTACCGGCGAAGGCGTGCGCGTGGCTTTGCCCGGGGACGGGAATAGTGATCCGTATGAATGTTCTCGACGGAATGCAGTCGGTGCTGGACACGGTCCTGGATCGCGCGGTTGTGCCGGGCTACACCAGCGTCGGCTATCGGCTGCGGCAACGGGGCTGGCCGGACGACCCGACGCCGGACGCACTCACCGGCCGGACCGCACTGGTCACCGGCGCCAACCGCGGCATCGGCAAGGCGATCGCAGCGGGCCTGGCGGGACTCGGCGCGACCGTACTGCTGACCGTCCGTGACCGTGCGAGCGGGGAGCAGGCGGCCGAGGAGATCGACGGCGACGTGCGCGTGGAGGTGTGCGACGTGTCCGACCTGGACGGCGTCCGGGCCTTCGCCGCCGACTTGACGAGCCGGATGTCAACGCTGGACGTGCTCGTGCACAACGCCGGAGTACTGCCCGCCACTCGTACCGAGACGGCGGACGGACATGAGGTCACGCTGGCCACCCACGTCCTGGGGCCGGTGCTGCTGACCGAGTTGCTGCTGCCCATCCTGGGCGACTCCAGCGACGCGCGGGTGATCCTGATGTCCTCGGGCGGCATGTATACCCAGCCGCTGCCCGTTCGCGATCCCGAATACCGCACCGGTCGATACCGCGGCGCCATCGCGTACGCGCGGACGAAACGTATGCAGGTCGCCTTCACCCCGGTCCTGGCCCGCCGCTGGGCCGGATTGCGCGTCTACTCCATGCATCCCGGCTGGGCCGACACCCCCGGAGTGGCGTCGTCGCTGCCGGGCTTTCGTGCGGTGACCGGCCCGCTGCTGCGTACCCCCGAGGAGGGCGCCGACACTGCCGTGTGGCTGGCCGCCACCCATCCCGCGCCGCCGACCGGCCGCTTCTGGCACGACCGGCGGCCCCGCCCGGAGCATTATCTGCTGTCGACCCGCTCCAGCGACGACGCGCGAGAGAGGCTGTGGCAGTACTGCGCCGACGCGATCGGCCTGGACTAGATCTGGCGATCCGGCAGCGCGTGGCTCCGCCGTGCTTGCGATCGCCAACCCTGCGCGGGTGGCGCCGAGACTGAACTGGGGGCGCCGAGACTGAACGGGGGGCGCCGAGACTGAATGCAGATCGCGGTTGTGGGTCAAAACCACGCTCTCACTTCAGTCTCGGTGAGCGCGCCGTACGAGGTGAGCGCGCCGTACGAGGTGAGCGCGCCGTGCGAGGTGAGCGCGCCGTGCGAGGTGAGCCTACGATGGTGGCGACCCGCCGCGCTTGCGATCGCCACTAGCGATCCGGCAGTGCGTGCTCCACGATCGGCAACCGCGGTTGCGGTTGGCGTTCACCGCGTTTGGCCGCCAGATACACCTGTGCGGTCTCGCGCGCCACTGTCTGCCAGTCGAAGTCGGAGGTGAGCCGTTGCCGGGCCGCACGGGCGCGCCGCTGCGCCGCGGCCGGATCGTCGAGCACGCTGCAGACCGCCGCAGCCAGTCCCGCGACATCGCGGGGTGCAAAAGACACCCCGGTCTGGCCGTTGATCACCGCTTCGCCCAGACCGCCGATGTTGGACGTCGCCAGCGGGGTGCCGGCCGCGGCGGCCTCCAGCGCGACAATGCCGAAGGGCTCGTAGTGGCTGGGCAGCACGGCGGCGTCGGCCCGATGCAGAGCCGCCAGCAGTTCGGCGTGGTCGAGATGCCCGACGAACCGAGTTGCCTTGAGCACCCGGTGTTTACGCGTCTGCTCGACAAGCCAGTCAAGCTGGGTGCCTTCCCCGGCGATGGTCAGCGTGGTGCCCGGGTGCCGGCGCCTGATCCGCGGCAGCGCGGCGATGACGTCGTGCACGCCCTTCTCGTACTCCAGCCGCCCGAGATAAAGCAGTTCAGGCGGCCCGGGGTGCGGGCGGCGCGCGGCGTACTGCCAGCGCCGCGCGTCAATCCCGTTGCGTATCACGTTGATCTCGGCCAGCCCGGGTCCGAACAGTTCGGTGATCTCGTCGCGCATCGACGCCGAACACGTGATCAGCGAATCGGATTCACGCACCAGCCACGATTCGAGCGAGTGCACCTGACGGCTGATCGCGCCGGAGACCCAGCCGGAATGCCGGCCCGCCTCGGTTGCGTGAATCGTGGAAACCATTGGCACGTCGTAGAACTGGGCCAGCGCAATGGCCGGATGGGCGACCAGCCAGTCGTGCGCGTGTACGACGTCGGGACGCCAGGTACGAACAGAGCGGTGCCGCTGCCCATCTGTTTTCAAAGACACGCCGGCGCGGATCATCGCATGCCCCATCGCGAGCGTCCAGGCCATCATGTCCTTGCCGAACGAGAACTCGTGCGGATCCTGCGCGGCGGCGATCACCCGGACGCCCTCGCTGACCTCGTCCGACGACGGGTGGGTGCTGGGATCGGTACCGGTGGGACGCCGGGACAGCACGACGACGTCGTGACCGGCCGCAGCCAGCGCCGTCGACAGGTGATGCACATGCCGGCCCAGCCCGCCGATCACCACCGGCGGATACTCCCACGACACCATCAGGATCTTCATGCGCGCGCCCACTGTTCCCGCGAGCGTGCGCAGAATGCCGCCCGAAGCGGCGTTTCGCCGTACATCTGTGCACGCTCGCAGGGGGAAGGCCGGCGCCGGCTCACCTGGGCAGCCTACGGGCATCCAGGGCGCCGAACAGGCCGTCGGCGCGGTTCCAGCCGTCGGCCAGGCGTTGCGCGCTGTCGCGCCGGCCCGACGCCAGCGCCCCGGCGATCTCCCGGGTGGCGTGGGCGTGCAGGTGGGCGCGGTAGCGGGCGTAGTCGGCGGCGGAGTCCTTACTGACCATGAACGGCCAGTCGCTGGACACGGTGAGCAGCGTCTCGCGCAGGATCTGGTCGGCGACCCGATCGCGGGGGATGGGGCCGTCCAGCGACGCCGTCTGCGCCAGCGCCTTGTCGACGGTGGTCAAAGCCGTGTCGACCACTTCGGCGTTGAGCTGGACCAGGTCGACCACCTTCTCGCCGGCCCACACCTGCCAGTCCTTACCGGAACCCCAAGAGCTGGGCGGCAATTCGACGGAAGCGCCGACGAATCCGTCGTTGATCGCGTCGGTCAGCGTGCCCACCCGCACGCCGGCGGCGGGCAGGGCCCGCAGGACGCGCTGCAGCCACGTCGGCCCTTCGTACCACCAGTGGCCGAACAACTCGGTGTCGAAGGCGGCGACGACGTGCGCCGGCCGTCCGATGCGCTCGGATTCGGCGAGCAGCCGGTTGCGCACCAGGTCGACGAAGTCGGCGACGTGGACGTCGACCGCGCGGTCAGCGCGCTCGGGGTCGTACGGGGCTTTGGCCTCCGACGGCACATTGCGGCCGGTGATCCTGGCCGGCTTGAGGCCGGTCAGGTGGTCGTAGGTGTGGAAGTCCCGGTACGCGGCGTGCCCCGGGTAGCCGGACTTCGGCGACCACACCCGGTAGCTGACCTGCAGGTCGCGCCCGAACGCGACGACGTTGCTGCTGCCGACCGGCCGGCCCAGTGCGGTGTCGCCGTGCAGCGACGGGCCGTCGACCATGAAGTGCGTGACGCCGGCAGCCGTGTACTCGGTTTCCAGGTCCGGGGCATAAGCGCATTCCGGCGCCCAGATCCCGGTCGGAGTGTGGTTCAGCCGCAGCGCCGCGTCGGCCAGGCCTTCACGCAGGGCGAACTCACGCAGCCGTGGCGCCAGCAGCGGCTGGAAGGGATGGGCCAACGGCCCGCCGAGCAGTTCCACGGTGCCGGCGTCGATCAGGCCGCGCAGCAGCGGGCTGCCGCCGTGCCGCCACAGCGTTTCGAAGTCCTGCAGGGCCTGGTCGGCTTCGGCGCATTCGCGCCTCCCGAAGGCCCGCAGTGCTTCCGGCGTGCACGCCGAATAGCCGGCCGATTTGGACTCGGGAATCGCCTTCACGCTGGCAGCCTCGGCTGCGCGCAGCCGCCAGTTGGCCAGCCAGTGGTGCATGCCGTCGAGGCAATACGCGTCGTCGAGCTGGGCATTCACCACCGGGGTGACGCCGAGCGCGAGCAGCCGGTGCCGATCCTCGTCGGCCAGGGCGCGCAGCACCCGCAGCAGCGGCAGATAGGCCGCCGACCACGACTGGTAGAGCCACTCCTCGCCGACCGGCCACCGGCCGTGGTGTGCCAGCCACGGTAGGTGGGTGTGCAGCACCAGGGTGAAGAGGCCGGGTACCGGCTCGCCGGAGGTGCTCACGGCCGCACCGCGATCGCGATCAGATCAAGGCTGTCATCTATATCGTGGCTGGACTCCTTGGCCTCGACGATGTCGAAGTCGGCTGTGGTCACCGCGGCGACATCGGCGATCAGCTCGGGCGCCCAGGGCGCGTCGGCCACCGCGCGGGCGATCTGCGCGTCGATGATCGACCCGCCGTGGCGGGCGTCCATCTCGCGCAGCCGCGGGCCGTGAAACACGCCGCTCATCGACACGTCGGAGAAACCGGCGTCGACCAGCAGTTCGGTCAGCTCGTCGGCGTTGAGCTCACGGGTGTGAAACGGGTTGATCGGGGTGTCGCGGCCCGGTGAGAAGGTGATCCGGTTCGGCGTGGACACCATCAGCAGCCCCGAGGGGCGCAGCACCCGCAGACATTCCCGGACGAACTGGCCCTGGTCCCACAGGTGCTCGATGACCTGGAAGTTCACCACCACGTCCACCGACGCGTCGGATAGCGGCAGTTCGGCGAGGTTGGCCTGCCGCACCTCCACCCGGGGATAGCGGCTGCGCACATGGGTGACCGCCGATTCGTCGTAGTCCACCGCGAAGACCCGGCGGGCCACATCGGCGATCAGGTCGGCGCCGTACCCCTCGCCGCAGCCGGCTTCCAGCACGTCGCGACCGACGCAGCGCGGCGCCAGCCGTTCATATGCGACCTCGTGGCGGCGGAACCAGTAGTTCTCGATGTCCAGATCGGGAATGGTGCGCTCACCGGTCAGCGTCAGCACCGCCGGGACCGCCGGGGAGGCAGCCGACGGGGTGCCGTCGGGGATCTGGTCGGGAACGAATGCGCTCATTGCATAGGCAGGCTAACCCGTGCCGGGCGAATAGCGAACCGGGCGGGCAGTGGTGCCATCGTGACCAGCTATGGTGTGATGGCAGTCCGCGCAAAGTTACCTATCAGTAACATCGCTGCGCGCGGTTGCGGAACGCGTGACCGAGGTCCCGTAGTCGACCGCTGCGGGACACCTTCGAGGAGGACGAATCACACTCATGACGAACATCGTGGTCCTGATCAAGCAGGTCCCAGACACCTGGTCGGAGCGCAAGCTGACCGACGGCGATTACACGCTGGACCGCGAGGCCGCCGACGCGGTTCTGGACGAGATCAACGAGCGCGCGGTGGAAGAAGCGCTGCAGATCCGCGAGCGGGAGGCCCGCGACGGCGTCGAGGGGTCGGTGACCGTGCTGACCGCGGGCCCCGAGCGCGCCACCGAGGCGATCCGCAAGGCCCTCTCGATGGGCGCCGACAAGGCCGTCCACCTCAAGGACGACGGCATGTCCGGCTCGGACGTCATCCAGACCGGGTGGGCGCTGGCGCGCGCGTTGGGCACCATCGAGGGCACCGAGTTGGTCATCGCCGGCAACGAGGCCACCGACGGCGTCGGCGGCGCGGTACCGGCCATCATCGCCGAGTACCTGGGCCTGCCTCAGCTCACCCACCTGCGCAAACTGTCGGTCGCCGACGGCAAGGTCACGGGCGAGCGCGAGACCGACGACGGCGTCTTCACCCTGGAGGCCGCGCTGCCCGCGGTGGTCAGCGTGAACGAGAAGATCAACGAACCGCGCTTCCCGTCCTTCAAGGGCATCATGGCCGCCAAGAAGAAAGAGGTCACGGTGCTGACCCTGGCCGAGATCGGGGTCGAGGCCGACGAGGTCGGGGCGGCCAACGCCGGGTCGACCGTGTTGTCCTCGACCCCGAAGCCGCCGAAAACGGCCGGTGAGAAGGTCGCCGACGAGGGCGAAGGCGGCAACCAGATCGCCCAGTACCTGGTCTCCCAGAAGATCATCTAGTAGCGCTCCCGACTGACTCCCCCCGACTGAAGAGGCAGATAACCCATGGCTGAAGTATTGGTGCTCGCCGAGCACGCTGATGGTGCGCTGAAGAAGGTCAGCGCCGAATTGATCACCGCCGCCCGAGTACTGGGCGAGCCGGCCGCCGTCGTCGTCGGTGCGCCCGGAACCGCCGCACCGCTGATCGACGGGCTCAAGGCGGCAGGTGCCGCCAAGATCTACGTCGCCGAGTCCGACGACGTCGACAAGTACCTGATCACCCCGGTGGTCGACGTGCTGGCCGGGCTGGCCGAGTCGTCGGCTCCGGCCGCGGTCCTGCTCGCCGCCACCGCCGACGGCAAGGAGATCGCGGGCCGGCTCGCCGCCCGGATCGGATCCGGCCTGTTGGTCGACGTCGTCGAGGTCAAAGAGGGGGCAGTGGGCGTCCACTCCATCTTCGGCGGCGCGTTCACCGTCGAGGCGCAGGCCAACGGCGACACCCCGGTGATCACCGTGCGGGCCGGCGCCATCGACGCCGAGCCGAGCGACGGCGCGGGCGAGCAGGTCAGCGTGGACGTGCCGGCACCCGCCGAGAACGCCACCAAGATCACCGCCCGCGAGCCCGCGGTCGCCGGTGACCGGCCGGAGCTGACCGAGGCCTCCGTCGTGGTGTCCGGTGGTCGCGGCGTGGGCAGCGCGGAGAACTTCTCCGTGGTCGAGGCGCTGGCCGACTCGCTGGGTGCCGCCGTCGGGGCGTCCCGCGCCGCGGTGGACTCCGGCTACTACCCGGGCCAGTTCCAGGTGGGCCAGACCGGTAAGACGGTGTCGCCGCAGCTCTACATCGCGCTGGGCATCTCCGGGGCGATCCAGCACCGGGCCGGCATGCAGACCTCCAAGACCATCGTCGCGGTCAACAAAGACGAGGAGGCGCCCATCTTCGAGATCGCCGACTACGGCGTGATCGGCGACCTGTTCAAGGTGGCCCCGCAGCTGACCGACGCGGTCAAGGCCCGCAAGGGCTAGGTTTCTCTGCGCGAGCCTCCCGCTCGCGAGCAGACACAGAAGCACCCGCACGCCCGGCGTCGGGTGCTTCTGTGTCTGCTCGGTCACTTTTTCCGCGATATTTCGTCATCTGACGTGCACCGACATGTCAGCGCCTCGATGCCGATTAGCACATCGATTGAGACACGTTGGTGACCATGAGCATCGCTTCTGTCCTGATAGCTGCCGACAAACCATGTGCCTCGGCGACACCGTCGTCGCCCGGGCCACGCTATTCCCTGTTGCTATCGACCGACTCCAGCCTGATCGAGGCGGCGCAGCGGCTCCGTTACGACGTGTTCACCACCACACCCGGCTTCTCACTGCCGGCGGCGGACGACACCCAGCTGGACGAAGACCGATTCGACGAGTTCTGCGACCACCTGCTGGTGCGCGATGACAGCACTGGCGAGCTGGTGGGTTGCTACCGGATGCTGCCGCCGACGGGTGCCGTCGCAGCCGGGGGCCTCTATACCGCAACGGAATTCGATGTTCGCGCCTTCGACCCGCTGCGTCCGTCGCTGGTCGAGATGGGCCGCGCCGCGGTGCGGGAAGGCCACCGCAACGGTGGTGTGGTGCTGCTGATGTGGGCCGGCATCCTGGCCTACCTGGACCGCTGCGGCTACGAGTACGTGACCGGCTGCGTGTCCGTGCCGATCGAGACCGACGGCCAAGCGCCGGGCAGTGAGCTTCGGGGTGTGCGCGACTTCGTGCAGAAGCGCCATGCCGCTCCCAGCGAGTACCGGGTGCGTCCCTACCGACCGGTGCAGGTGAACGGCAGAGTCCTCGATGACATCCCCCCGCCGCCACGGCCGACGGTTCCGCCGCTGATGCGGGGTTACCTGCGGCTGGGCGCCCAGGTCTGCGGTGAGCCCGCACACGACCCGGACTTCGGAGTGGGCGACTTCTGCGTGCTGCTCAGCAAGCAGAACGCCGACACCCGATATCTGAACCGGCTGCGGTCGGTGTCTGCGGCCTCGGAAATGGCCGCCGACCTGGCTGGCGGCTCTAACCAGCGATCAGCCCAGTGAACAGCCCCGCGGTCACCGGACATGCCTGGTTGCCGCACGCCTCGTGCGACGTCAGCTGTGTCGGCGTCGGCGACGCGGCCGGATCGCGGCGTTGGTTGGTGTATCTGCGGTTAGCGCGCCGCATCACGCTGGCGCTACTGCTGGCACCAGGACTGCCGCTGTTGGCGGTGCCGGTGCCGGGCCGGGCGCGGGTGCAACGCGCCTATTGCCGGTTGGTGTTGCGCTGCTTCGGCGTCCGGATCACGGTGACCGGCAGCCCGATCCGCAACCTGAGCGGCGTCCTGGTGGTCAGCGACCACATCTCCTGGCTGGACGCCTTCGCGATCGGGGCGGTATTGCCAGGCTCGTTCGTCGCCCGTGCCGACCTGTTCACCGGACCCGCGACCGGGATCGTGGCCCGCGTGCTGAAGATCATCCCGATCGAGCGCGCCAGTCTGCGCCGGCTGCCCGAGGTGGTAGACGCCGTCGCGCGCCGATTGCGTGCTGGTCAGACGGTGGTGGTCTTCCCGGAGGGCACTACCTGGTGCGGGTCACCCGGCGACGGTGGAGGCCCCGCAGCGGCGCGAGGAGACGCCCGGCAACCGCATCGCGGGGCCGGGCGTTTTTATCCGGCAATGTTCCAGGCCGCGATCGACGCCGGACGGCCCGTGCAGCCACTGCGGCTGACCTATCACCACGTCGACGGATCCATCTCGACCGCGCCGGCCTACGTCGGCGAGGATACGTTGCGGCGGTCCGTCGGCCGGCTGCTGTCGGTGCGCCGCACGGTCGCACGCGTGCGGGTGGAATCGCTGCAGCTACCAGGTACTGACCGGCGGGCGCTGGCCAGGCGCTGCCACTCCGCGGTGCAAGTGGGGACCCCGGGACCGGAACCCGTCCCAGGCCTGCAGGTGGCTTAACCCGACTTGGTTCGCCACCACTGGTACAGGCTGGAAATGTCTGAACCCTGGACCGCGGCCGCCCTCATCTTCGCTTTGTCCGTCCACACCACCACGGCGACCGTCGAGCCGGAGTCATCGATCGTTCCGCACTCGACCTGGCCACCGTTCTTTTCGCCGGAGCCGTACCCCCACGGGCCGGGCGACTGCTGGTCGAGCGGGCACTGCGGCGACACCGTCATCTTCACGCCCTGGAACGCGGCGTTGAGGTCGTCGACGTTTTGGTACAACGCAAACGAGGCCGCCGTGGGTCCGCCCGACTCGGTGCTTTGGTCGCAGGACACCTTTTCCACCGCCGGCGGCTTGGGACTCTCCTGCTTGCAATTACTCGAGGAAAAGCCCGACGGCAGCATCGACATCAGCTGGCTGGGGTCACCCGAGGCCACCGCGCCGCTGAAAGCGCCGAGCACGGCAGCGCCGCCCAACGCGGTTGTGGCGATCAACCTGGCGGATTTGGTGAAATCGAACATTGCAACCCGACCCTTCTGGCGTGTGGCACGTTATCGGCGAATGGTACTTCCGCCTGGTACGCCCGGGAAGCGGTTCTGGGCAAATACGCAACCGTCAGCCGGACTTGGTTCGCCACCACTGATACAGGTTGGAAATGTCTGAACCCTTGATCTGGGCCAGCCTGAGTTTGGATTTGTCCGTCCAGAGCACCACGGGAACCGTCGTATTGGAGTCACCGTCGATGGTTCCGCATTCGACCAGGCCACCGTTCTTTTCACCGGAGCCATAACCCCACGGGCCAGGCGACACCTGGTCGCCCGGGCACGTCGACGCCAGGTTGATCTTGACGTTCTGGAACCCGGTGGCCAGGTCGTCGACGTTTCCGTACGACGCGAATTTGGCTCCCGACGGGCCGTCCGACTCGCTGCTCTGGTCGCAGCTGACCCTTTCCAGCGCAGGCGGCTTGGGCGCTTCCTGATGGCAATTACTCGAGGTAAAGCCCTGCGGCAGCATGGACATAAGCGTGCCCGGGTCGCCCGTGGCCGGTGGACCGTCGACGGCCGAGCAGAAAACGGCGGCGCCGCCCAGCATGGCACCAGCGATCAACTTGGCGGACTTGGCGAAATCGAACACTGCAACCCGACCCTTCTGGCGTGAACTTGTCGGCGAATGGTACTTCCGCCAGTTAGGCCGCTCGAAATTCGGGGTCGCTGAGCCGGACCGGTATTCTGGGGCGCGTCATGGTCTACCTGGATCACGCAGCCACCACCCCGATGCACCCCGCCGCCGTCGAGGCGATGACGGCTGTGTTCGGCACGGTCGGCAACGCCTCGTCGCTGCACACCAGCGGCCGGACGGCGCGGCGGCGAGTCGAGGAATCCCGTGAGCTGATCGCGGACAAGCTCGGCGCCCGTCCGTCCGAGGTGATCTTCACCGCCGGCGGCACCGAGAGCGACAACCTGGCCGTCAAGGGCATCTATTGGGCGCGCCGTGATGCACAGCCGCGCCAGCGCCGCATCATCACCACCGAGGTGGAGCACCACGCGGTGCTGGACTCGGTGAATTGGCTTGTCGAACACGAAGGCGCCCAAGTGACTTGGCTGCCCACCGAATCCGACGGCTCGGTGTCTGCGGCGGCGCTGCGCGAGGTGCTGCAGAGTAACGACGACGTCGCGCTGGTGTCGGTGATGTGGGCCAACAATGAGGTCGGAACCATTCTGCCGATTGCTGAACTCGCTTCCATCGCAACCGAATTCGGCGTCCCATTGCACAGCGACGCCGTTCAGGCGGTGGGGCAGCTGCCGGTCGACTTCCCCGCCAGCGGGCTGTCGGCGATGAGTGTGGCCGCGCACAAGTTCGGCGGCCCGCCCGGAGTGGGCGCATTGTTGTTGCGCCGCGACGTCAGCTGTGTGCCGCTGTCGCACGGCGGCGGGCAGGAGCGCGACATCCGCTCCGGCACACCGGATGTCGCCGGCGCCGTCGGGATGGCCACGGCGGCACAGATCGCGGTGGACGGACTGGAGGCCAACGGGGTTCGGCTGCGGGCACTGCGTGACCGCCTGGTGCAGGGCGTGCTGAGCACGATCGACGACGTCCGGCTCAACGGAGCCCGCGATCCGTTGCGGCTGCCGGGCAACGCGCACTTCACCTTCCGCGGCTGCGAAGGTGACGCTCTGCTGATGTTGTTGGACGCCAACGGAATCGAGTGCTCGACCGGATCGGCCTGTACCGCCGGCGTCGCGCAGCCGTCGCATGTGCTGGTCGCGATGGGCGCCGATGCGGCCAGCGCGCGCGGATCGCTGCGACTGTCGTTGGGGCACAGCAGTGTTGACGCAGACGTCGACGAAGCGCTGCGGGTGCTGCCCGGGGCGGTGGAGCGCGCCCGTCGGGCCGCCCTGGCCGCCGCGGGGGCGTCCCGGTGAAAGTACTCGCCGCCATGAGCGGTGGCGTCGACTCGTCGGTTGCCGCCGCACGTATGGTCGATGCCGGCCACGACGTGGTCGGTGTGCACCTGGCATTGTCGACCGCACCCGGCACGCTGCGCACCGGGTCGCGCGGTTGCTGCTCGAAGGAAGACGCCTCAGACGCGCGCCGTGTCGCCGATGTGCTCGGAATCCCCTTCTACGTATGGGATTTCGCGGAGAAGTTCAACGCGGACGTGATCGACGACTTCGTCGATTCCTACGCCCGCGGGGAAACGCCGAACCCCTGTGTGCGGTGCAATCAGCGGATCAAGTTCGCCGCGCTGTCCGCGCGGGCCCTGGCGCTGGGTTTCGACACGGTGGCCACCGGCCACTACGCCCGGTTGTCGGAGGGGCGGTTGCGCCGCGCCGTCGACCGGGACAAGGACCAGTCCTACGTGCTGGCGGTGCTGACCGCCGAGCAGTTGCGGCACGCCGCATTCCCGATCGGCGACACCCCCAAGCCGCAGATCCGTGCCGAGGCCGCCCGGCTCGGGCTGGCGGTCGCCGACAAGCCGGACAGCCACGACATCTGCTTCATTCCGTCCGGGAACACCCGTGCCTTTCTGGGTGAGCGCATCGGGGTGCGGCGCGGCACCGTCGTCGGCGCCGACGGCGCGGTGCTGGCCACTCATGACGGCGTGCACGGTTTCACGGTCGGCCAGCGCAAAGGCCTCGGCATCGCCGGGCCGGGGCCGGACGGCCGCCCGCGCTACGTCACGGCGATCGACGCCGACAGCGCGACGGTTCACGTCGGTGACGTGGCCGACCTCGACGTGCGGGAGCTGACCGGACGGGCGCCGGTCTTCACCGGGGGAGTGGCGCCGTCGGGTCCCGTCGAGTGCCTGGTCCAGGTCCGTGCGCACGGCGAAACCGCCGGTGCGATAAGCGAATTGGTCGACGACGAGCTTGTTGTGCGGTTGCGCTCCCCGCTGCGCGGTGTGGCGCGCGGCCAGACGCTGGTGCTGTATCGCGCGGATCCTGACGGCGACGAGGTGCTGGGCAGCGCCACCATCGCCGGCACCGGAGGCTAGTTCGGCGCCCTACTGGGCGGGCGCTAACCCGGGATGTTGGCGGCGATGTTGGTCATCACGATGTCGGATACCGACGGCGGGAAGCCGCAGAAGGTGACCTCGAGCAATGCCACCGACAGCACCCGATAGTCGCGGCCACAGTCGCCGGGCCGGAAGCGCAGCGAATCGCCCTCGGACTTCCAGTTGCCGATGTACGACCGGCCGTCCGGGCTGCTCGCGCAGTCCCGCACGGTGCCGACCAGGGCGTCGAAGGCGCGCCGGGCGGTGCCCGCATCCGGGTAAGCGGCGGCGCCCTCGGAGATCAGGGCGCCATCCGGGGGGTCCTGGAAGGTGGTTTTGTGGAACTCTTCGACGTCGGGCCCGAAGGTCGCCGTCTCGGCGTAGATGAACCGGCACTGCTTGGGCAGATGCTGGGCGAGTTCCTCGATGTCCACCGGGGACCTGCCGTCCATGGTGGGGATGATCGTCAGGTGCTCACCGGCACCGGTGATCGCGCCCATCCGGGACTGTTCCAGCAGGATCTTGTCGACGTTCACACCCTGCACGCCCCTGGCGGCAGGACCGAATCCCGGCAGCGCGCTGCCGCCCACCACCCGCGTGCATGCGGCCGTCAGCAACAGCGCGCCGCACAACACCAGCGACCGCGTCAACCCTGCCATTTCAGACCCTTCTTGCCAATCGAACCTACCTGTGCCGGAGGGCGGTAAACACCCCTGGCGAGCGACGTTCGATGTGAGGTCGAATACGGTTGCCGGGTGAGTGCTTTCGCGACGGCCAGCGGCGTCGGATCGTGGCCCGGCGTCGGCGCGCGGCAGGCCGCGGAGGTCGTCGTCGGCGAGTTGGCGCATGCGCTGGCCCACATCGTCGAGTTGCCCGCCCGCGGAGTGGGTGCCGACATGCTGGGGCGGGCCGGCGCGCTGCTGATCGACGTGGCCATCGACACGATGCCGCGCGGTTACCGCATCGCCGCGCGGCCCGGCGCGGTCACGCGCCGGGCCGTGAGCCTGCTCGACGAGGACATGGACGCCCTCGAAGAGGCTTGGGAGGCGGCCGGCCTGCGCGGCGGCGGGCGGGTGGTCAAGGTGCAGGCGCCGGGACCGATCACGCTGGTCGCCGGGCTGGAGCTGGCCAACGGCCACCGGGCGATCACCGACCCGGGTGCGGTGCGTGATCTGGCTGCGTCATTGACCGAAGGCGTCGCCGCGCACCGGGCAGCGCTGGCCCGTCGGCTCGACACGCCGGTGGTGGTGCAGTTCGACGAGCCGTCGCTGCCGGCGGCACTGGGTGGATCGCTGACCGGGGTGACCGCGCTGAGTCCGGTTGCCGCGCTTGACGAAGCGGTGGCCGGCGCGCTGCTGGACACGTGCATCGCGGGTGTCGGCGCCGACGTGGTGCTGCACAGCTGCGCGCCCGATCTGCCGTGGGACCTGTTGCAGCGCAGCAATATTGGTGCGATATCGGTGGACGGCGGCGCGCTGCGGGCCGCGGATCTCGACGGCGTCGCGGCGTTCGTCGAATCGGGACGCACCGTCATGCTGGGCGTCGTGCCCACCAGTGCGCCGCGCCGGCGGCCCTCGGCCGAAGAGGTGGCCGGCGCGGTGGTCGCGGTTACCGATCGGCTGGGATTCGGCCGCTCGGCGTTGCGGGACCGGATCGGGGTCACCCCGGCGTGTGGCCTGGCGCCGGCCACGCCGCAGTGGGCGCGGACCGCGATCGGGCTCGTCCGCAAGGCCGCCGAAGCCTGGCGCCAAGACCCCGGCGCGATCCAATAGGCAACCAAAAGGTTGCGTTTCAGGGCCGGGCGTGGTGGACTGAAAAGCAACCAGGAGGTTGCATATGAACACCGATCGCATTGAAAAGCAGGTCGTGCTGCGGGCGCCGTTGGCGCGGGTATGGCGCGCCATCAGCGACGCCGAGGAGTTCGGGCGCTGGTTCGGCGTCCGCTTCGACGGCCCGTTTGTCGCGGGAACATCCATCACCGCGGCGATCGCCCCGACCGTCGTCGACGAAGGCGTCGCCAAACGTCAGGAAGCGCACGCCGGGCAGCAGAGCATCTGGCAGATCGTCGCGATCGAGCCGCAGCGGCGGTTCGCCTATCGGTGGCACCCGTTCGCGATCGACCCGGATGTCGACTACGACGCCGAGCCGACCACGCTGGTCGAGTTCACCCTGTCGGAGACCTCCGGCGGCGTGCTGCTCACCATCGTCGAATCCGGTTTCGACGCCATCCCGCTGTCGCGCCGGTCGGCGTCCTTCGAGGCCAACTCCGAAGGCTGGACCATCCAGAGCGACATCGTGCGCCGGTACCTGGAGGACGCGCGGGTATGAGCACTGTCGGGGCGCCGCTGTTCGACGCGCTGGGCGACCCCAATCGGCTGCGTATCATCGTGCGGCTCTGCGATTTTGGCCCGAGCTCGACGTCGCAGGTCACCCAGGTGATTCCGGTGACCAGGCAGGCGGCCAGTAAGCATCTGGAGCTGCTTCAGGCGGTGGGACTGGTCACCAGCAGCCGGCGCGGCCGCGAGCGGGTGTGGACCGTGCGGACCGAGCCGTTGGCCCAGGCCAGCGACTACCTGACCCAGCTGTCGCGCCGGTGGGACGCCGCGGTGGATCGGTTGCGCGCCTTTGTGGAGGACTGACCCGCCGAGCGTGCTCTCAGGGTGGGAAATCGCGCCGGAAACCACGACGTGTATGCAGTCTCGGCGCCACCATATCAGTCTCGGCCCCAGTGCAGTCTCGACGACGCAGGCTCATCCCGCATGGCGCGCTCACCGAGACTGAATTGAGGGCGTCGTTTGGGCACTCAACAGCGTCCTGTATTCAGTCTCGACGCCCCCAGTTCAGTTTCGGCGCCACCAGTGCAGTCTCGACGCCACCAGTGCAGTCTCGACGACGCCGCGAGTCCAGTCTCGGCGCCCACCAGGCTCACCTCCATGGCACGCTCACCGAGACTGCACTGAGGGCGGGGCTTCCCCCGCCGGAAACCGCCCGGGGAGCACGTTCGGCGGGGGCGAGGCGGCCCGGGCCCGTCGGATGCCTCCGTTAACCTGCCAGAGTGAGTTCCCCCGACGTGATGCGCGCGTGGCAGGACCTGGCCGAGGAGGTACGCGAACACCAGTTCCGGTACTACGTGCGGGATGCGCCCATCATCACCGACGCGGAGTTCGACAAACTCCTGCGCAGGCTGGAGGCGCTGGAAGCCGAGTATCCCGAGCTGCGCACCCCCGACTCACCCACCCAACTGGTCGGCGGCGCCGGGTTCGCCACCGATTTCGAGGCGGCCGAGCACCTGGAACGGATGCTCAGCCTGGACAACGCATTCAGCAGCGACGAAATGGCCGCCTGGGCCGGGCGCATCCACGCCGAGGTCGGTGACGCGGCCCACTTCCTGTGCGAGCTCAAGATCGACGGTGTCGCGCTGTCGCTGGTCTACCGAGGCGGACGCCTGACCCGCGCCGCGACCCGCGGCGACGGCCGCACCGGCGAGGACGTCACCCTGAACGCGCGCACCATCGACGACATCCCCGAACGGCTCGTGGCCAACGACGAGTACCCGGTGCCCGAGGTTCTCGAGGTCCGCGGCGAGGTGTTCTTCCGGGTGGAGGATTTCCAGACACTCAACGCGAGCCTGGTCGAGGCCGGCAAGGCGCCGTTCGCCAACCCCCGCAACAGCGCGGCGGGTTCGCTCCGGCAGAAGGATCCGGCGGTCACCGCCCGTCGCAGGCTGCGGATGATCTGCCACGGGCTGGGACACACCGAGGGTTTTCGCCCGGTCACCCAGCACGATGCATACCTGGCCCTAAAGGCTTGGGGGCTACCGGTTTCCGTGCACACCACCCTGGTGAACGACATGGCCGGCGTGCAGCGGCGCATCGACTACTGGGGCGAGCATCGCCACGAGGTGGACCACGAAATCGACGGCGTGGTGGTGAAAATCGACGAGGTGGCCGTGCAGCGCAGGCTGGGTTCCACCTCGCGGGCCCCGCGCTGGGCCATCGCCTACAAGTACCCGCCCGAGGAGGCACAGACCAAGCTGCTCGACATCCGGGTCAACGTCGGCCGCACCGGGCGGGTCACGCCGTTCGCGTTCATGACCCCGGTCAAGATTGCCGGGTCGACGGTGGGGCAGGCCACGCTGCACAACGCCTCGGAGGTCAAACGCAAAGGCGTGCTGATCGGCGACACCGTGGTGATCCGCAAGGCCGGCGACGTGATCCCCGAGGTGCTGGGCCCGGTGGTCGACCTGCGCGATGGATCCGAACGCGAATTCGTCATGCCCACAACATGTCCCGAGTGCGGCACCACGTTGGCACCGGAGAAGGAAGGCGACGCCGACATCCGCTGCCCCAACGCCCAGCACTGCCCGGCGCAATTGCGGGAGCGGGTATTTCACGTGGCCAGCCGAAACGCGCTGGACATCGAGGTGCTCGGCTATGAGGCGGGTGTCGCGCTGTTACAGGCAGGGGTGATCACCAGCGAAGGCGACTTGTTCAACCTCACCGAAGACGACTTGTTGCGCACCGAGCTGTTCCGGACCAAGGCCGGAGACTTGTCGGCCAACGGCAAGCGGCTGCTGGCCAACCTCGACAAAGCCAAGGCGGCACCGCTGTGGCGGGTGCTGGTCGCACTGTCGATCCGCCACGTCGGGCCGACCGCTGCCCGCGCGCTGGCCACCGAGTTCGGCGACATTCAGAAGATCGAGCGAGCGTCCACCGAGCAGCTGGCCGCGGTCGAGGGCGTCGGACCGACCATCGCCGCGGCGGTCACTGAGTGGTTCACCGTGGACTGGCACCGCGAGATCGTCGACAAGTGGCGTAGGGCCGGAGTGCGGATGGCCGACGAGCGCGACGACAGCGTTCCGCGCACGCTGGCCGGGCTGACCGTCGTGGTCACCGGTTCGCTGGCGGGCTTCTCCCGCGACGACGCCAAAGAGGCGATCGTGACCCGCGGCGGCAAGGCCGCCGGCTCGGTGTCGAAGAAGACCTCCTACGTCGTCGCGGGCGACTCACCCGGATCCAAGTACGACAAAGCCGTCGAGCTTGGCGTGCCGATCCTCGACGAGGACGGGTTCCGAAAGTTGTTGGCCGACGGGCCTGCTGACAGCGGGGCCGACGCAGTGCCATAGTGGGTGATGCCGTTCTATCAATGCGTCGTTCCGGCGGGATCGCTCAACGCTGATACCCGCGTCGCGCTGGCGGAAGCCATTACCGAAGTTCATTGCAATGTCACGGGTGCACCGCGTGGATTCGTCAACGTTCTGTTCCTCGAGTACGCCCCCGGCACCTACTTCACCGCGGGCAGACCCCGCGCCTGTTCGGCGATCAACGCCACGATTCGCGCCGGCCGAGACCGCGAGACGCGGGCACGCCTGCTCAGCGAGCTGTCGCAGGCATGGGTGTCAATCACCGGCCAGGACGCCCGAGAGCTGTTGATCGGCCTGAACGAGATGGACCCCACCTCGATCATGGAAGCCGGGCTGATCATGCCTGCCCCCGGCGAGGAGGCGGAGTGGCTACAGCGGAATCAAGAGGTGCTCGGGGAGCTGCTCGCAACCCAATAGGGCGCAACGGCCGCAGTGATGGACTTATGGTGGGCGCTATGACCCAAACTGCCGACCGGTCCGCGGATCTGTCGCCGTGGTCGCCCCGCGAGGCCGAGTTGCTGGCGGTGACGCTGCAGCTGCTGCAGGAGCACGGCTATGACGGACTGACGGTCGACGCGGTGGCCAGCGCCGCCCGTGCCAGCAAGGCCACCGTGTACCGGCGCTGGCCCTCGAAAGCCGAATTGGTGCTGGCCGCGTTCACCGAGGGCGTCCGTCAGATCGCGGTCGCGCCGAACACCGGCACTTTGCGGGGCGACTTGATCAAGCTGGGCGAGGTCTGCTGCCTACAAACCCGCCAACAGGCCAGCACCATTCGCGCGGTCCTGGTCGAAGTGTCGCGCCACCCTGCGCTCAGCGATGCCATGCAGCACCAATTCCTCAATCAGCGCAAAGCCGTGATCCAGCACGTACTTCGACACGCCGTCGACCGCGGTGAGATCGACGAGGCCGCCATCACCGACGAGCTGTGGGACCTGTTGCCCGGCTACCTCATCTTCCGGTCCATAATCCCCAACCGGCCGCCGACCCGTCATACGGTGCAGGTCCTTGTGGACGACTTCATCATCCCCGGCCTCACCCGGCACCGCGGATAAAAAGTGTACGGTGGCGTCTCTTGTCTAGTACGGTCCAGTACCGTACTGTCGTACCCAGCGATCATGACCGAAGCTGTTCCAGCACGCGGGTGATCGTATCGCCCGATCATCGAAAGGCCAACCGGTGAAGGGGTTTTCAATTGCGGCCCTCGTCAAGCGCGGGTGGATGGTGTTAGTCGCGGTGCTCGTCGTCGCGGCCGCGGGTTTAGCCATCTACCGCTTGCACGGAATCTTCGGCTCTAACAACAACGTGTCGGCCAACAGTGATCTGGCCAACGAGATCGTCCCGTTCAACCCCAAAAAGGTGGTGCTGGAAGTCTCCGGTGCGCCGGGGGCGGTGGCAACGATCAACTACCTGGATGAGAACGCACAGCCGAAGCAAGTCAAAAACGCGGCCCTGCCCTGGTCGTTCACCATCACCAGCACCGAGCCCGCGGTGCTCGGCAACGTGGTGGCGCAGGGCGACGGCCCCACCCTTAGCTGCCGCATCATCGTCAACGGTGACGTCAAAGACGAACGCACCGTCAACACGCCAAATGCGTACATCTACTGCCTGGACAAGTCCGGATGAGCGAACAAGAACCCAAGCCACCTCGCCTACCGCACACCATCCGCCGGCTGTCGGTGCCCATCCTGGTGCTCTGGATAGCACTGGCCGCGGTCTCGAATGCCCTGGTGCCACAACTGGAAGAGGTTGGCAAGACCCATAACGTGGCGCTGATCTCGCCCGACGCGCCGTCGCTGATCGCCACCAAGCGCATCGGTCAGGCGTTCCACGAGTTCGACACCGACAGCACGGCGATGGTCGTGCTGGAAGACGAGAAGAAACCCCTCGACGCTGCCGCCCACACCTACTACGACGATCTGGTCCGCAGGCTGCAGGCGGACCGCAAGCACGTCGAGCACGTCCAGGACTTCTGGGGCGACACCCTGACCGCGGCGGGATCGCAGAGCACCGACGGCAAGGCCGCCTACGTGCAGCTGAACCTCACGGGCAATCAAGGCTCCGCGCAAGCCAACGAGTCCGTCGGCGCCGTGCGCGACATCATCGACCACACGAAACCGCCGCCAGGGGTCAACGTCTACGTCACCGGCGCGGCGCCACTGATCTCGGATCAGTTCGACGTGGGCAGCAAGGGGACCGCGAAGGTCACCTCGATCACCATCGGGGTGATCGCGTTGATGCTGCTTTTCGTCTACCGGTCCTTCGTCACGATGCTGCTGGTGCTCATCACGGTTCTGATCGAGATGGCCGCCGCCCGCGGAATCGTCGCCTTTCTCGGCAACGCCGGGGTCATCGGCTTGTCGACGTACTCGACCAATCTGCTCACGCTGCTGGTCATCGCCGCCGGTACCGACTACGCGATATTCGTCGTCGGCCGCTATCAAGAAGCACGCAGTGCCGGCGAGGATCGAGAAGCCGCCTTCTACACCATGTTTCGCGGCACTGCCCACATCGTCCTGGGTTCGGGCCTGACAGTTGCCGGCGCCGTAGCCTGCCTGAGTTTCACCCGGCTGCCGTATTTCCAAAGCCTGGGCGTGCCTGCCGCACTGGGCATCCTGGTTGCGCTTGCCGCCGCGCTGACCCTTTCCCCGGCCATATTGACCCTGGGCGCGGCCTTGGGCGCCTTCGAACCCAAGCGCGCCATGCGAACCCGCGGATGGCGGCGTATCGGTACCGGCATCGTCCGCTGGCCCGGTCCGGTCCTCGTGGTGGCCCTCGCGCTGGCGTTCATTGGTGTCCTGGCACTGCCCGGATACAAGACGAGTTACGACACGCGCCCCTACATGCCCGCCAGCGCGCCGGCCAACGTCGGTTACGCCGCCGCCGAGAAGCATTTCTCCCGGGCTCGGCTGGAGCCCGAATTGCTGATGATCGAAACCGATCACGACATGCGCAACCCCGCCAGCATGATGATTCTGGACAGGGTGGCCAAGGCGGTGTTCCACATCCCCGGCATTGCGCAGGTGCAGTCGATCACCCGGCCGTTGGGAACCCCGCTCGTGCATAGCTCGCTGGCGTTCCAGATCAGCACGCAAAGCGCCACCCAACAGGAAAACCTTACCTACCAACGGGATCGCGCGGACGACTTGCTCAAGCAGGCCGGCGAGCTGGGCAAGACGATCGAGATTCTGAAGCAGCAGTACACGCTGCAGCAGCAGCTCGCGGCCACCACCCACAGTGAAGCCCAGAGCTTTCACGACACCATCGCCACCATCAACGACTTGCGTAACAAGATCGCGAATTTCGACGACTTCTTCAGGCCGATTCGTAACTATTTCTACTGGGAAAAGCATTGCTTCGACATCCCCGCCTGCTGGGCGATCAGGTCGGTCCTCGACGCGCTCGACGGGATCGACCAGCTCAGTGCGAAATTCGAAGATCTCACTGCCACTTTGGATCAACTCGACGCGCTGCAGCCGAAACTGGTGGGGCTGATACCGCCGCAGATCAACAGCCAGCAGACCAACCGCGACCTGGTGATGTCGAACTACGCCACTCTGTCGGGCATCTACTCCCAGACGGCGGCCGCGATCGAGAACGCGACGGAGCTGGGGCGAGCCTATGACGTCTCGAAAAACGACGACACGTTCTACCTGCCGCCCGAGGTTTTCCACAACCCCGATTTCAACCGCGGCCTGAAGCTGTTCCTCTCGCCCGACGGCAAGGCCGCCCGGATGATCGTCACGCATGAGGGCGATCCCGCGACCCCGCAGGGCATCTCACACATCGACCCGATCCGCAACGCCGCGCACGAAGCCGTGAAGGGCACCCCGATGGCCGACGCGAAGGTCTATCTCGGCGGCACCGCGGCCACGTACAAGGACATCCAAGACGGCGCCAAGTGGGACCTGATGATCGCCGGGATCGCCGCAATCAGCCTGATTTTGCTGATCATGATGATCATCACCCGCAGCCTGGTTGCCGCCCTTGTCATCGTCGGCACGGTCGCTCTCTCGCTGGGCGCCTCGTTCGGCCTGTCGCTGCTGGTCTGGCAGTACCTGCTCGGCATCAAGCTGTACTGGGTCGTGCTCGCGCTGGCCGTGATGCTGCTGTTGGCGGTCGGATCCGACTACAACCTGCTGTTGATATCCCGCTTCAAGGAGGAGATCGACGCCGGACTCAAGACCGGCATCATCCGTGCGATGGCGGGCTCCGGATCGGTGGTCACCTCCGCCGGACTGGTTTTCGCGGTCACCATGTGCGCGTTCGTGTTCAGCGGTTTCCAGGTGCTCGGTCAGATCGGGACCACCATCGGCCTCGGCCTGATGTTCGACACGCTGATCGTGCGTTCCTTCATGACGCCGTCCATCGCGACGCTGCTCGGGCGCTGGTTCTGGTGGCCGCTGCGGGTGCGGCCGCGGCCGGCCAGCACCATGCTGCGGCCATACGGGCCCCGTCCGGCGGTTCGTCAGCTGCTGCTGTGGGAAGACGGCGACCCGGTGGTTGCTTCCGAAAAGCCCTCGCGCACAGGCTGATTCGCCCCTACGGAAATTTCTGAAACCCGCCGCCCCCGCCGCTTATGTAGACGTTGCGGTCCTTATCCACCGCCAGCCACCTGGGTCTGCCGGAGCCGGGCAGCACCGTCTGGGTGCTCGTCCCGGCCGCTAATTTGAGGACGCGATCGTTGTCGGAGACGTACACGTCGCCCGCGTTGTCCACCGCCACCCCACCGGGGGTCTCGAGGCCGGTGAACGGCAGCACGGTCTGGGTGTTCGACCCGACCGCCAGCTTCACCACTTGTTTGGCGGTGTGGTCGGCGACGTAGACGTTGCCGCCAGTATCCACCGCGATACCGCAGGGGTCGTGCAGGCCGGTGAACGGCAGGACCGTCGAAGTGTCCGATCCGGCCGGCAACTTCACCACCTGGGTATTGATTTCGTCGGTGACGTATACGTTGCCGGCGCTATCCGCCGCCACCCCGAGGGGCTTGCTGACGCCGGCGAACGGCAGCGACGTCGGCGCGCTCGATCCGGCCGCCAATTTCCGGACGCGGTTGCTGTCCAGGTCGGTGACGTACACGTTGCCGGCGCCATCCACCGCCACCCCGACTGGGGTGAAAAGGTGGGGGAACGACAGCGTGGTCGAGGGGCTCGACCTCGGCGCGTACTTCACCACTCGGATCCCGACGATCGGGGGCCGGCGGGGGCCCCAATCAGGGTGGCCAAAGTCGGTGACGTACACGTTGCCCGCACTGTCCACCGCCACGCCGTTAGATTCGCTGAGGCCAGACCACGGCACCGCGGGCTGCGAAGAGGGCGCCGGGGACGGCGACGTCGGATCCGCCTGCGCCGGGCTCCCGCCAGCGGTCAGGCCGGCAACCAGGACGACGGCGGCGATGGTGACGTGGCCGCGCATTACCCGGCCGCCAGTTTCAGGACGTGATAGCTGTCGAAGTCCATGTCGCGGGTTTCGGTGTAGACGTTGCCGGCGGTGTCCACCGCCACACTCCACGGTTCGTTGAGTCCGGTGAACGGCAGCAGGGTTTGGGTGCTCGACCCGGTCGGCAACTTCAGCACCCGATTGTTCCGCGAGTCGGCGACGTAGACGTCGCCGGCGCCATCCACCGCCACCCCCCGGGGATGGTCCAGGCCGGTGAACGGCAGCACGGTCTGGGTGCTTGAGCCCGGCGCCAATTCAAGGACGCGATTATTTTCGACGACGTAGACGTTGCCGGCGCCATCCACTGCCAGCGCGGTGGGTCCGTCCAGGCCGGTGAACGGCAGTACGCGCTGAGTGCCCGGCCCTGGTGCCAATGCCACGACCCGGTTGTTGATTTCGTCGCTCACGTACACATTGCCGGCGCCGTCCGCCGCCACCCCGCCAGGGTGGTGCAGGCCGGTGAAGGGCATTACGGTCTGACTGCGCGACCCGGCTGCCAACTTGCGGACCTGGTTGTCGGCAGCATTGGTCACGTATACGTCGCCGGCGGTACTTACCGCCACGTCGCCGTACCCATTGAGGCCGGTGAACGGCAGCACGGCCTGGGTGCCCGAACCCGACGCCAACTCCACCACCTGGACGCCTTCCAAGAAGCCGGGTCTCCCGGGGGCGTCGCAGCCCCAGTCGAGGACGTAGACGTTGCCCGCGGTATCCACCGTGACACCGCCGACCTCGTGGACGGACAGCGGCAGCACGCTCTGCCGGGGTCCATTCGGCAACGAGGACCCGGACTTGGGTTTGCAGGTCTGTGTCTGTATTCGCCAGCATCCGGTGATGCCGATGAACATCACCGCGAGAAGGACGACGACCGTGCTGAGTCGCGCCGCGAGGTCGTCGCGGCGCGGATCGCTGATAAAGACTGCCACCGGGTAGCACCCCGAATTTCTCACAGGTCACGCGTTTGACGGCAGCTTAACCGGCGGCTTCGCCAAAACCGTCGTTGTCAGCGCAGCATCGTCGCGACGATGCCGGCCAGATACCCCAGCCGGGCCACCTCGGAGGGCCGGAACTCCGGGCCCGGACGGCCCAGCATTACCGCCGTGCGCGGGTCGCCCAACGGCGCCGCCACCATCGTGGTGTCCATGTCGCGCCAGGCCTGCGGCACCCAGTCGGCGCCGCCGTCGAGCGCCACGGCCTGCTCGATCGGCAGCCACGGCGCCGAAACGGCCCGGGTCTCGGGCGCACCCGGGCTGCCGGCAAGACGCTCTACCCCCGCGCCGGCGGCGGCCAATACCGTGCACCACGCCACTCGCAGCACCCGCGGGGCCTCGTCGGCCAGCACCTGCAGCTTGGACGCGTTGTCGGCCGCAGCGGCGACGTGGTCGAGAAGTTCCAGCTCGCGGTGGGCTTCGAGCAGTCCGGTGTGCGGGCGGACGCTGTCCACCCGGACGCCGGGCAGTGACTCGGCCGCGGTGATCAGCGTGTCCGGCATTGCCCCGGGAGGAAGTTCGATCACCAGATCATCGATCGCATAACCGGATGTCCGCTCCACCACGTCGAGCGACAGGATGTCACCGCCCACCGAGCCGAGCGCCACAGCCAGCGAGCCCAGGCTGCCTGGGCGGTCGACTAACTCGATGCGCAGCAGATAGGAGGGCACGGCCAACACTGTTGCACAGCGACGTTGCGACGGCATTTCGGCCTTTCCCGCTGTCCTGGGCGGCGCCCTGGGTAGCGCTGAGTGTGCGGCCAGCTGCACGCTCGGCGCCGAATGTGCAGCCAGCCGCACGCTGGGCGAGCCTGCGTGCCCGGCGCCGCACGCTGGGCGAGCCTGCCTGCACGGCGACCCGGGCCGCACCGCGCTGCGTGACGCTCGCCCGGGGCCGCGGCACGAATCGTCGCCCGGCTAGGCTTTTCGCTCGTGTCCCAGATCTCCCGTGATGAGGTGGCGCACCTGGCCCGGCTGGCCCGGCTGGCGTTGACCGATGCCGAGCTGGACAGCTTCGCCGGCCAACTCGACGCCATCCTGACCCACGTCAGCCAGATCCAGGCCGTCGACGTCACCGGCGTCGAAGCCACCGACAACCCGTTGAAGGACGTCAACGTCACCCGCCCGGACGAGACAGCGCCGTGCCTGACGCAGGCCGAAGCGCTGTCGCAGGCGCCCGAAGCCGCCGACGGCCGCTTCGTCGTCCCCCAGATCCTCGGGGAGAGCCAGTGACGGACATCACCAGGTTGGACGCGTCGACGCTGGCCGCCAAGATCACCGCCAAGGAGCTGTCGTCGGTCGAGGTCACCCGGGCCTGCCTGGACCAGATCGCGGCAACCGACGACCGCTACCACGCCTTCCTGCACGTGGCGGCCGACGAGGCGTTGAGCGCGGCGGCGGCCGTCGACAAGATGGTGGCCGCCGGGGAGCCGCTACCGTCGTCGCTGGCCGGGGTGCCGCTGGCGCTCAAAGACGTGTTCACCACCCTCGACATGCCCACGACCTGCGGTTCCAAGATCCTCGAGGGGTGGCGGTCGCCCTACGACGCCACTTTGACGGCGCGGCTGCGGGCGGCCGGCATCCCGATCCTGGGCAAGACCAACATGGACGAGTTCGCGATGGGCTCGTCGACGGAGAACTCCGCCTACGGCCCGACCCGCAACCCGTGGGACGTCGACCGGGTGCCCGGCGGCTCCGGCGGCGGCAGCGCGGCGGCGCTGGCCGCCTTCCAGGCGCCGCTGGCCATCGGGTCCGACACCGGGGGATCGATCCGCCAGCCGGCCGCGCTGACCGCGACCGTTGGCGTCAAACCCACCTACGGCACGGTGTCGCGCTACGGGCTGGTGGCCTGCGCGTCGTCGCTGGACCAGGGTGGCCCGTGTGCCCGCACCGTGCTGGACACCGCGCTGCTGCACCAGGTGATCGCCGGGCACGACCCCCGCGACTCCACGTCCATCGATACCGCGGTGCCCGACGTCGTCGCCGCGGCAAAGACCGGCGCGGCAGGTGATCTGCGCGGCGTGCGCGTGGGAGTCGTGCGCCAGCTCCACACCGGCGAGGGCTACCAGCCGGGGGTGCTGGCGTCGTTCTCCGCCGCCGTCGAGCAGTTGACCGCGTTGGGGGCCGAGGTCAGCGAAGTCGACTGCCCGCATTTCGATCACGCGCTGGCGGCCTACTACCTGATCCTGCCGTCGGAGGTGTCGAGCAACCTGGCCCGCTTCGACGCGATGCGTTACGGGCTGCGCGTCGGCGATGACGGCACCCACAGCGCCGAGGAAGTGATGGCGCTGACCCGGGCGGCCGGATTCGGGCCGGAGGTCAAGCGCCGCATCATGATTGGCGCATACGCGTTGTCGGCGGGGTATTACGACGCCTACTACAACCAGGCGCAGAAGGTGCGTACCCTGATCGCGCGCGACCTCGACGAGGCCTACCGGTCCGTCGACGTGCTGGTGTCGCCGGCGACGCCTACCACGGCTTTTCCGCTGGGCGAGAAGGTCGACGATCCGCTGGCGATGTACCTGTTCGACCTGTGCACGCTGCCGCTGAACCTGGCCGGCCATTGCGGCATGTCGGTGCCCTCGGGGTTGTCGCCGGACGACCGGCTGCCGGTGGGATTGCAGATCATGGCCCCCGCGTTGGCCGACGACCGGCTCTACCAGGTGGGGGCGGCCTACGAAGCCGCCCGCGGCGCGCTGCCGACCGCGATTTAGTACCGCGAGCAGACGCACCAGCACCCGCATGCCCGGTGTCGGGTGATTTTGCGTCTGCTCGCGCCATCTACCAGGCCGCAGGGCAAGATGAGCACATGCGGATCGGAATTCTCACCGGAGGCGGCGACTGCCCTGGGCTCAACGCCGTCATCCGAGCGGTGGTGCGCACCTGCGGTTCCCGGTACGGCTCGTCGGTGGTTGGCTTCCAGGATGGCTGGCGGGGTTTGCTGGAAAACCGTCGCACGCAGCTGGCAAACGACGACCGCAACGACCGGCTGCTGGCCAAGGGCGGGACCATGCTGGGCACCGCCCGCGTGCATCCCGACAAGCTGCGGGCCGGGCTGACCCAGATCATGCAGACTCTGGACGACAACGGCATCGACGTGCTGATCCCGATCGGCGGCGAAGGCACGCTGACGGCCGCGCACTGGCTATCCGAAGAGAATGTCCCGGTCGTCGGCGTGCCGAAGACGATCGACAACGACATCGACTGCACCGACGTGACTTTCGGGCATGACACCGCACTGACGGTGGCCACCGACGCGATCGACAGGCTGCACAGCACCGCCGAATCCCACCAGCGGGTGATGCTGGTGGAGGTGATGGGCAGGCACGCCGGGTGGATCGCGCTGAACTCGGGGCTGGCCTCCGGCGCACATATGACGCTGATTCCCGAGCAGCCCTTCGACATCGAGGAGGTGTGCCGGCTTGTCAAACGGCGTTTTCAGCGCGGCGACTCGCACTTTATCTGCGTGGTAGCTGAGGGGGCCAAGCCCATTGCCGGCTCGATCCAATTGCGCGAAGGCGGAATCGACGAATTCGGCCACGAAAAGTTCACCGGTGTCGCGGCGCAGCTGGGCTTCGAGGTGGAGAGGCGGATCAACAAGGAGGTTCGGGTGACCGTGCTGGGCCACGTGCAGCGCGGTGGTACGCCGACCGCCTACGACCGGGTGCTGGCCACCCGGTTCGGGGTGAACGCGGCCGATGCCGCCCATGCCGGCGAGTACGGCCAGATGGTCTCGCTCCGCGGACAGGACATCGGCCGGGTGCCGCTGGCCGATGCGGTGCGACAGCTCAAATTGGTGCCCCAAAGCCGCTACGACGACGCCGCTGCTTTCTTCGGTTAACTATGATTCGGCGATCGCTGGGGTGTTTACCGCTTCGTCGCTAACAATTTGCCCGTATCCGGGGAAAATAGGCGTTTTTTGCTTGCCTGAATTGGTTATTCCTTCGAGCATGAGCGATTCTCGTGGAGTCGTTCAACGACCGGCTCCAAAGGCGGGTGTTCCCAGCCCGCCCAAAAACACATCATCGTCGCCCAGGTGGCGGACCGATGCCTACTCGGAAGTCGCCACGGTGCCTCAGCCGTGGGTACCGCGGCAACCGCTGCGGGGGCAGCCGCCAAAGATGCCAAAGATTAGGCGGCCTGCGGGTACTCAGCGCGCTCCGGCACGGACCCCGCCCGGCCGGATTCGGATCGGCCCGGGACGGCCTGGCCCGGAACTGATGTCCGCCCCGACGGCACTGGACGGCCTGGAACTCCCGGGCGACGAGGACGCCGACGGCTCGAGCTGGCGCGACCTGATCTACCGCATCACCCGAATCGATCTCGGTCCGGGCAAGGGCGCCGTGTACGAGCGTGGCCTGCGGGATCGCATCCGCACAGGTGTGGGAACCGCGATTCCGATCGCTGTTCTGGGCCTCAAAGGTGGTGTCGGCAAGACGGCGGTGGTTGAGGCGCTCGGCTCGACCTTCGCCCACGTGCGCGACGACCGGGTAATCGCCGTCGACATCGATGCCGGCGACCTGGCCGCGCGGCACGGTCGCCGCAGCCCGCGGACCATGGCCGACCTGCTCTTGGATGCCCCCCCGACGCGGTACAGCGATGTGCGAGCACACACCTATATGAACAGTTTCGGACTGGAAGTCCTGGGTCTGCCGGACTATGCGCGCACCGACTGGCGACCGGAGCGACATGACGTCGTCAAGGCGTTCTCGATTCTGCGAACTCACTATTCGGTGGTTCTGGTGGACTGCGTCAAGGAGCTCAATTCCAGTGTGATGCAGGCGGTTCTGCCGGAGTCACGCGCGCTCGTGGTGGTCACCAGCCCGGCCATCGACGCGATACGGCAAACCAGGACAACACTGGAGTGGTTGTGCAACAACGGATATCAGCGACTGATGCAGTCGACGGTGCTTGCCGTAAACCACATCGAGCCGGGCAATCTGGATGCCCTGGCCACCAGGGAACTTGAGCTGTTGTCCGCTCACGTCGCCGCTACGGTGGTGCTGCCGTTCGATCGGCATGTGCGCGAAGGTAGAGAGATCGGGCTCGATCGAATGAGCAAGCGCAGCAGGCGGAGCTACTTGAAGATGGCGGCCGTGCTGGCCGATATGTTCCCCGGCCGGGACGGGTACGCGCGAGCCCGCTGAGCACCCCGCGCGGAGCGTCGAGGCCGCATCCAAGGCTACCCGCAGGCGACTTTGCCGGCTCTCACCGCAGTCTCGATGCCACCAGCGCAGTCTCGATGCCGCCGCGCCCGGCACTAGGATCGACCGCATGACAGCTACTAGCGCGGAACTGCTGGATTACGACGAGGTCGTCGCGCGTTTCGACCCGGTGCTCGGGCTCGAGGTGCACGTCGAGCTGTCCACCCTGACCAAAATGTTCTGCGGCTGCGCCACTGCATTCGGCGCCGAACCCAACACCCAGGTGTGCCCGGTGTGCCTGGGCCTGCCCGGTTCGCTGCCGGTGCTCAACCGGGCCGCCGTCGAGTCGGCGATCCGCATCGGACTGGCGCTGAACTGCGAGATCGTGCCCTGGTGCCGCTTCGCCCGGAAGAACTACTTCTATCCGGACATGCCGAAGAACTACCAGATCTCGCAGTACGACGAGCCGATCGCCGTCAACGGCTACCTCGAAGCGCCGCTGGAGGACGGCACCACCTGGCGAGTCGAGATCGAGCGCGCGCACATGGAGGAAGACACCGGCAAGCTGACCCACATCGGCAGCGAGACCGGCCGCATCCATGGCGCGACCAATTCGCTGATCGACTACAACCGCGCCGGGGTCCCGCTGATCGAGATCGTCACCAAGCCCATCGTCGGGGCCGGAGAACGGGCGCCACAGATTGCCCGCGCGTATGTGACGGCGTTGCGAGACCTGTTGCGCGCGTTGGACGTATCCGATGTACGGATGGATCAGGGCTCGATGCGCTGTGACGCCAACGTATCGCTCATGCCCAAAGGGACAGCCGAATTCGGCACCCGCACCGAGACCAAGAACGTCAACTCGCTGAAAAGTGTTGAGGTCGCGGTGCGTTACGAAATGCAGCGGCAAGCCGCCGTCCTGTTGTCCGGCGGCCAGATCACCCAGGAGACCAGACACTTCCACGAGTCCGGCTACACCAGCCCCGGCCGGGCCAAGGAGACCGCCCAGGACTACCGGTATTTCCCCGAGCCGGACCTGGAACCCGTCGCGCCCAGCCGCGAGCTGGTCGAGCAGCTACGCCAGACCATTCCCGAGCTACCGTGGTTGAGCCGCAAGCGGATTCAGGACGAGTGGGGCATTTCCGACGAGGTGATGCGAGATCTCGTCAACGCGGGTGCGATCGAATTGGTCACCGAAACCGTCAAGCACGGCGCGTCCAGCGAATCCGCGCGCGCCTGGTGGGGGAACTTCCTGGTGCAGAAGGCCAACGAGGCCGGCACCGGACTGGACGAGCTGCCCATCACCCCGGCGCAGGTCGCAAAGGTGGTCGCGCTGGTCGACCAGGGCAAGCTGTCCAACAAACTGGCCCGCCAAGTGGTGGAGGGTGTGCTGGCCGGGGAGGGTGAACCGGCGCAGGTGATGACTGCCCGCGGGTTGGAGCTGGTGCGCGACGATTCGGTGACGCAGGCCGCGGTCGACGAGGCCCTGGCCGCCAATCCCGATGTGGCAGAAAAGATTCGCGGCGGGAAGGTGGCCGCGGCGGGCGCGATCGTCGGCGCGGTGATGAAAGCCACCCGCGGGCAGGCCGACGCGGCGCGGGTACGCGAACTGGTCCTGGCCGCCTGCGGTCAAAACTGACCAATCCGACGGAACGACCGCCGCAAGATGTCGTCCCGATCCATCATGATGTGGTGATGGGTGAACCGTTCGACGAGCTGATGTCGATGCTGGACTCCCCGGTGTTCGTGGTCACGACCCAGGTCGACGGCCAGCCATCGGGTTGTCTGGTCAACTTCGCGACTCAAGTCGGCGTGCGACCCTCGAGGTTCATAATCGCCATCGCCAAGACCAGCCGCGCCTGCGCCGTGGCGAACCGCGCCACTCACCTGGCGGTGCACATGCTGTCGCAAGGTCAACATGGCCTGGCCGAACTTTTCGACGACCAAACGGGTGATGAGACCACCAAATTCGCGCGCTGCTCGTGGCGGGGCGGACCGCAGGGCATGCCGGTTCTCGACGACGCCGCCGCCTGGTTCGTCGGTAGGACGCTGGATCGGGCTGACTTCGGGGACCACATGGGCTACCTATTGGAACCCGCCGGCGTCTGGGCCCCCGAAAACCCCGAAGACTTCCTCTACCTCTCCGACCTCGACGACGAAGACTCCAGAGGCGACGAAGAGCCACAGCGCTTCCTCGACCGTGAACCGGTCGAACAACCGCGCCGCTACGGCGTGCCGAGATTCACCCTGGACAGGTTCTGATTACGTCTTGTCGTCGCTGCTGCGCGGGAAGCCGCCGCCCGACGGGAACAGCGGGAACACCACGTCGTCGAGCTTTTCGGCATCACCGGCGGTCTTGTTGACGGTCGCGCCCCAGACGTTCCCGTCAGGCGACATGCGCAACGCCCACGCGTGTCCGTGCGTGTCCTTGCGGACCGCCTCGGGCTCACCGGTGACCGCGCCCGTCCCCTTGGCGAGGCGGACCGCCACGGTCTGCTTGGTGTTGACCAGGTTCACCAGCACCACCCCGTCCATGGCCGCGCACCCGGCCACGCCCGGCTTATCCGGCCAGGTCCACACCGTGGAAACCTCGGATTTCTTGGTGATGCGCTGCAACCGGTCCGCGGTCGGCGTGCGGTCGACGACATACAGCGAGCCGTCGACCGGGTCGGTGCACAGGCCGCCGGCCGAGCCGACTCCGGATAGCGCCGTCGTCGGCGGGGCCTGGCCGACGGTGGTCGGCTGCTCGATGCGCAGCACCTTGCCCGCCAGCGATTTGGGGTCCGCGGCCATCGCCGGGTTGCCCGCATCGCCGGTCATCACGACCAGCGTGGTGGGGCTGGTGAAGAGCAACGCCCCCATGTTCCCGATGGCGCCTTTGGGGATCCCGGTCAGGATGTCCTTGGGGATGTCGCCGTCAGCTATGCGGATGACCCGGTTATCGGTGGGCGTACTGATGTAGGCGTACATCAGCCGGTCCTGCTTGTAGGTGGGCGACAGCACGATGTCCATCAATCCGCCATCCCCGGACGGGTCGACCGGGATGACCATCTTCACCTTCGGCTCGGCGTTGACAGAGATCGCCTTGATCGCACCGGTGGTGCGCTCGGCGACCAACGCGGTCTTGCTGTCGACGCCCATGATCAAGCCGCTGGTGCTTTCCAAGCAGCCCTGCATCACCCCTGGCGCCGGACACACCTTCGGGAAAGGTGTCGCGGGCAGCGGCGGTGGCGGGGGAGGCGAGGTGGGGGGCTGCGGCTTGAGCTCCGGATTGGTCGTGAACGGCTGCGACTGGGCGTCGTTGAACCGCGCGCACCCGCTCAGTAGCAGCACTGCTGCACACAGCGCGGCGAGTGCGCACCGAACCGACCGCCGTATCCGCATGCTCGACAGGCTACGGACATTGCGGGCGGTGCCGCCACATGCCCACATTCGAAGCCGTCGGCCCGGCGATTCTGTGTCTTGACGCGTGGCGCGATCGCCTTGCGGCCGATCTGCACCCGCCCGGCGGGCGAACTGCGGATTTGTCTGGTCAAAGCGCCGCTTCAAATCCCCAATTCAGGGCTAAATGCCCTTACCCTGACACGGGTGACCAGTCAAACGCACGACTCGGGTTGGCGGCGGCCGAGTGATTCCCTGGAGCCGATCCCGGGGCGCCCCGCCTCGGCAAGCCTGGTCGATCCCGAAGACGACCTGACGCCAGTCGGATACCCAGGCGATTTTGGAACCACCACCGGCATCCCGCCGTACAACCCCGGCACTTCGGGCGGTTCCCTGCACAACCTGATGGACTCGCAGGAGCCGCTGCCGTACGCGTTCAACCCCCCGCAACCGGCGGCCAAGCAGACGGCCGAACCCGCCACGATCGATTCGGACGCGGACGACGACCGCCAATCCGCCGTCGGCCGCCGCGGCACCCAGCACCTTGGCTTGCTGATCCTGCGCCTCGGCTTGGGCGTGGTGCTGGGCGCCCACGGGCTGCAGAAGCTCTTCGGCTGGTGGGGCGGCCAGGGCATGTCCGGATTCAAGAGTTCACTGTCCGACGCCGGCTACCATCACGCCGACATCCTGGCCTATGTGAGCGCCGGCGGCGAGATCGTCTCGGCCGCGCTGCTGGTGCTGGGCCTGTTTACTCCGGTGGCCGCAGCGGGCGCGCTGGCGTTCCTGATCAACGGTCTGCTCGCCTCGATCTCCGCCAAGCCGCATTCGCACAACTTCTCGTACTTCCTGCCCGACGGGCATGAATATCAGATCACCCTGATCGTCGTCGCCGTCGCCGTGATCCTGTGCGGTCCCGGCAGATACGGCCTCGACGCCGGCCGGGGCTGGGCGTATCGACCCTTCATCGGGTCCTCTGTCGCGCTGCTGAGCGGTATCGGAGCCGGCGTCGCCGTGTGGATGCTGCTCAACGGCGTGAACCCGGTCGGCTGATTCACTGATAGGTGTTGCCGAACTTTCCGCAACGACCAGGCTCAAATGACTTAGCCTGAGAGTCGTCCATACGCGTTCCTTGCCGATCTCCAAGGGGGGTCCTTTGAGCACACCGGGCGACTCCAACCAGCGTTCTTGGGAGCAACAGACCCAGCAGGGCGGGATTCCCTGGTATGCGCAGCCGCGCCGGGAAGACCGTCCGCCGCCACCGCAAAGTCCGCAGCCGCCGCCGCGACCCTATCCAGGTGCTTACCCAGGTGCTGGTCAGTACCAGCAGCCGCAATACGGGCAGCCGCCGGCACAGTGGAGCCAGCCAAGTCCGACGCCTGCGGCCGAGCCGTCGAAGGCCAGCGGCTCCGGGGGCAAACGCTTTCTGATCGGGTCGCTGATAGCCGCGGTTCTGATCATCGGAGTAGTCGCCGTCCTGCTGGTGACCGGGGTCTTGAACCAAGACACCAAGAAAATCGCCGTCGCGGGCGTGCAAACCGAAGTCCAACAAGTCCTGGTGGACCGGATCACCGGCTACACCTCCGACGACATCAAGGACGTCAAGTGCAACAACGGCCAAGACCCGACGGTGAAGAAAGGCGGCACCTTTTCCTGCGACGTCACCGTCCGGGGCAAACAGCACAAGTTGACGGTGACGTTTCAGGACGACAACGGGACCTACTCGGTCGGTCTGCCCCAACTGAGCGGTGGCAAATGAATCGCCGTCGGAGCGGGTGGACGAACTCGGTCAAGGTGACCGTTCTGGCCGCGTGTGTGGCACTGACATTGGCCGGGTGCGGCGGCACGACCAGCATGGTGAACGGACGGGCCGTGACAGGGCTGTACGACCCGGGTGAAGTGGGCGGGTTGCCGGTGAGCGAGGGCCCCAGCGGGCCCAAACCCAATGCGCCGCAGCCGACGGGCACGGTAAAGAACACCGATAACGGCGAAATCGACCACCTGTCCATGCTGGCGATGAACGACATCGAAGATTTCTGGAAACAGAATTGGCCGGATGCGGCCAAGAAACCCTTCAAGGCCGTCAGCACCTTTGTGTCTTACGATTCGCACGATCCGAAAAGCCCAATAGTGTGTCGTATTCAGACCTATAAACTTGTCAATGCCGCGTTTGTGTTCAATTGCAACCTCGTCTTGTGGGATCGGGGACAGTTGTTCGCCAACGCAAAGAAGTTTTTCGGCGATATGTCGGTTGTCGGAATCCTTGCCCACGAGTTCGGGCACGCGTTGCAGTTCAATGGGGGATTGGTCGACGCCCGCACAACGCCGACCCTGGTCAAGGAGCAGCAGGCGGATTGTTTCGCCGGGGTCTATCTGCGGTGGGTCGCCGAAGGACACTCGTCACGCTTCAACCTGACCACCGGCGACGCGCTCAGCCATGTGATGGCCGGGATGCTCAAGATTTCGGATCCGATCATGTCGGAGGAAGAATTCGAGGAAGGGTCGAGCCAGGCCCACGGCACCGGGCTCGACCGAATAAGCGCGTTCCAGATGGGCTTCGACAGCGGGTCTGGAACATGCGCCAAAATCGACATGAACGAAATCAAAAACCGGCGCGGTAATGAACCGTTGGCGTTGCAACAGGACTCCTCCGGCGAAACAGACACGGGCGAAGTGACCGTCGACGAAGACAACGTGAGGACCTGGGTCGACATTCTCAACAAGGTCTTTTCTCCCAAATCGCCTCCTACGTTGTCCTTCGACGCCTCCAAGGCTTGTCCGGACGCCAAGCCCACCAAGGGCGCTTCGTATTGCCCGGCGACCAATACCCTCACCGCCGATTTGCCGACCTTGCAGCAGATCGGCAAGCCCGGTGGCAAAGGAGGGATGACCGACCCGCAGATGCTTCAGGGCGACAACACCGCGATGTCGATCATCTCGTCCAGATATGCCTTGGCGGTTCAGCATGAGAAGGGATTACCGCTGGACACAGCGGACACCGCGGTGCGGACGGCGTGTCTGACGGGCGCCTCTCAGCGCAACATGGCCGAGCCGGTCAGCATCCCCTCCGGCAAGACGCTGGTGCTGACTGCCGGTGACCTCGACAAGGCCGTCATCGGACTGCTGATGAACGGCGTGGCCGCCAGTGACGTCAACGGCGCGAACATGCCCGCCGGCTTCACGCGGGTTACCGCTTTCCGCGGCGGCGTGCTCGGCAACATCGACGAGTGCTTCAAACGGATCACGTAACGAGCACCGTCAGCCGTACGGGTTGGGAACCCTGCCCGCGCTGATTTCGGTCAGCTGCGGCAGGGTCGAGAAGGTGACCGCGGGCAATCGCAGGTCCGCACCGCTCTTGAGCCGGGCGCGCGCCCAGGAACCCCGGCTGAAGCGCAGCCCTTCGATGTCATCCCAGCTCACCGTCTGGCTCCCCAGCAGGTTTCGCACGGTCACGCCCCGCTCGTCGGCGACGGTGCGCAGCCGGATGATCAACGCCGACAACAGCACCGGGATGACGAGCAGAGGCGCGCTCGGCGGCCAGGCCAGCATCGGGATCAGCAGCCCGAGGGTGAAGAATCCGACGGCGATGTGCGCCATCGGCGACACCCGCAGCACCACCCGCGATTCAGTGACCACGTTCGCATCATTCCATCGCGGGGATTTCCGGGCGCCCCGGTGCCGGCTGCAGGCAGCGGATTTGACTGCTGAGCAGTGCGAAGACTACCGTCGGACGCTATGGAAACCGCCGGAAAGCCCGGAATGCTCGTAGTAATTAGTCGGCGCGTTGGTGCCTGACTAGCCCAATCGAGCACCAACGCGACCCTCGTGCAGCAGCTGAGCTGTCGGGGGTTTTTTGTTGCCCAGCATGAACGGACTTAAGAGGAAACAGTGAGCGCACCCACCAGGCCCCACATTGAGCGCCAGAACCCGGCCAACGGTGCCACGCGGCCCGCCGCCAAGCCGAAACACGTTGCGCCCGAGCAGGTTACCGGCGCGCAGTCGGTGATCCGGTCGCTGGAGGAACTGGACGTCGACATCATCTTCGGCATTCCGGGCGGAGCGGTACTGCCCGTATACGACCCGCTGTTCGACTCGCAGAAGCTCCGCCACGTGCTGGTCCGCCACGAGCAGGGCGCCGGCCACGCCGCCAGCGGCTACGCACACGCCACCGGCAGGGTCGGGGTCTGCATGGCGACCTCCGGGCCCGGCGCCACCAATCTGGTAACCCCGCTGGCCGACGCGCAGATGGACTCGGTACCGGTGGTCGCGATCACCGGCCAGGTCGGGCGTGGGCTGATCGGGACGGATGCGTTCCAGGAGGCCGACATCTCGGGCATCACCATGCCGATCACCAAGCACAACTTCCTGGTCCGCTCCGGCGACGAGATTCCCCGGGTCATGGCGGAGGCCTTCCACATCGCGGCCTCCGGACGCCCGGGCGCGGTGCTCGTCGACATCCCCAAGGACGTGCTGCAGGGCCAGTGCACGTTCAGTTGGCCGCCGCGGATGGATCTGCCCGGCTACAAGCCGAACACCAAACCGCACAGCCGGCAGGTCCGGGAGGCCGCCAAGCTGATCGCGGCCGCCCGCAAACCGGTGCTCTACGTCGGCGGCGGCGTGATCCGCGGCGAGGCGACCGAGGAGCTGCGCGAACTGGCCGAGCTGACCGGCATCCCGGTGGTCACCACGCTGATGGCGCGCGGTGCGTTTCCGGACAGCCACCAGCAGAACCTGGGCATGCCCGGCATGCACGGCACCGTGGCCGCGGTGGCGGCGCTGCAGCGCAGCGACCTGCTGATCGCGCTGGGCACCCGCTTCGACGACCGGGTCACCGGAAAGCTCGACTCGTTCGCGCCGGAGGCCAAGATCATCCACGCCGATATCGACCCGGCCGAGATCGGCAAGAACCGGCATGCCGACGTGCCGATCGTCGGCGACGTCAAGGCCGTCATCACCGAACTCATTGCGATGCTGCAGCACTACGAGACACCGGGCAAGATCGAGATGACCGATTGGTGGGCGTATCTGAATAACACTCGATCCACCTATCCGCTGAGCTACGGCCCGCAGAGCGACGGCAGCCTGAGCCCGGAGTACGTGATCGAGAAGCTGGGTGAGATCGCCGGGCCGGACGCCGTCTATGTCGCCGGCGTCGGCCAGCACCAGATGTGGGCGGCGCAGTTCATCAAGTACGAAAAGCCGCGCACCTGGCTGAATTCCGGCGGGCTGGGCACCATGGGGTTCGCCATCCCGGCGGCCATGGGCGCCAAGATCGCCCGCCCGGACGCCGAGGTCTGGGCGATCGACGGCGACGGCTGCTTCCAGATGACCAACCAGGAGCTGGCCACCTGCGCCATCGAGGGCGCGCCGATCAAGGTGGCACTGATCAACAACGGCAACCTGGGCATGGTGCGCCAGTGGCAGAGTCTGTTCTATCAGGAGCGCTACTCGCAGACCGACCTTGCCACGCACTCCCACCGCATCCCGGACTTCGTGAAGCTGGCCGAGGCGCTGGGTTGCGTCGGATTGCGTTGCGAGCGTGAGGAAGACGTCGTCGACGTCATCAACCAGGCACGCGCGATCAACGACCGGCCGGTGGTGATCGACTTCATCGTCGGCGCCGACGCGCAAGTGTGGCCGATGGTGGCCGCCGGAACCAGCAACGACGAAATCCAGGCCGCCCGGGGTATCCGCCCGCTGTTCGACGACGAAAGCGAAGGCCACGCCTGATGAGCCACGATCACGCGCCTAAAACGCACACACTGTCGGTGCTGGTCGAAGACAAGCCCGGTGTTCTCGCGCGGGTCGCGGCGCTGTTCTCGCGGCGCGGTTTCAACATCGAGTCGTTGGCGGTGGGGGCCACCGAGCAGAAGGACATGTCGCGGATGACCATCGTGGTCTCCGCGGAGGAGACTCCGCTCGAGCAGATCACCAAACAGCTCAACAAGCTGATCAATGTCATCAAGATCATCGAGCAGGACGATGAGAGCTCGGTGTCCCGAGAGTTGGCCCTGATCAAGGTGCGTGCCGACGCCGGTACCCGCAGTCAGGTGGTAGAGGCGGCTAATTTGTTCCGCGCCAACATCATTGATGTATCGCCCGAATCGCTGACCGTCGAGGCAACTGGCAACCGCGGCAAGATCGAAGCGCTGCTGCGACTGCTGGAACCGTTCGGTATCCGCGAAATCGCCCAATCCGGAATGGTGTCGTTGTCCCGCGGTCCCCGCGGTATCGGCACAGCAAAGTAACAGATACAAGGAGAAATGCAGCAGTGGCACTAGAGATGTTCTACGACGACGATGCAGACCTGTCGATCATCCAGGGGCGCAAGGTCGGGGTGATCGGATACGGCAGCCAAGGGCACGCACACTCGTTGAGCCTGCGCGACTCTGGCGTGCAGGTGAAGGTCGGCCTCAAAGACGGTTCGAAGTCCCGGCCCAAGGTCGAGGAGCAGGGCCTGGATGTCGACACCCCCGCCGAGGTCGCCAAGTGGGCCGACGTGATCATGCTGCTGGCCCCCGATACCGCGCAGGCCGACATCTTCAAGAACGACATCGAGCCCAATCTGAACGCCGGTGACGCACTGTTTTTCGGCCACGGCCTGAACATCCACTTCGACTTGATCAAGCCCCCCTCCGATGTCACCGTCGCGATGGTGGCCCCGAAGGGCCCCGGTCACCTGGTGCGCCGGCAATTCGTCGACGGCAAGGGCGTGCCGTGTCTCATCGCGGTCGACCAGGACCCGACCGGCAGCGGTGAGGCGCTTGCGCTGTCCTACGCCAAGGCCATCGGCGGCACCCGCGCCGGCGTCATCAAGACCACGTTCAAGGACGAGACCGAGACCGACCTGTTCGGTGAGCAGGCCGTGTTGTGTGGTGGCACAGAGGAATTGGTCAAGACCGGTTTCGACGTGATGGTCGAGGCGGGCTACCCGCCGGAGATGGCTTACTTCGAGGTGCTGCACGAGCTCAAGCTGATCGTCGACCTGATGTACGAGGGCGGCATCGCGCGGATGAACTACTCGGTCTCCGACACCGCGGAATTCGGCGGGTACCTGTCGGGTCCGCGGGTCATCGACGCCGACACCAAGCAGCGGATGCGCGACATCCTTCGGGAGATCCAGGACGGCACCTTCGTCCAGAAGCTGGTCGCCAACATCGAGGGCGGCAACAAGCAGCTCGAGGATCTGCGCAAGGAGAACGCCGAGCATCCCATCGAGGTCACCGGCAAGAAGCTGCGCGACCTGATGAGCTGGGTGGACCGCCCGATCACCGAGACGGCCTAGCCTCGTCGGCGTGCGCCGAACGTGCTCTGAGGGCGGGATTTTCGCGATTTTTTCGCCCTCAGAGCACGTTCGGCGGAGCAGCTAAGACGCCAGCCGGCCGGCCACCTCGACCACGCGGCGGGCCAGGTGGTCCAGCGCCGTGCCGGTCACGTCGTCGAACTCGGTGATGTTGTCGTGGGTGGACACCAGGCTCACCCCGTACGGGTTGCCGTCGACGAACTTGCACGGATCGGTGTATCCCGGCGGCACGATGATGCCGCCGAAGTGCATCAGCGTGAGGTAGAGCGCGACCAGCGTCGTCTCCTGACCGCCATGCAAGGTGTTGGAGGATGTGTACCCCGCATACACCTTGTCCGCAAGCTTGCCTTCGGCCCACAGCCCGCCCAGCGAGTCCAGGAAGGCGCGCAATTGCGCTGCGGGAGAGCCGAATCGGGTGGGCGATCCGAAGATCACCGCGTCGGCCCAGATGATGTCGTCGCCGGTGGCGGTGGGCAGGTCCTTGGTGGCTTCGTAGTTCGCCGTCCATGCGGGATTCTTAGCGAACGATTCCGGGTCGAGCGTCTCGGCGACGTGCCGCACCCGGACCTCTGCGCCGGCCGCCTCGGCCGCCGCAGCGACGCGTTTCGCCATCGAGGTGCCGTGGCCGGTGGCGGAGTAGTAGATGATCGCAAGTTTCGTCACGGGCTGAGCTTAGGCATATCGGAGATGCCGAATTCACGGCGCAACAAAGCTCGAGCGGCGTAGTAACCGGCCATGCCGTGTACACCCGCGCCCGGCGGGGTGGCTGCCGAGCACAGGTACACCCTGGGAATCGGTGTGCTCCAAGGGTTCACGCGCGGGGTAGGGCCGGCAATCGCGCGCCAGGTCGAGTTGCCGCCCACGCTGATGTCCCCGCCGACGTAGTTGGCGTTGTGGTCGGACATCTGTGCGGCGGGGACGGCGCGGGCCGCCA
>NZ_DATJYB010000062.1:0-4516 GCF_035499775.1 Mycobacterium sp. | reverse complement strand
GCGTTTCTGGGGCTGACCGCATTGACCAGGCAACCGAACCTGGCGAGCGCGTACGCCCTTGAGGAGGTCACGGCGCTGGAGATCGACCGCGAGCATATCGAGCATCTGGTGACACGTGAACCGTTGCTCCTACAGGACTTTGGCCACATCCTTGACGAGCGTCGAACCAAGGTGCGGCAGGTGGCCCAGCGCGAGCCGGTCGGGTAAGGCTGGGATCTGAGCAGGCCGAATTTGGCCCCGGCCACAACTTTGGTGCCCCCAATTGTGTGACCCGGGACAGTGACCGGTTGGTGTGGTCGTTGCAGGCTCAGAGCACCCCTTTGATCGCCGTCAAAATCCCTTGGAGAGCCACTGATGTCGACACCTGCATCCAGCATCGACCAGCACACCCTCGAAGAAATTCACCAGGCCAACGGCTCCGGCCGGACCCCGGTTGTGTTCATCCACGGCCTGTGGCTATTGGCCAGCAGTTGGGACCGGTGGGCGGCCGTGTTCGCCGAAGCCGGCTACGCCCCGGTCACCGCGGGTTGGCCCGACGATCCGTGCACTGTCGAGGAAGCCCACCAGGATCCCGGCGTGTTCGCCGGCAAAACCGTTGGGCAGGTTGCTGATCACTACTCGGCGGTCATCGCCGAGCTCACCCGCAAGCCCGCGGTGATCGGCCACTCGTTCGGCGGGCTGCTGGCCCAAATCGTTGCCGGGCGTGGATTGTCCGCGGCCACCGTCGCGATCGACGGCGCGCCGTTTCGGGGCGTGCTGCCGCTGCCCTTCTCGTCGCTGAAGGCGGCGAAGCCGGTCCTGGCAAACCCGGCGAACCGGCACCGCGCGGTGCCGTTGACTTACGACCAATTCCGATTCGCCTTCGCCAACGCCGTCGACGAGGACGAAGCTAAGCAGTTGTATGAGACGTTCGCGGTGCCGGCGTCCGGCGTGCCGTTATTTCAGGCGGCCACAGCCAATTTCAACCCATGGACCGAGGCCAAAGTCGACACCGAAAGGTCCGATAGGGGACCGCTGTTGATCCTCTCGGGGGAGAAGGACAAACACGGTGCCGCGGGCGATCTCCGAGGCCGCGTTCAAACGCCAGCAGCGCAACCCCGGGGTCACCGAGTTCGTCGAGGTTGCAGACCGCGGACACGCGCTTACCATCGACCACGGTTGGCGCGAAGTCGCCGACATCGCACTGCAATTCATCCAGCGCTTCGCCTGACACTCGGGTCGTCAGACGGCGTTGACCTCGTCGGCCAGCTCGATCTGGTAGGCCAGCCCCAGCTCAGCGATCCAGCGCGGGTCATCCAGGCTGCGCCCGGTGTACTCGGCGAGTCGCCTGAGGCGGTACCGAACGGTGTTGGCGTGGCAATACAGCTCGGCGGCCGCCCTGCTAGCCGAGCCGCCGTTGTTCAGCCAGGCCCCGAACGTTTCCAGCAGCTGCCTTTTGTAGGCCGGCGGAAGATCGCTCAGTCCGGCCAGGGTGATGTCGGCGAGACGGCGCATGATGTCGGGCGTGGCCACGGCCGCGATCAACAGCGGGTCGCGCTCGAAAACCGTCACCGGCCGCTCGGCGGTGCTGGCGCGCATCGCGATTCGCGCCAGCCGCAGGGCCGGCGGACTGTCGATAAGAGAGTCGTACGGCGAACTGACCCCGACCCGGCCACTGCCGGTCTCCTGCAGTGCTGCGGTGACCGCCGTCATGTCACGGCTCGGGTTGCGCAGCGCGGCGATGCCGACCTCGGTGTCATAGGTCATCCCCCAGGCAGATGAGATTCCCTGGTGGCGAAGGCGATTCGCGATCTGCGGTCGAGTCGAGCGCGCCGGCTCGGCAAGCGTGGCGGCGATCACGACGAACGGGCCCTGCGGTGGCAACCGCAGAATGTCGGCTGCCTCAAACAAACTGGTGTCGGTGAGCTGTCCCTGCAGGATCGCCTCGACCAGGGTCGAGCGCCGCTGCTCTTCGACGATCGCCTTGGCGGTGATTTCCTCCCGGTATCCGTTGGCCATGTCGGTGGTGAAAGTGTCCAGCACCAGCCACATCTCGGTGGCGGCGGCGACAATAACCGCACCGCTCACTGCGGCTTCCGTCGCGGCGGCTGCGAGACGTTCCCACATATATTGGCCGCCAACGCGGTAGGCCGTCATGACCGCGGTCAACGGGACGCCGGCGCGAGCGCGTGTGCGACCGTCCCCGAACGACTCCGGTGACGGTCGTCGCGGACGACGCCCGAGTTGGCCGTAGACGTAGCTGATGGTTGCGGCCAGGGTCTGCTGCAGTTGCTCGGTGGTTACCAACCCCTGCCGGTAGATCGGGTCGGCCGCCTGGATGCGGCGCGTTGCTTCCACCGCGAGGTCGTCGACTTCGCCCAGCAGTGCGGCGCCGAGCGCGGTGACCTGGCGCAGCACTTGGTCGGTAAAGTCGCTACCCTTCTCACGCTCGGTTTGTTGCACGGGATGAAGTATAGGTAGTCAATGCGGCGTTTGGCAGGTAGTCGAGCCTGAGTTCTTGTTCCCGCGAACAAGGTCCTGATTGTCCTGGGGAACAGTTTCGGCGGGCTAGGTTTTGGTTCCCGCAACATCGTCGTCGAGCCGGATCGGGTCCACTATCAGAGGACCGTCACAACTTCGACACCCCGCCAGAGAGGCCATCCCGTGGACATCCGATTCGACTTCACCGACCGCAACGTCATGGTCTTTGGCGGCACCACGGGGATAAACCTCGGCATCGCCGAGAGTTTCGCGCGTGCCGGGGCAAGGGTTGCGGTCGTCAGCCGCAAACAAGCAAATGTGGACGCGGCGGTGCAGCGCCTGAGCGCTCTGACCGACCGGGCCCACGGATATGTGGCCGACGTCCGCGACTTCGATTCGGTGACGAACGCTTTTGCGGCCTTTACCCAGGACCACGGACCGCTCGACGTGCTGATCTCCGGTGCCGCGGGCAACTTCCTGGCCGAAGCAAACGCACTGTCGCCCAACGGATTCAAGGTTGTCGTCGACATCGACCTGAACGGCACGTTCAACGTGCTGCGTGCGGGCTTCGAGCACCTGCGCGACGGAGCGTCGGTGGTCAATATCACCGCCCCACAAGCCGTCATTCCGATGCGCTATCAGGCCCACGTCTGCGCTGCCAAAGCCGGAGTGGACCAACTCACCCGGGTGCTGTCCCTCGAATGGGGAGCCAAGGGCGTCCGTGTCAATGCCATTGCGCCAGGCCCGATCGAAGGCACCGAAGGACTCGAGCGCCTGACGCCCGCAACCGATCCCGACGGGTCCAGCGCCAGCGCGAGCGTCCCGCTCGGCCGTCTCGGCACCACCGAGGACATCGCCAATCTGGCCATGTTCCTGTCCTCGTCAGCCGGCAGCTATATAACCGGAGTCGTCATCCCCTGCGATGGCGGCAGCGGAATCGACACCGTCAAATCCGCCATCGAGAGCGCCGGCCGATCGCTCACGGCGGCGTCTGTCAGCCCGTAATCACGTCGGCGCCGACGGGGCCTTACCAGCGGCCGCACCTAGCCCGTTACCCTGGATCAATGAGTGTGCACGCCCCCTCCCGGAGCGGAGCGGCCCAGCAGCAACCCGACTTGCGTCAGGACGTCCACGACGCCGCGCGCCGGGCCCGGATCGCGTCCCGCGCCCTGGCGCTGCTGCCGACGGTCGCCAAGGATCACGCGCTGAAGGCTGCGGCCGAGGCGATTTTGGCCAACACCGAGCGGATCCTGGCGGCCAACGCCGAAGACTTGGACGCCGCCCGGGCCGCCGACACACCGACCGCGATGCTGGACCGGTTGGCGTTGAACCCGCAGCGCATCGACGGAATCGCCGCCGGCCTGCGCCAGGTCGCCGGGCTTCCCGACCCGGTCGGAGAGGTGCTGCGCGGTTACACGCTGCCCAACGGCCTGCAGTTGCGCCAGCAGCGGGTTCCGCTCGGCGTGGTCGGCATGATCTATGAGGGCCGCCCCAACGTCACGGTCGACGCTTTCGGGTTGGCGCTCAAGTCCGGTAATGCGGTGCTGCTGCGCGGGAGTTCGTCGGCGGCCAAGTCGAACCAGGCGCTCGTCGAGGTGTTGCGTGCCTCGCTGGACAGCGAGGATTTGCCCGCCGACGCGGTTCAGCTGCTGTCCTCTGCGGACCGGTCCACGGTCACCCATCTGATCCAGGCCCGCGGTCTGGTTGACGTGGTGATCCCGCGTGGCGGAGCGAGCCTGATCGACGCGGTGGTCCGCGAGGCCCAGGTGCCCACCATCGAGACCGGCGTCGGCAACTGTCACGTCTACGTCCACGAATCCGCCGACCTGGACCTGGCCGAGCGGATCCTGCTGAACTCCAAAACCCGGCGGCCCAGTGTCTGCAACGCCGCCGAGACACTGCTGGTCGACGCCGAGATCGCCGGGCAAGCGATGCCCAGGTTGCTGGGCGCGCTGCAAGACGCCGGCGTCACCGTGCACCTCGATCCGGACGAGGACCACCTGCGCCGCGAATACCTGTCCATGGACATCGCGGTGGCGGTGGTCAACGACGTCGA
>NZ_DATJYB010000061.1:0-8072 GCF_035499775.1 Mycobacterium sp. | reverse complement strand
GCCGTCTTCAGCCGGCCGCGCTGGGCGTCCCTGTTGCGCTCGAACACCAGGCGCAGGCCGTGCAGGGTCAAGTGTTGGTCGTAGTGATCGACGGTATGCAATTCGGGCAGCAGCAACGGCGCGGTGTGTCCGGTTGCCACGACCGCGACTTTGTCGCCGAGCTCACCGGAAAAGCCGTCCACGTCCTCGCGGATGCGGCCGACCAAGCCGTCCACCAGCCCGGCGAACCCGAATACCGCGCCCGCCTGCATGCATTCGACGGTGTTCTTGCCGACCACCGAACGAGGGCGGGCCAATTCGACGCGGCGCAGCGCTGCAGAGCGGGCCGCTGCAGCGTCCGACGACACCTGGACCCCGGGCGCGATCGCGCCGCCGAGAAATTCGCCTTTGGCCGAAACCACGTCCACGCAGATCGACGATCCGAAGTCGACGACAATGGCGGCCTTGTTGAACCGGTCGTATGCGGCGAGGCAGTTCACAATCCGGTCGGCGCCCACTTCTTTCGGATTGTCGACCAGCAGCGGAATTCCGGTACGCACGCCGGGCTCGATCAGCACATGCGGCACCGACGGCCAGTACTGGTCGAGCATGACCCGCACCTCGTGCAGCACCGACGGGACCGTCGACAACGCTGTAGCGCCGGTGAGCCGCTCGGAGTCGTCGCCGATCAGCCCGTCGATGGTCAGCGCCAATTCGTCAGCGGTGACCTCGGATTCGGTGCGTATCCGCCACTGCTGCAGGACCTTCGCGTGCTCTTTGGAACCACTCAGCAGCCCGACGACGGTGTGGGTGTTGCGGACGTCGATCGCCAGCAGCACGGCTACCGCACACCGATCCGAGGGTCGAGCAGCTCGGAAGCGTCAGGCGGCACGAAAGCCGGGTCGTGGCCGAGGTCCGCCTGCTTGTTGTGGGCGTCGACGAACACGATCCGCGGCTGATAGACGCGCGCCTCGGCATCCTCCATGGTTCCGTAGGCGATCAGGATCACCAGATCACCAGGGTGGACGAGATGCGCTGCAGCACCATTGATTCCGATCACACCGCTGCCGCGTTCGCCGGTGATCGCGTAGGTGACGAGCCGGGCTCCGTTGTCGATGTCGACGATGGTCACCTGTTCGCCCTCGAGCAGATCCGCGGCGTCCATCAAGTCCGCGTCGATCGTGACCGAACCGACGTAGTGCAGGTCGGCCTGCGTGACGGTGGCGCGGTGGATCTTCGACTTCAGCATTGTTCGTAACATCAGTTTCTCCCAGGTGATTCGGCATATTCGTCCGGCCCGACGGTGCCGGCGATTGTTCTGGCGTCTTCGATTGCTCCGATTTCCAAAGCGATGTTGTCCAGGAGTCGGGTGGTGCCCAGCCGGGCGGCGACCAGCAGCCGGCCCACTCCGCAGACGGGTGCCGGACCGAGGTCGGCGCCGCGCAGTTCCAGGTAGTCGACCACCACCGCGGGCACCGCATCCAGCACGGCACGGGCCGCGTCCAGCGCGGCCGCTGCGCCCGCCGGGGCGGCGGTCCTGCCGGCCAGCAGCGCCGCTGACAGCGCCCCGGCCAGTTCCCGCTGCGCCGGGTCGAGGTAGCGGTTGCGCGACGACATCGCCAGCCCGTCGGCTTCCCGCATCGTCGGCACTCCGATCACCGCGACATCGACGTTCAGGTCGGTGACCATCTGCCGAATCATCACCAGCTGCTGGTAGTCCTTCTCGCCGAAGAAAACCCGGTCGGGACGCACGATCTGCAGCAGCTTCAGCACGACGGTCAGCACGCCGGTGAAATGGGTCGGCCGCGGTCCGCCCTCCAGTTCGGCGGCCAGCGGACCGGGCTGCACGGTGGTACGCAGGCCGTCGGGATACATGGCCGCGGCCGTCGGCGCGAACACCATCTCGACGCCTTCGCCACGAAGCATCGCCAGGTCGGCGTCGAGGGTCCGGGGGTACGCGTCGAGGTCTTCGCCGGCGCCGAACTGCAGCGGGTTGACGAAAATGGACACCACGACCACCGAGCCGGGCACCCGTTTGGCGGCGCGGACGAGCGACAGGTGCCCGTCGTGCAACGCGCCCATGGTGGGCACCAGCATCACCCGACGGCCGGTGTGCCGCAGCGCGCGGCTCACGTCGGTGACATCGCGCGGCTCCGAGTAGACGTTGAGCTCGCCGGGCTTGAACGTGGTTTTCATGCGGTGAGCACCTCGACGACGTCCCCGGGCGCATGAGCGCGCCGGGCGGTGCGCAGGGCGTTCACCCGATACGCCTGGGCCAGTTCCGGGTCGGCCCGCTCCAGCGCGGCCAAATGCCCGGCGACCGCGGCAGCGTCGCCGCGGGCCACCGGACCGGTGAGCGCGGCCTGGCCGCGTTGCAGGGTGTTCTCCAGCGCCGCCCGGGCCAGCGGCCCGACGATGCGTTCGGCGATGCCGCCCGGCTGGTCGTCGACGCTTTGCTGACCGAGCAACTCACTGCCGCGCAGGGCGGCCCGTAACGCCTCGAGCGCGTCGGCCAGGACTGTCACGACGTGGTTGCTCGCATGGGCCAGCGCGGCGTGATAAAGAACACGTGCGTCCTCGCGCACACAGAACGGCTCCCCACCCATCTCCAGCACCAGCGACTGCGCGATCGCGTGCCCGACGTCGTCGGCCGCGGTGATCCCGAAGCAGGTGTCCGGCAATCGGCTGATGTCCTCGTCCGAGCCGGTGAACGTCATTGCGGGGTGAATGGCCAGCGGTATGCAGCGAGGCGTCAGCGGCGCGAGAATCCCCACCCCGTTGGCGCCCGACGTGTGCGCGACGATCGTGCCCGGCCGCACCGCCGAAGTGGCGGCCAAGCCGGACACCAGACCGGCGAGTTCACTGTCGGGAACCGCCAAAAGCAGCAGCTCAGCGCTGGCGGCGACGTCGGGCGGCGGTAGCACCGGGGTATCCGGCAGCCGGCGCTGCGCCCGCAGCAGCGACGCCTGGGAGATCGCGCTGCACGCCACGACGACATGGTCGGCGCGCTCCAGCGCGACACCCAACGCGGTGCCCACCCGGCCGGCCGAGATGATCCCCACCTTCAGGCGAGCCGGACGCAAACCGTCGAACTGCACCATCGCAGCGACCTCACACATTTCTTGGTACGTTCCAGTCCCCTTATTCGGGCGAGCCAAGGGGTACCGGACGGTCAGGAAAGACTGTAGTCGAAAACTGGCCCAGGACCCAGCTCAGCCGCTGCGCCGACGGCGGCGGCCGCCGCCGCTCGGGTCGACCTGTAGTCGGGCGAACAAGTCGGCGACCGACTGACCGCCGGTCTGGGCGGATTCCTCGTCCTCGCCGTCCACCCACGGGTCGCTGCCGCGATGCCTCGGGGCGGGCTCGGGAGGCGGTGCCGGCGCCAGTCGCGGCGGCGGCGGCGCGGGCGGCGGACCGGGCGGAGGGGGTGGTGGCGGTGGGGGTGGTGCGGCCGGCGCGGGTTCGTTCATGCCGACCGGGCCCGCGGCGCCCGACAGGCCCGCGACGCCGAAGTCGCGGTAATCCGCCGAATGGCGCGACCGCGCCCGGCGACCCGATTCGGCGTACGGCGGTATCGGCTCGTCTGGCACGGGCGCCGGGCCCGCGAGGTCGTCCGGACCGGAATGCCGGGCACGCCGCCGCCGGCCCGACGGGGCGGCGGGTGGGGCACCGTCGACGCCGGCCCAGTTGCCGCCGGGCGATCCGGGCGGTAGCCACTGTCCCTCGGCGGCGACCGGCTGCCAGTCCGGCGGCTGCAATTGCGGTTCGGGTTGCGGCGGAGGCGGTGGTGGGGGCGGCGGCGGTGGCTGGCGAGGCTCGAATCTCGGCTCGGGCACCGGCGGCATGGCCTCGTACTGCAGCCTGACGCGATCCCGCGGCGGCGGTGCCGGCCGGGGCGGCGCCATTGGTGCGCCGTCGGCGGGCGGTACCCCTACCTCGGGTACGTCGATGATCGACGCTTCGTCGGGGCGGCCGGCCATGTTGCTCGGGTGGTCGTCGCGGACCACCGACGTCACCCGGTCGCTGGCCACCCAGTCGGTGGGTGGGCTCTCGCCGTTGCGGGTCCAGTCGCCATAACCGCGGGTGGTTTCGGTCTCGAATGTCTGCGGCTTCTCCAGTGCCCGGCGATGCTCGAGGTCGGTGTCGAAGAGGATCTCCAGGCTGGTTCGCAACGAGGCCAGTTCGGCCCGCAGCGCTGCGACGTCGTCGGCGGCCTGGGCACGCAACTCGCTGGCCAGCTCACGGCGCAGCTGGGACTCCACGGTCAACTCGTATTCGCGGCGCGCCGAGATCTCCCGGTCCAGCTGCAGGTCATAGACCAGCTTCAGGTCGCGCACGCGAGATTGGTCCGCGTCGCTTTGACGGCGGTAGAGCACCGACACAAAGGCACCGGCGACTGCGGCCCACAGCGCCAGGATCACAGCGAGCTTGAGGAGTTCCACCCGATTGGTGAAGACCAGAGCGGAACTGGCCCCCATCGCGAGGACCAGCAACGCCGTCAGGAGCACCCACCCCGGCCTGCGGCCGCCGCGCCGGGCCCGGGCGCCGCGGGACAGAACGGTCATGGCCTCTGACTGTACCTGTACGAGGTCAAACCGCGTGTCGCGCTCGTCCGGCGATTCTCACCCGAGCGTGTCGAGCAGTCGGCCTCAGCTCTCCGCGCCCTCGCCGTGCTCGGTGGGATCCTGCGGCGATTTGCAGCAATGCTGCAACCACAGGGCGGCGATCACCAGGGCCAGCGCGCTGACGGCGGCCAGCACCGTGCCGGGAGTGTCGTCGGCGGCGACCCGCAGCACCGACCGACGTGGCAGCAAATACACCAGCACCGCGACCCACCAGCCCAGTACCAGCGCGCCCATCCACGCCGACGCCTTGGCGACCGTCACGCTGCGTGCCACCGAAAGCGGATGCACCCAGCCAGGACCGTCGCCGATCTCGCCGCTGGTGATCTTGGCCCGCACGTAGCGCGCCCAGAGCGCCTCGGCTACGGCCACCACCAGCAGCGAGGACCCCGTCAACAGCGTGATCGGCGGAAACCACCGGTACAGCAGCATCACCAACAGGTAGCCCACCACGGCAGCGCCGACCACCGCGGCGGTCAGGTCACGCCTGCGGGTCGGTCCCATCAGCGCAGCGCCAGTCCGGTCGGCCGAACGCCCTCCCGGTCCGCTGTGCTCAGCTCGCCCAGCAACCGGGCGATGGGCCGTGGTCCCTCGGCGGTCGTCAGTTGCGCGTCCGGGTCGATGTCCAGCCACGGGATCATGACGAAAGCTCGCAGGTGGGCCAGCGGGTGCGGCAGCGTCAGATTGTTGTCGCGTGAGGTCACTTCCACCGGACCGGCCTGGTAACAGGCGATCAGGTCGACGTCGAGGCTGCGCGGACCCCAGCGCTGACCGCGGACCCGCCCCGCCGCCCGCTCGAACTCCTGGGCCCGGCGCAGCCAGGCCTGCCCGTCGCACGCCGGGTCGTCGGCGATCAGCACCGCATTGAGGAACGGCCCCTGATCGACGCCACCCCAAGGGTCCGTCTCGTAGACCGGAGACACCGCCAGTACCGCCGCCTGCGCCTCCCGGAGCCCGTCCACGACCGACTGCAACCGGGTCAGCCGGTCGCCCAGGTTGGAACCGATGGACAGCACCACGCGCGTCATACGGCCCCGCCCGCCGGGATCACCGAACCGCGTCCGCCGCGCCGCGACCGGCGCACCACCACGGCGACGTCGGCGAACTGCTGCGCAATGGGGGCCTGCGGCTTGTGCACCACCACCTCGACGGCATGCACGCGCTGGTCGTCCATGACCTGGTCGGCGATCTCGCCCCCGACCGTTTCGATCAGGTTGCGCGGGGGCCCGGCCACGACGTCGGCGACGAGTTGCGCGAGCGCGCCGTAGTCGTAGGTGTGGGCCAGGTCGTCGCTCGCGGCGGCGTCGGCCAGGTCGATCCACACGGTTACGTCGACGACAAAGTCCTGCCCGCTCGCGCGTTCGTGCTCGAACACTCCGTGCTGGCCATGAACTGTCAAGCCGCGCAATTCGATTCGGTCAGCCATCGCTTCTCTGCTCCCAGGCACCGACGACCTTGAGGGCGTCGACCGTGGCCTGTACGTCGTGCACCCGCACACCCCAGGCCCCGTGCAGGGCGGCCAGTGCCGAAATCACTGCGGTCGCCGTCTCACGCCCGTCAGCCGGGCGCGCCGACCCATCGGGCCCGGCCAACAAGGTACCAAGGAACCGTTTGCGCGACGCACCCAGCAGCACCGGGATACCGGTGGCCACCAATTCTGGCAATGCATGCAGCAGCGCCCAATTGTGTTGTCCCGTCTTGGCGAATCCCAGCCCGGGGTCGACGATCAGCTGTGCCGGATCCACACCCGCGGCGACGGCGTCGTCGACAGTGGCGAGCAGCTCGTCACGCACCTCGCCCACCACGTCGCGGTAGTCGGGAACCTCATGCGGACGGTCGGCCGACACCCGCCGCCAGTGCATCAACACCCATCGCACGCCGGCTTCGGCCACCAGCGGCGCCATCGCGGGATCGGCCCGTCCACCGGACACGTCGTTGACCATCAGTGCGCCGCTCTGTAGCGCGGCTCGCGCCACGTCCGCGTGCATGGTGTCGATGCTGACGGTAATACCTTGTGCTGCAAGCTCTTTGACTACAGGCACCACACGGCTCGCCTCAACCCGCGGGTCGATCCGGGTAGCACCGGGCCGGGTGGACTCGCCTCCGACGTCGACGATCCCCGCGCCTTGCGCGGCCAATGCCATGCCGTGCGCAACGGCGTCGCCGGCATCCAGATAACGCCCGCCGTCTGAGAACGAGTCGTCAGTGACGTTCAGGACACCCATAACCTGCACAGGCGCGCCGACTCACTTCCGCAGGATGAGGTCGAGCGCTTCGGCTCGAGACGCGGCGCTGGTTTTGAACTGACCGCGCACGGCCGACGTCGTGGTGACGGCGCCGGGCTTGCGCACGCCGCGCATCGCCATGCACAGGTGCTCGGCCTCGATCACGACGATCACCCCGCGCGGATCGAGCTTCTTCACCAGCGCATCGGCGATCTGGCTGGTGAGTCGCTCCTGCACCTGCGGCCGCTTGGCGTACAGGTCCACCAGCCGGGCGATCTTCGACAGTCCCGTCACCCTGCCGTCATTGCCCGGGATGTAGCCGACATGGGCCACCCCGTGGAACGACACCAGGTGGTGTTCGCAGGTGGAGTACAGCGGGATTTCCTTGACGATCACCATCTCGTCGTGGTCCTCGTCGAACATCGTGTTCAAGACGCTGTCGGGATCGGTGTAGAGCCCGGCGAACATCTCGCGGTAGGCACGCGCGACGCGGGCCGGGGTGTCCTGCAAGCCGTTTCGATCCGGGTCTTCGCCGATCGCGAACAATAACTCGCGGATCGCGGCCTCGGCACGTGACTGGTCGAACACCCGTATGCGGCCAGGCGCGGGACGGGAATCCGGCAGGGCCATCGAATCTCCTCTGTGGTCAGCCGTGGGCCGGCGGGTTGGACCGGCTCACGTCCTCGTCTTGGCCAGAGGACTTTTCGGCATCCTTCGACTCCGGCGCGGGCTGATCCGGGGGCGGATAGGGCGAGTACGACGGTTGGGCCTGGCCCGGGTAGCTGGGCGCCGGCTGCCATTGCGGTGGGGGCGGCGCGGGCGGATACCAGCCCCGCGGCGGCTGCTGCGGCGGCCATCCTGGCGCATGCCATCCCGCCGGGGCGCCGTAGTCGGGCTGGGTCGGGCCGGTGGGCGGCACCCCTTGGCCGCCCTGGCCGTAGCCGGCGGGTGAACCGTTGGCACCGCGGCCGCTGGCTCCTCCATCCGAGGCGCCCGACTGCGCGACCTGCGCCTCAGCAGCTTCGCTGGCGCGCGCGATGGCCGCCTTGAAGGCCGGCTCGGGGACCGGCGGTGGCCACGGCTCGCCGCGCTCGATGGCCAGCTCGCCGGGCGTCTTGATCGGCGGCTTGTCCGACGGGATACGGCCGCCGAAGTCGTCGAACATCGTGAGCCGGGGCCGCTTTTCGACGTCGCCGAAGATCGCCTCCAGCTCGGGGCGGTGCAGGGTTTCCTTTTCCAGCAGCTC
>NZ_DATJYB010000060.1:0-8077 GCF_035499775.1 Mycobacterium sp. | reverse complement strand
GACCTTCCGCTGCTCCTTCCGCGGGGAGTGCTGGCACGACGCTGAAAGGAGATCGAGGTAGTGACCGCCACCGGTGCACCCAGTGTCTTTGAGGCGGGACTTCCGCCGCTCGAATATGACATCACCGAATCGCCGCACGAGGTCTGCGCCCGTATCCGGGAAGCGCAGCGACAGGGCCCGGTCGCCATCGGCCCGTTCGGCCCCGAAGTCCTCTCTTACGACCTCGCCCGCAGTGTTCTGCGCGACACCCGATTCGTGATTCCCCCGGGTCTTCATCTGGCCGCGCAAGGCGTGACCTCAGGTCCGCTCTGGGACAGAGTCGTCGGCAGCATCATCTGCGCCGAAGGCGCCGAACATCATCGGCTGCGCAGCCTGGTATCGAGGGCATTCACACCGCGGGCTACCGCGCGTCTGCACGACATCATTGGCGAAGTGGTCAACGAACTGGTCGATGGCGTCGCCGCCGCCGGCCGCTGCGACATTGTCACTGATATTGCCAGCCACTATCCGATCCCGATCATCTGCGCTTTGCTCGGTGCGCCACGTGGAAGCTGGGCACAGTTTTCACGATGGGCAGAAGCCATCTTCAAAATGGTGAACTTCTCAGTCAATCTCGCCCACGAAATGCCCGCGATCCTTCGCGGATGGGCCGAGCTCGACGCCTACGTCGATGGGATGGTCGCCGAACGACGACACCGCCTGACCGACGACTTGCTCTCTGATCTCATCCGCGCCGAGGACCCGACTTTTCGAGGCGACCGGCTCAATGCCGACGAGCTTCGTATGACGGTGGCCGGATTGTTGCTTGCCGGAACGGATACCACTCGCAATCAGCTGGCCGCTTCCCTGCAGGTACTCCTCGATCATCCGGAGCAGTGGGCGGTGCTACACGAGCACCCCGAGCTCGCCATGCCTGCGGTCGAGGAGAGCATGCGCCACTCGCCCGCCGTGTGCAACACGGTCCGCACCGTGAACGACGACGTCGAGTTGAGCGGATACAGATTCCCCGGCGGCACCTACATTTTTGTGAATACTTTTGCAGCCAATCGCGATCCCGGCATCTACCAGGATCCCGACCGCTTCGACATCACCCGCAAGGGGGCGCCGGCGGTGCTCACATTCGGCGGCGGCGTGCACTATTGCCTCGGCGCGAACCTCGCCAGGCTGGAGCTGGCCGAAGGACTCAGGATCCTGGCAAACCGGCTGCCTGACGCCCGCCGGGTCGGACCGGCACCGTGGAAGCCGATGCTTGGCATGAGCGGGCCGATAAGTCTTTCCATAGAGTTCGGCCGCCGAGAAGGTCACGGATGAATGATTCATGGTCACGGTTGCATCACGTAGTCTTCGCGGTCGCACGTGAGCGACATGAAGCTGTGGGACAGCTCTTTACAGAACTGGGCTTCCGCTTCGAGGACATCAATTTGGACGAACTCGGGATCCGGGTGCTCCTGGATTGGAATCGAGGCATCGAGCTGATCAGTCCGAACCCGGGATCCACCGCTACGGTGGCTGCTTCGGTGACGGAATTCCTGGCGAGTCATGGTGATGGCGTTTTCACGGTGGTGGTGCAGGTTCCCGGAGCATCGCAGGCAGAGGAGATTGCCGAGCGTTACGGTTCGACCACACGCTTCCGGCAAGGCTTCGAGGGCGAGGGCAACTATCTCGAGGAAATCGACTTATCGGTGTTTGGCTTGCCCCTGACATTCCTGTCGACCAACCTGCCCTGAGAAGCCACGAAAGGGATTGCCATGAGGGAACTTCGGTTCGACGGCCGGGTTGCCATCGTTACCGGGGCGGGCGGCCAGGCCCCAAGCCTGGGCCGGTCCCACGCCACTCTGCTCGCCGAGCGGGGAGCCAAAGTGGTGGTCAATGACCTTGGCGTGGGCCCCGATGGGCGAGGAACCATGCGGGCGAACGCGGAGCAGGTCGTCGAAGAGATCCGCGACGCCGGTGGCGAGGCGGTTCCCGATCAGCACAGCGTTGCCGAGGAAGAAGGCGCCCGCAGTGTAGTAGCGACGGCACTGGACACGTGGGGACAGCTCGATATCGTGGTGAACAATGCCGGGGTCTGCTTCATGGCCCATTTCGACGAGATTTCCAGTGCCGACATCCGCAAGATCGTTGACGTGCACCTGATGGGCGCCGTGTGGATGTGCCGAGCCGCGTGGCCTCACATGCGTGAGGCGGGGTATGGACGGATTGTGAACACCACGTCAGGTGCGATGTTCGGGATCGAACACCTGTCCATCTACGGTGCGGCCAAGAGCGGCATCTTCGGATTGACACGCGGGCTCGCCGTCGAAGGCGCCGCATTCGGTATCAAAGTCAATGCGTTGGGACCCGCCGCCAACACCACCGCTATCCGCCACTTCAACGAGACTTCGCCTTTCACCTCGTTGATGGAAGCGCATTTCCCCACCAGCCTGGTGTCGCCCGCCGTCGCTTATCTGGCTCATGAGGACTGCGAGCTCTCGGGAGCCAACCTCGAAGCGGGCGCCGGCAACGTCGGCCTACGCGTTTTCGGCCAGACTGCCGGATACACCGACACTGACCTCACCATCGAGAAGGTCCGAGACAACCTCTCGACGATCACCGACACGCGTACGGCGACGATGATCCCCGACCCCGGCGAGCTACCCGCCGGGCCCATCGGTGCGGCCCAGATCGGCGTTGCTCTGAAGCCCTACCAACCGAATTGAGCAAATCGTCACTGCAGCCAGGGAGACACATGGCAAAGCTGATCACAGATCTCTTCCCCTGACCTAAGGAGCACGGCATGGCCGGGACCCATGACGCCCGCGAAATTCCGGAGCTCAACTTGGCAGATCTGCCGATGTCCCACGATCGTGGCGCCGGCTGGGCCGAGTTGCGAGACGCCGGCCCGGTGGTATTGAGTGACGGCTGGTACGCCCTGACTCGTCGAGCGGATGTCCTTATGGCACTGCGTAACCCGAACGTATTCTCTTCCAAGAAGGCTTTCGAGGTGGTGGGCAGCCCGCTGCCGCTGGTGCCGGCTGCGTTTGACCCTCCGGAGCACACCCGATTTCGGAAAATCCTGCAGCCGTTCTTCAGTCCACACGCACTGGCCGCGATACTGCCGTCGATTCAGACCCAAGCGATCGACATCATCGACTCGATCGCTGGACGCGACGAATGCGAGGTGATGGCCGACCTTGCCACACCGTATCCGTCGCAGGTCTTTCTGACGCTGTTCGGTCTGCCGCTGCAGGATCGCGAGCGGCTCATCAGGTGGAAAGACGCCATCATCGAACTGAGCATCCCGAACGCCGCCGCCGAAACCCCTAATCTGACACCGGCGCTCGAGCTGTTCGCTTACCTCGCCCAGGCCGTCGCTGCACACCGGCAGTGCCCGGGCGACGACGTCCTTTCTCAGGTACTTGCCGGCCCGGATGCGCTCAACGACGACGAAGCCCTTGGAATGTGTTTCTTTTTCGTTCTAGCGGGACTGGACACCGTCACGTCGGCTATCGGGGCGGCAATGCTCGAACTATCACGCCGCCCCGATCTACGCAGAAGGCTGCGTGCACAACCCCACGAAATCGGCGTTTTCGTCGAGGAGATCGTCCGACTGGAATCATCCGCTCCCGTCGTACCGCGGGTGACGACCGCGGCCGTCACCATCGCCGGCATCACGTTGCCCGCGGGCTCTCGGGTGCGGCTCTGCCTCGGCGCGATCAACCGGGACGGTAGCGACGAAATATCCGGTGATGACCTGGTGATGGATGGCAAGGTGCACAAGCACTGGGGCTTCGGTGGTGGTCCACACCGCTGCGTGGGTTCGCACCTGGCTCGGATGGAAATGAATGTCGTCGTGACCGAATGGCTTAGCCGCATTCCCCATTTCGAACTTGCGCCCGGATACCGGCCCGAGATCACCTGGCCATCCCCTACCTGCACATTGCCCCGGCTACCGCTGCGGATACTCGAAGGGACACCGTGATGTCGGCACCGAAAAGCACCGGGTTTTCGTAGCGGCATAAGCGGACCGACGAGTATGCCCACGCAGTTCTGACCCTTGCCGCTTGCGCCTAACGATCGGGCAGGTTAGGCGGCCAGTTCGAGCACGCGGATTTCACCCGTCGTCCCGTCGACCTCGATGAGCGCTCCTGGCTGCAACTTTCGGGTGGCACCCTGGACGTCGACCACGCAAGGGAAGCCGAATTCGCGGGCCACTACTGCGGCGTGGGACATCGGTCCGCCGAGCTCCGTAACGACGGCCGCGGCATAGCAAAAGGCGGCGGTGTAGCCGACGTCGGTGACCTCGGCGACCAGGATCTCGCCGGGTTGCAGGTCGTCGATCGTGTCCGGCCGTACGATGCGCACGCGGCCCCGCACCCGTCCGCCGCAGACGCCGACGCCGCGCAGGGTGTCCCCGTCGGCCAGCGCCGCAGTCGACACGGTCACCGGCCGCCAGCTGCCGCTGAACACCGTGGGGGGGACTACAGCAGCCAACCTGCGCTGTTCGGCTCGGCGTCGGGCCACCAGGTTTCCGGCATCCGTGCGCACCCCGTCAAGTTCGTCGACCAGAAGGTAGAAGACGTCGTCGGGACTGTCGAAGACACCGGCATCGGTCAGTCGTCGTCCGTATTCACGCAGCAGACCCCGCAGCACCCAGATGGCGCGCACCATTTTGTCGCGGCGCACTTCCCGATCGCGCAGTTGACGCGCGGAAACGACGGCAATCGGCTTGGCGTGCAACGGAATTTTTGCATACTGCGGTTGCGGCGCGGGCGAAGCATGCAAGGCCTTGGCGACCATCCGGACCAGCAGTTCGGGGTCGTCAGCGTAGCTGGTCGACAGCATCTCGACCTCCGCCGGGCCGCGGTGGCCGATCAGCGCCAGCTCCGCCGTCACCGCGGCGTGAAATTCCGGCGCATCGACGGCCAACTTGTCAAGGCGCTCGCCCGGTTCGGCCAGCAGGCGAATGACGTTCGGGTCACCTTGTGCGGCAACGACCAAACGTTGTACCGCCTCGACCGAACGCGCACTGACCAGATCCGGCCCGGCTCGCGTCGCGGCGTCTCGCCCGCACAGGGCACGCAACAACACGTTGAATGCGGCGCACAGCATGAACGACCCCGCGCCGGCCAGCACCCACCCGTGCACCACATGGTCGCGAGCCAACGAGATCAAAGCTAGCAGCCGGCTATCGTCTAGTTTGGTGAAGTCGTCCCCGGCCAGGCGCTCCAGCCGATCGATGTCGGCGGTGAAGTCGTGGGTGTCCAGCGGTGAGCCGGCGCTCAGACCCACCAGGTTGACGCCGAAGACGCCGATGTTGCGGACGGTGCGCAACTGCCTGCGCACGCGGCCGTGCGACGGCGGGCGCTGCTCACCGAAGATCGGGAGCGACGCCATGCTGGGACCGAAAAACCCGCTGTTGCTGACGATCATCGCGGGCTTGGCGAACGGAACCGTTTCGGCCATGAAGTGAGCCGAGGTAATCGCCCCGTAAAGCCGGTGGGCGAAGACCGCGACCGTTCGCCTGGCGATTTCGCGCTGAACCATCCCGCCGGGGCGCAGCCGCTCGGCGATGGCCACGCCGGCCGCGCGCAAACCGCGTACCGTCACCGACGCTGACGACGGCGAGAACGGCCCGGGCAAGGCCTCGGATAAGTTGGTGGCCAGGAAGGTCGGGAAGCGCGGGTCTATTGGGGTGTCGAACTCGCCGTTATCCCCCTGCGGCCCAGCAAATCTGGGAACCGTCCCGTCGGCGGCGGGGGCATCGACGGCAGGCAGATTTTGGATATTGGCCAACCGCCAGGGCAGTGCGACCACCCGCTTACCCAGGGTGACCCGCCCGCGCACTGCCAGAGCGAAGTCCTCGAGACATTCCTCGGCGTTCCACGCCGGCCGCAATGCCCACGCCTCGTGCAACCGCGAGGCGTCCATCGAGGGCACATTGCACAGGGATTCGAGTTCGGCCAGTGCGCGCAGCCGTCCGCGAAGCGCTGCCAGCCCCGGAACGACTGGCCGGTTGAGCGCGGCAGCGATCTGTCTTAGGGTCAGCGCGCCCGGCGCGGCGAGGTCGACGGCGCCGCTGTCGATTCCGGCGTCCAGGATCGCGCGGATGAAGAATTTAATCGCATCGTCGGTGTGGACCACTTGCACCCGGCGGTCGGCCGTCCCGTCGGGAAACCCTGGCAGCGCCAGCACCCGGCGCACCCAGTTATCCACTCCGCGGCCCAGCAGAAGGGCACAGCGGATGGCTACCCACGGTGCGCCGGAGTCCGCCAGCATCCGTTCCACGCTGGCCCTGCACTGGCCCTGGGTGGATACCGAATCGTAGGCATGCGCTGACGATGCGAAAACGATTCGTCCGCTTCCGGTCTTCGCCATCGCGTCAAGCACGTTGGCCGTGCCCTCCAAGTTGACCTGGCGCCCGATTCGGTCGCCCGGGCTGGGAGCCCTTACCCATGCGCAATGCACGACGACCTGTGCGCCGGCGACGGCGCGTCGGACCGCGGCAGCATCGCGGATGTCGGAGGTAACGAAGTCGGCTGAACTGGGCCAGCTTTCCGGTCGATGACGGGCGATCCCGGTAACCTCGTGGCCCTGGCTCACCAGTTTGGCGACGAGACCCCGCCCGAGCACTCCGCTGGCCCCGGTGACCGCTATTCGCGCTGGTTTACTGAGGTTTTCCGCGCTCATCGCCTACTCGTCGTCGTTCAGGAACGCCGCATTGACCAGGTCGTCGAGGTCCATGTCCGCGATGTCCTTCTCCGGGTTCGCTTCCCCGGCCGGAGACTGACCGCTACGGTCGGCTTCATTTGCCAAGGCGAGCAACAGCTCCAGCACGCCCGCCTGACGCAGCCGCTTGACCGGAATGGACGCCACGGCACTCCGGATCTCGGCTTCCCCGGGCGCTGCGGCCGGTGCGTGCTGCGATGAGCTGCCGACGAGCTCTTGGTGCATATAGCCGGCCAGCGCGGCGGAGTTGGGGTAGTCGAAGATGAGCGTGGGTGAAAGCGCAAGTCCGGTGGCGGCTTTGAGCCGGTTACGCATTTCCACGGCGGTCAGCGAGTCAAAGCCCAACTCCTGGAACGCCCGGTCCGGGTGGATGGCCTCAGCCGTCGTGTTGCCCAGCACGGTAGCGATGTGCGAACGCACCAGATCCAGCAGGACAGCCTGCTGCTCGTCCTCGGGTAGGCCTTCGAGCCGTTGCAGGAGGGCCGATTTCGACTTCGCGGCGGCCAGCGAGTCGTCAACCTGGCGCCGCGCGGGGGCGTTGATCAAGTCGACGAACATCGGCGGCAGGGTGCCGCCGTCGAACTTGGCGCGCAACGCGACCAGATCGATGCGAGCGGGCAACAGGAACGGCGCAGCTACAACCATTGCGGTATCCAGCAATTGGAGGGCCTCGTCAGAGGACATCGCGACGATGCCGTCGCGGGCCAACCGGGCGAAGTCGACAGTCTCCAACCCACCGGTCATGGCGCTGGCGTGATCCCACAGGCCCCATCCCAGCGACACCCCCGGCAGACCGTGAGCTTGCCGGTGTGCGGCCAGCGCGTCCAGGAACGAGTTGGCCGCGGCATAGTTGGCCTGCCCGGCAGCGCCTGCCAGCCCGGCGATCGACGAGAACATCACGAACGCCGACACTTTCATGTCTCTGGTCAGCTCGTGCAGGTTCCACGCCGCGTCGACCTTGGCCCGCAGCGCCACATCCAGCCGTTCGGGGGTCAGCGACGTCACCACGGCGTCGTCGAGCGCTCCGGCCGCATGGATAACCGCCGAGAGCGGATGCTGCACCGGAATATCGGCAATCGTCTGGGCCAGCGCCGCTCGGTCGGCAGCATCGCAGGCCACCACCTGCACATGGGCACCGGCCGCGCCGAGTTCGGCCGCCAGTTCTTGCGCTCCGGGGGCGTCCGCACCGCGTCGGCTCACCAACACCAGCTGCCGCACCCCGTGACGAGCCACCACGTGACGGGCCAGCGCCGAACCCGCCATCCCGGTGCCGCCGGTGATCAATACCGTGCCGCTCGCCCAGGCGTCGGGCAGGCTCATCACGACCTTGCCGACGTGGCGTGCCTGGCTCAGGTACCGCAGCGCGGCG
>NZ_DATJYB010000059.1:0-14924 GCF_035499775.1 Mycobacterium sp. | reverse complement strand
ATACGCCTTCTGCCACCCGCTGATTCGCGCGGTGGCCTACGAATCGCAGCTGAAATCCGATCGCGCCGAATGGCACCGGCGCGTCGCGTCCGCGGTCGAAGCACGTGACCCGGCAGCGGCCGACGAAAATGCCGCCTTGATCGCCGAACACCTCGAGTCAGCCGGCGAGCTGCATGCCGCGTATGGCTGGCACATGCGCGCCGCAACCTGGGCGACCTACCGCGACATCGCCGCAGCGCGACAAAGTTGGGAGCGCGCCCGAGCGATCGCCGACGCACTGCCCGCCGAGGACCCGAACAAGACGGTCATGCGCATCGCCCCGCGCACCATGCTCTGCGCGAACGCCTGGCGCGTCCATCTGAGCGTGGCAGGTACCCGCTTCGAGGAACTGCGGCAGTTGTGCACCGCCGCCGGGGACAAGGCGTCCCTGGCCATCGGGATGACCGGGCTGGTGATGGATCAATTGTGGCAGGACCGGATACGCGAAGCGTCGCAGCTGGCATCCGAGGCCATGGCCCTCCTCGGCTCGATCGGCGATCCGACCCTGACGGTGGGGCTGTCCTTTGCGCCGGCCTACGCCAAGGCTGAGAGCGCCGAATGGTGCCACGCGTTGCGCTTCGCACAGGCGGTCATCGACCTGGCCGACGGTGATCCCACGAAAGGCAACTTGGTTTTCGGGTCTCCGTTAGCGGCCGCCCTTCTGCAGCGGGGTACAGCCCGGTATTGGCTGGGTCATCGCGGATGGCGTGACGACCTGAAGTACGGCGTGACCATGGCCCACGACGCCGACCCTTTGACCTACGCCGCGGTCGTCGGCTACGTCTATTGCGTCGCGGTGCCGGTTGGTGCGCTGAACCCCGACGATTCCGCAATGCGCGAGATCGAGGACATCGTACGGACCGCGGAACGATCCAGCGATGACCTCGCGGTGGCCTGGGCCCGGATGGCACTTGGCCTTGCGCTGGTGCACCGCCACACGGATGCGGAGCGTGACCGCGGACAAACGCTCCTCGCTGAGCTCAGCGACCTGCTCCTGCGCCGCGGATACCTGCTGTGCGATTTACCGCTCGCCAACGTGTACGTGGCCCGCGAGAGGGCACGACGTGGGGATGGCGATCAGGCCACATCGCTCCTGCGCGCCGCCGTCGACCATCTGTTCCGCGAGGGCCGGCTGCTGATCTGGGGCACGTCTGCGACGGGTGTTCTGGTGGAGACCCTGCTCGATCGCGGGTCCGAGGCTGACGTGGCCGAGGCCGAGGCTGCGATCGAGCGGTTAGCTGCCGCGCCAGCCGATGACGGGCTGGTCATGCGGGACATCTGGTTGTTTCGGCTGCGCGCGCTGTCGGCCCGCGCTCGTGGGGACGAAGCCTCCTATCGCGACTATCGAGATCGCTACGGCGCGATGGCCGCGTCGCTGGGATTCGAAGGACATATGTCATGGGCCGAGTCGATGCCATGAGGGGCCAGCGCGCCGCAAGGCGCCGCGTCTCGCACCAGACCGACTAGCCTGCGCTCCCAGAACGGCCCATTTCAGTTTCTAACCTGGGTAACATTTTGTAGCTGTCCTGAGGTTGCCGCGCCAACGAGGATGGAGCCGCCGATGTCGTCATACGTGATCGCCGCACCTGAGGGCTTTGCCGCGGCGTCGGGGGACTTGACCGGGATCGGGGAGACGATTAAGGGAGCCGTTGCCGCGGCGGCGCCCTCGACGACGGGGATCGTCGCAGCGGCCGGCGATGAGGTGTCGGCGGCTGTGACGAGTCTTTTTGGCAGCTACGCCCAAGCGTTTCAGTCGCTCAGCGCGCAGGCGACACAGTTTCACGCCCAGTTTGTGCGTGCGTTGAGCGCTGCCGGGACCGCGTATGCGACGGCCGAGGCCGCGAATGTGTCGCCGCTCGGCACACGCAGCAGTGGTGCGTCGTCGGCGCCGGCGGCTACTGGCGCGGGGGTGACCACCGCGGCCACCGCCCCGGCCACCAACGGGGTAACCGGGGTCAAGGTGGGGTTCTCGTTCCTGGACATTCCGGTTGGTCCCATCAACTACGCCGCCCCCGCACACTGGTACTTCCCGACGCAGGCGGACGGCTCGGTGCATGCCAACGGCGTCATCTATCTGCAGCACGGCTTCGGGGCAATAGGTTGGTTCTACAACGATCTGGCCATCCAGCTGGCGCAGCAGACCGACAGCATCGTGGTCGTTCCCACCGTGCCGTCAATTCCTTTGCCGTTCGGCCTCTGGATAGGCGGCACGCAGATGCAGCAGGGCGTGGCCTCACTGTTCCTGGGCAGCGAGACGGCGCTGAACATCAGCGCGAATACCGCCGGTTACCAGGGCCAGCTGCCGGTGGATTTCATCATGTCCGGACACTCCGCGGGCGGTGGCCTCGCCACCGGCGCCGCCGGCGATTACATCGCGGACCTCGGGGCGGACACCGCCGACAACCACCTTCTCGGCGTACTGATGTTCGACGGGGTCGCGTTCAATTCCTCGGACTTCGCGGCCTCGATAGCCGAGCTGCAGGGGTTGAACATCCCCGACTATGTGGTGGCCGCGCCGCCCCAGCCGTTCAATGGTTTTGGCGCGACCACCGATGAACTGGTCAGTCTGTACCCGGGGCAGTTCGTCGGGGTCGAGCTGGTCAACGGCTCGCATGTCGACTCGATGTTGGGCGGGCATCCCGTCATCGACCTCGCCGCCCAGCTGGTGACCAGGTTCTCGCCGCCAGGCAACACCGCCGCCGTGTACACCCTGTCCGACGGCTGGATCAACGACATGTACGCCGGGGCGGGCCCGACCGACCCGATATACGGCGTCTATGGGCCCACCGGCGGCTACGAGTCACCCGGCGGGCAGCAGATCATTCTGGGCCAGGCCGCCGGGATCGTACTGCCGGTGTAATCGACCGCCGCGGAAATCGCATCACTGCCCGGCGACGCAGAACTGGTTGCCCTCCGGATCGGCCAGCACGACCCAGCGGAAGTTGTCACCGAAGCTGTGCCGGCCGACCTCGGTGGCCCCGGCCGCCGTCAATCGCGACACTTCGGCATCCACATCGTCGGCCCCGAAATCGAAGTGCACACGGTTCTTTCCGGGCGTTGGATCCGGCACCTTCTGAAATCCGACGCGGGGCCCTTCCGACCGAGTCACCGCGATGAATTCGTCTGGGATCAGTTCCTGGGTCTTACCGTCGAACACCTCGGCCCACCAACCGGCCAGCTTCGCCGGATCGCTGCTGTCGAACGTGATCATCTCCACCTTGAGCGCCATAACCGGATCGTAAGTGAGTGCACCGACAGAATCCGATGGCGCAGCCGGCCCGATCCCCTGACATCGCCAAAGCGGATCAACATAATGAGGCATGTCGCGTCACTGGCCGCTGTTCGACTTGAGGGTCACCACCCCGCGTCTGCAGCTGCGGCTGCCCAACGAAGAATTGTCTGACCAACTGGTCGACACCATCCTCGACCACGACCCGGAGCGGATGCCCTTTTCGTCGTGGACCAGAAGGCCCCGCGAGGAGTTGCCCTTCAACACGCTGTCACACGTGTGGCGGCAACTGGCCGGCTTCACACCGGATGACTGGTCCCTGCCGCTGGCCGTCGTAATCGACGGCACTGCCGTCGGAATGCAGTCACTCATGGCGAAGAAGTTCCCGATCACCCGTCAGGTAGATTCCGGATCGTGGCTGGGGTGGCGTTACCAGGGGCAGGGCTACGGCACCGAAATGCGCGCAGCCGCATTGTATTTTGCGTTCACCGAGCTAGGTGCGGAAGTCGCGGTCTCGACGTCGTTCGCTGACAACCCGGCTTCGATCGCGGTCTCTCGTCGCAATGGGTACAAAGACAACGGCGTGGATCGACTGACGCGCGACGGGACGATGGCCGAGGCACTGCAGCTCCGGTTGACCCGCGACGATTGGCAGCGGCACCGCACCGTCGAAGTGCAGGTGGACGGATTCGACCGCTGCCGGCCGCTGTTCGGTCTCGCCTAGTGACACATCACGCAGAACTCGTTGCCTTCGGGGTCGGCCAGCACCACCCAGCGATAGTTCTCGCCGAACTGATGCCGTTCGAGCTCCGTGGCTCCGGCGGCCGTCAGCCGCGACGCTTCGCCGTCGATATCGGCGGTGCGGAAATCTAGGTGCACGCGGTTCTTTCCGGGCGTGGGATCGGGCACCTTCTGGAATCCGAGCTGGGGGCCTTCCGGCAGGACCACCGCCGTGAATTCATCGGCCAGCAGCTCCTCGTGGTACCGCCGAACTGCTGTGCCCACCAGCCGGCCAATTTCGCGGGATCGTCGCAGTCGAACGTGACCATCTCCACCTTGGGCGCCATACTGATCGACTCTATGCCGCTGGCAGACGGCCGGCTTCACTCAGGCGACAAAAACGCTTGCATCGCAGCCGAATACGCACCCACGTCGTGCGCACCCATCACCTCACGAGCGGAGTGCATGGCCAGCTGAGCGGCACCCACGTCGACGGTGGGGATGCCGGTGCGCGCCGACGCCAGCGGCCCAATCGTGGTCCCGCAGGGCAAATCGGCGCGGTGTTCGTAGCGCTGCAGCGCAACTCCGGCCTGCCGGCAGGCCAGCTCGAACGCCGCGGCCGTACGTCCGTCGGTGGCGTACCGCAGATTCGGATGCACCTTGAGCACCGGCCCCGCGTTGACCTCGATCCAGTGGCCTGGCTCGTGGCGCTCCGGGTAATTGGGGTGCGTCGCGTGCGCCATGTCGGCCGAGGCCAGCAGCGACACCGGCAGCCGCCGCAGGAAGTCTTCCCGGGTACCGCCGGCGGCCAGCACGATGCGCTCCAGGACAGTGCCCAGCAGGTCAGACTCCGCACCGTGGTCCGACGACGAGCCGACCTCTTCATGGTCGAAGATGACCAGCACGGGCAGCACACCGCGCGGCGCCGAGGCCAGCAGCGCCTCCAGTCCCGCGTAGCAGCTGGCCTGGTTGTCCAGCCGTGGGGCGCTGAGCAGGCTGGCGTCGGCGCCGCTCACCCGCGACGGCGTCAGATCGTGCGTCATCAGGTCAGCGGCCAGCACATCGGCCGGCGAAACCCCGGCGCGCTCGGCGACATATCCGACGAAGGAGCCGACCGAGTCGCCAACACCCCACACCGCGTTGACGTGGCGCTGCGGGTCCAACGTCAGCGACTTGCGATCGTCGGCCAGGTGGATGGCCAGCTGCGGCACCCGCAGGATCGGATCGTCGATGCGCACCAGCCGGTCGCTGACTCCGGCGCCGTCCCGTACCGACAACCGCCCGCTGATGCCAAGGTCGCGGTCCAGCCACGAATTCAGCCAAACTCCCCCATATGGCTGCAGCGCCACCACCCGCCAGCCGGCGACAAGCCGGTCCGCATGCTGTTTGACCCGCAGGTTGGGGCTGTCGGTGTGCGCGCCGATAATTCGGAAGGGGCCGTCCGCGCGCTCACCGTTCCAGGCGACCAATGAGCCGGCACGCACGGTGAAGTACCGGCCCGGCTGGTCCGGCCAGCGGTCCGCCTCGCTGAGTTGGGTGTAGCCGGCCCGTTGTAGCCGTTCGGCCACCGTCGCACAGACATGAAACGGCGACGGAGACGCGTCGATGAACTCGCACAGGCCCGTTGCGCTGGCCGACATGTCCAACATCATGGCCGTTTGGGGACGGTGGGGTCCACGCTGGGTCCCAATTGCGCGGCTCCTTACATACGCCTTACTCACGCCGCTTTCGGCGCTCGCCGTCGCCACACTAAGGTCAGCAGAGTGCCTCCGGTTCAGCCGCAACCCATTCTCACGCCGTTGACGCCTGCCGCGATTTTCCTCGTCCTCACGATCGACGAAGGCGGCGAAGAGACCGTGCACGACGCTTTGACCGACGTATCCGGGCTGGCCCGCGCTATTGGTTTCCGCGATCCCACCAAGCACCTGTCGGCCATCGTCTCGATCGGCTCAGACGCCTGGGACCGCTTGTTCTCGGGTCCGCGGCCCGCGGAGCTGCATCCGTTCACAGCACTGACCGGACCGCGGCACACCGCGCCGGCAACGCCCGGCGACCTGCTGATCCACATCCGTGCGGAAACCATGGACGTCTGTTTCGAGCTGGCCGGCCGTATCCTCAAGGCGATGGCCGGGGCGGTCACCGTCGTCGACGAGGTGCATGGCTTCCGCTACTTCGACAACCGCGACCTGCTCGGCTTTGTCGACGGCACCGAAAATCCCGACGGCCCAATCGCGTTGAGCGCCACCACAATCGGCGACGAGGATCCCGATTTCGCCGGATCATGCTATGTCCACGTCCAGAAGTACGTGCACGACATGTCGTCCTGGGATTCGCTATCGGTCACCGAACAGGAACGGGTGATCGGTCGGAGCAAACTGGAAGACATCGAGATGGACGACGACGTGAAGCCGTCCAACTCACACATAGCGCTGAACGTCATCGAAGACGACGACGGCAACGAGTTGAAGATCGTGCGGGCCAACATGCCGTTCGGCGAACTCGGCGCGGGCGAGTTCGGCACGTACTACATCGGTTATTCGCGGACGCCGCGGGTAACCGAACAGATGCTGCGCAATATGTTCCTCGGCGATCCGCCGGGCAACACCGATCGCATCCTGGACTTCTCGACCGCACTGACCGGATGCCTGTTCTTCTCCCCTACCGTCGACTTCCTCGACGATCCACCGCCCCTGCCCCAGTCACCAACGCCCGCAACGCCAGTCACTCCCGATTCTCAGGACGGCTCACTGTCGATCGGCAGCCTGAAAGGAACAGCCCGATGAACAATCTCTACCGCGACCTGGCACCGGTCACCGAAGCCGCTTGGGCGGAAATTGAATTGGAGGCCACGCGGACGTTCAAGCGCCACATCGCCGGCCGCCGGGTGGTCGACGTCAGCGAGCCGGGCGGTCCGGTCACCGCGGCGGTCGGCACCGGCCGACTGATCGATGCGAAGGCACCCACCGACGGTGTGGTGGCGCACCTGCGGGCAAGCAAACCACTTGTCCGGCTCCGGGTTCCGTTCACGCTGGCGCGCGACGAGATCGACGACGTCGAGCGGGGTTCGCAGGACTCGGACTGGGACCCGGTCAAGGCGGCGGCCAAGAAGCTGGCGTTCGTCGAGGACCGCGCCATCTTCGAGGGGTACGCCGCCGCATCGATCGAGGGCATCCGCAGCGCCAGTTCCAACCCGGCGCTGACGCTGCCCGAGGATCCACGTGACATCCCCGACGTCGTCGCGCAGGCGTTGACCGAACTGCGGTTGGCCGGCGTCGACGGACCCTATTCGGTGCTGCTGTCTGCCGGCGTCTACACCAAGGTCAGCGAGACCACCGAACACGGCTATCCGATCCTCGAACACATCAACCGCCTGGTCAACGGCGACATCATCTGGGCGCCGGCCATCGACGGCGCGTTCGTGCTGACCACCCGCGGCGGCGACTTCGATCTACAGCTGGGCACCGACGTGTCGATCGGCTACACCAGCCACGACGCCGACACTGTGCAGCTCTACCTGCAGGAGACGATGACGTTCCTGTGCTACACGGCGGAGGCCTCGGTCGCGCTCGGCTCGCAGGAATAAAGACCGCCGCGCCTGCGCTTGACGGCGTATGGCAACAACATTGAGCGGCTCCACCGCATTGGTCACCGGCGCGACGTCCGGGATTGGCCGCGAAATCGCACTGCAACTGGCCGATCGCGGGGAGGAGGTCGTGGTGCACGGACGCAGCGCCGAGCGCGGCGCCGAGACCGTCCGCGATATCGAAAATTCCGGCGGCAAAGCGCGTTTCGTCGCTGCGGACCTGGGTAAGGCCGACGAGGTCCGCCGATTGGCCGCCGAGGCCGGAGCGGTGGACATCCTGATCAACAATGCCGGCATCTACCGGTTCGGCGACACACCCGACACCACCGACGCCGATTTCGACGAGCAGATGAACACCAACCTGCGTGCGCCGTACATCCTGGTGCAGGAACTGGTACCGGGGATGGCCGCACGCGGCAACGGCGCGGTGGTCAACGTGAGCACGCTGGCCGCGTCGACGCCGGCGCGCCAGGGCGGAATCTACGGTGCCAGCAAGGCCGCGCTTGAACTGCTCACCCGCGTGTGGGCGGACGAGTTCGGCGCGTCGGGAGTGCGGGTCAATGCGGTTGCGGCCGGCCCGACCGAAACGCCCGGCACCGCCGTCACGCCGGGTCTGGTCGAGGGACTGGGCGCCACCACCGCTTTGGCGAGGCCGGCCGAGCCGAGTGAGATCGCCAGCGCGATCGTCTTCCTCAGCTCGCCCGATGCCAGCTATGTCAACGGTGCCGTCCTCCACGCAACCGGCGGCCAGCGTGCGGTTTCGGCTTAACCCAACGGTTTTCGCTCGCCCCGACGCGCCCGTAGAACCCTAGAGGTCGAGCACTACGTCGCTGTCCGGGGCGGCTGAGCAGATCAGCACTTCTCCGGTAGCGGGCGGCTCCAGCGGCGGCTGGACGTAAATCGTGGTTCCGGCAACAACTCCGGTGACACACAGATGACAGACTCCGCTTCGGCACGAGAACCGGGTCGGCACGTCACAGGCCTCGGCCAGATCGAGAATATTGCGGTAATCGGACGACCAGTTGACCGTGAGTCCGCTGCGGGAAAACGTGACCGACGGCCCGGTCCCGGCTGGGCCGGCCGGTGGGTGCGGCGGCCTGCGCGGTGGCCCGTCGACGACGCCGGGATTGATTGCCGGCAACGCACCGAACAATTCGCTGTGGATATGCGCCGCAGCGAGTCCCGCCGCGGAGAGCGCATCACGCATGTCGGTCATGAATTGGGTTGGGCCGCAAAGATATGCGTCGGCATCGGCGGGCAAGTTCAGTGCCGCGATCGCCGCTCGGTCCAGGCGCGTGTGCTCTTGCGTGTAGAACACCTGCTGACGGGCGTTCGCCAGCGACTCGATCAGGGTCGTGACTTCGCTTGCAAACGCTTGAGTCTCACGATTGCGGGTGGTGTGCAGCCACCAGATGTCGCGGCCGCTGCGGGCAGCCGACAGGGTGTGCAACATCGCCAGCACCGGGGTGATCCCGATTCCCGCTGAGATCAGGACAACGGGATTGCCGGCGTCGATCAGGTAGAAGTCGCCACGCGGCGCGGCTGCCTCGAGCACCGCTCCCGGCTGGATGTGGGCGTGCAACCATCGGCTCACCCGGCCGTGCTCTTCGCTTTTGACGCTGATGCGGTAGCTGCCGGCAGCGGGGTCACCGGAAAGCGAATAGCTGCGCAGCGGCGCGGGCTCGCCGGCGCCGCGAACTCTCAGCGTCAGATACTGTCCGGGGCGCGGTGGCGGCAGCGTGCCGTCGTCCTCGGCCTTCATGCGGATCGACAACACCCGCGCGCTTTCCCGGCAGATCGCACTGACCCGTAACGAGCGAAATCCGTTCCACCCCGGTTCGACTCCGATAGACGGTGCCGTCTGCGGCGCGTCGTTATCGTGCGCCGTCAACAAGTCGCGGAACGATTGCTGCCAGCCGGGGCTGAGTGCGGGAAAGTCGATAATCTTGCGGAGTTGGTCGATATCGCGGTTCGGCAGATACAGCAGCGCGTCGACGTCGGCGACGCTGAGTTCGTGGCGGCCACGACGGGTCTGGACTATGTCGTCGCCGGCGCGGACCTGGCCCTCGGTGATGACCCTGAAGTAGAAGCCCGGGCGATGTTGGGAGACAAGCAGATTAGGCATCTGAGGTTCGTTCAGCCGCAGGCCGACCCGGAAGCACGTCACCCGCGGCTGGGTAACCTCGAATTCGGCGTCGCCGATGCGGTAGCGGTCCCCGATGCACACGTCGTCGTCGGCGAGCCCGGTGACGGTGAAGTTCTCACCGAAGTTTCCCGGTTCGAGATCGTCACGGTCCAAGTAGGTCTTCCAGAAGTCGTACGACTCAGCCTGATACACCATGACAGCGCGTTGTTCACCACCGTGCCCGGCCAGATCGCCTTGCCCGTCACCGTCGATGTTGAGGCGGCGCACCATAACCGGACCGTCGACCGGGTTCTTCCAGATCCCCGTGTATACGACCTTGTCCCGCCATTGAACGTTCTTGGGCATGCCCACATTCACCGACACCAGCCTGCCCACGCATGCCTCCTCGTTGGCGCTCGGACCTAAACCAGCGGACCTACAACCAGCGGTTCGCCGCCGTCGATCTTCAACGTCACACCGGTCAGGAAGGTGTTGGTCATCGCGAACAGCACGGCGTTGGCCACATCATCGCAGGTTCCGATTCGCCGCGCCGGGTTGCTGCCGGCGACGTGCTCGAAGTAGTCGCGTTTACCCTCGTCGCCGAGCGAATCCCAGGCGCCCGTATCGATGACCCCGGGCGAGATCGCGTTGACCCGTGTCGGCGCGAGCTCAACCGCCAGCGAGCGAGTCAGGAAGTCCACCGCGCCATTGGTGATGGCCACGCCCAGGTAGCCGACGTTGATCTTGAAAGCGTTGACGCCCGAGAACAACACGAACGAGCCGCCCGGATTGATGTGCGGTGCAAAATGTTTAGCCAGCATAGCAGGGCCGATGACTTTCGTGTCGAACGACAGCTGCAGCTTATGACGGTCGAGATCGGCAAGCTTTCCGCGGGCACGGGCGGAGGCGGTCGAGACCACGTGATCGACGCCGCCCAATCGGTCGGCGAGGGAGGCGATCGATGCGTCGTCAGTGATGTCGACGACCTCGGCGGTGATGTCGCTGCCGCTGTACGCGCCGGCGAGCCTGGCCTGGTCCCGCCCGGCCACGACGACGCGGGCGCCTTCCGATTGGGCCAGCAGGGCAATCGCCCGCGCGATCCCGCTGCCCCGTCCTACCACCACGACGGTCTTGTCCCGCAATGCGTTACCCATCGCGCGCTCACTCCTCCGGCTCGATGGACGAAAAGCCTCCGCAGCGCCGCGTAGGTCGCGCCTGAAATTGGGCTGGCTGACCCAGAATAATTCAACCTGGCGCACAGGTCAACACCATCCGGACACTGTTGCGCGCCGCCGGTTTTGGTGCATACTGGGTTAAACAACCCAGAAATGTTGCCGAGGCGGCTTTGGCACGACGCGCGGCCCCACCGCTCAGGAGGATTCTCATGCCGGCAGTTCATCATCGCTACGCCACCATCGACGGCCATCGGCTGTTCTTCCGTGAGGCGGGCGACCCCGCTGCGCCCGCACTGGTCCTGCTGCACGGATTTCCGACCAGCTCGTACATGTTTCGGAATCTGATTCCTGCGCTGGCCGACAGCTACCACGTGGTCGCACCGGACCATCTGGGCTTTGGCCTCTCCGATGCTCCGCCCGTTGAGGAATTCGACTACACCTTCGATGCGCTGACCGACTTGACCGCCGGCCTGCTGGACTCGCTGGGCATCGACAGATACGCGATATACGTGCAGGACTACGGCGCTCCCGTCGGCTGGCGGCTGGCACTGCGTGAACCGGCCGCGATCACGGCCATCGTTAGCCAAAACGGCAACGGTTACGACGCCGGGTTCGTCGAGAGCTTCTGGAAAGTGGTGTGGGCCTACCAAAGTGAGCAAACAGCCGACACCGAGGCCGCGGTGCGGCAGTTCCTCACCCTCGACGCCACCCGGTGGCAATACCTCACCGGCGTCGCCGACGAGACCTTGGTGGACCCCGGTTCCTGGTATCACGACCATGCGCTGATCTCGCGGCCCGGCAACGACGAGGTTCAGTTGAAGTTGTTCCGCGACTACGCCACGAATGCCCCGATGTACCCCCGCCTGCACGAGTACTTCCGCGCCACCGCGGTGCCGCTGCTGGCGGTCTGGGGTCGCGGCGACGAGATCTTCGGCCCGGCGGGTGCCGAGGCGTTTGCCGACGACTTGCCCGACGCCGAAATCCATCTCCTCGACGGTGGGCACTTTCTGCTGGAGTCGTCCCTGGACGAAGTGGCCGTGCTGATCCGCGACTTCCTCGCCAAAGCTCACGTGGCCGGCTGACCGAGTCCCGCGGGCGGCACGCAACAGCCCGTACTCTAATTAGTGGGCTGAATATCCCATAAATGGGAGCCGCCGCGGGTTAGCCTGACGCGATGGCCCATCCCCACGTCGACACCGAAAAGCGGTTGACCCCCAAAGGGCGTGCCACCCGGGATCGGATCGTGCAGGCGACGGCCAAGTTGATCGTGACCGAGGGCCTTGCGGCGTTCAACATGGACAGGGTGCGCAAAGCCGCCTCGGTGAGCGGTTCACAGCTTGCGCACTACTTCGCCGACAAAGGCGCGCTGGCGCGCGCGGTGGTCGCGCGCCAGATCGGTGTGGTGCTGGACTTTCACCGCCAACCCACGCTCGGGGAGCTGGATTCGTTCGACGATTTCGAGCGTTGGCTCGACCTCAACATGCGCTACCTCAGAAGCATCGGATTTGACGGCACGCCTACTTACCACGCCCTGACCGCGCAGCTGGCGAAGTCCGACGATGCCACCCGCGGCGCGTTGGGAGCGGGCTACTGGCAGTGGATCGAGCTGCTTGAACAGGCGATCCAGCGGATGAAGGATGACGGGATCCTGGTCCCCGCGGCTGACCCGCACAAGTTGGCGTTGGTGATGGTCAGCGCTCACCAAGGCGGTGCCACGCTGGCCTTTACCTACCGGGCGGAGTGGCCGCACGCCGATGCCACTCGCTTCGCGGTCAACTATCTGCGCATGTTCGCCACCGACTCTGACCAACGCGCCGCGCGCCCGCCGCGACGGCCCCGCACCCGGCGGCAACGTGTCTGACGACGGCACATCGCGGTTCACTCGCAAGGGACAGGCGACCCGGGCACGGATCGTGAGCGTCGCGGCCCGGCTGATGTTCGAGCGTGGCGTCGCCAACACCAGCATCGACGAGGTGCGCAGCACCGCCGGAGTGGGCGGATCCCAGATCTCGCACTACTTCCGCGACAAGCGCGATCTGATCCGCCAGGTCATCGCGGCCCGGCGGGGCGATGTCGTGGCATTCCACACCCAGCCGCAACTGGGTGCGCTCGACAGCCTCCAGGCCCTGCGGGCCTGGACCGACGCCTGTATCGCCGATATCGACACCGTCTACCGCCGGGGCGGCTGCGTCTATGGCTCGCTGGCCGGAGAGTTGATCGACGCCGACGACGAAGTGCACGACGATCTTTCCATCGGGTACGACGAATGGCTCGACCTGTTTCGCGACGGCCTCACCACGATGCGGCGCCGCGGCGAACTGCGACCCGAGGCAGACCCGCGTCATCTAGCGGTGTCGCTGGTCGCCGCCCACCAAGGCGGCGCGCTGGTCACCCACGCCACCGGCGACCCGGAACCGCTGCGTGTTGCGGTCAATGCCGCCGTCGACTACGTGCGTTCGTTCGCCCCCCAACCCGGGCCACGCAAGCGCCGGACCCGTCGCGAACCCAACTCCTGACGGAACTGCGGGCCTCGAATCTTGGCCTACACCCATGGACAAGTTTGGGTCTTTTAGCCCATAATAATGGGTTAGTTGGCCCAATCGGGTTGCCGAGGGGCGCGAGGGTCTCCCGTCGCGCATCGATATCCGAAGGCCCACTAACTATTTGGAACGAGGCAGGCAATGTCCGCTGGTCGACGCCGACGCCGGGTCGGTCGGCAGCCTGGCCGCCATTCCGTCATCTGCGGATGAATATCACTGGAAGGCAACCACTATGACCGTCATCAGCAATGACGCCGCAACCACCAATGCGCTGCCCACGGCGCCTGCTGTGGTACGTGACCAGCCCGGCGGCGAAACAATGCGTGCGATCATCCTGGACGGGTTCGGCGGGCTGGACAAACTGGTCTACACCGACATCCCCAAGCCGGTGCCCAAGGACGGCGAGGTGGTGATCCAGGTGAAGGGCTTCGGCATCAACCACGCCGAGCTGCACATGCGCAGGGGGGAATGGGCGGAAGCCGCCGAAGTGAGCGGCATCGAATGCGTCGGGATCGTCGACTCGTGTCCGGGCGGCGAGTTTCCGGTCGGCGCCAAGGTGGCGGCATTGATGGGCGGCCTGGGGCGCACCATCAACGGCAGCTACGCCGAATACACGCGGGTGCGCGCAGCCAATGTCGCGCTCATCGAATCCGACTTGCCGTGGTCACAATTGGCGGCGTTGCCCGAAGCCTATGCGGTCGCTTGGACATGCTTGTTCCGCAACCTCGACCTCAAGGCGGGCCAGACACTGGTACTGCGCGGCGCGACATCGTCATTCGGCCAGGCCGCGCTCAAGATGGCGGTGGCCGCCGGCGCGCACGTCATTGCCACCGCGCGCAGCCAAAAGCGTTTCCCGATGCTCGAACAGCTGGGCGCTTCGCGCGTCGAGCTGGAGCGGCGCGACCTGGCCGCTCACATCGCCGAAGCCAAGCAGATCGACGCCGTCCTCGACCTGGTGGGCAACAGCACCATCCTGGACTCCCTGGACATGCTGAAACGCGGCGGCTCCGCGTGCCTGGCGGGTTGGCTGGGCGGACTCGACCCGATCGGCGATTTCAACCCGCTGCTGCGCATGGCCAGTGGCGTGAACCTGAACTTCTTCGGCAGCTTCGTGTTTGGAGCACCTGGTTTCCCGCTCTCCGACGTACCACTGCAGGACATCGCCCAGCAGGTAGCCGACGGCAAGCTGGACGCAAAGCCGTCGCATGTCTTTGCGTTTGACCAGATCCACGAGGCGCACCGAGTGATGGAAGCCGGCGAGGCCGGTGGAAAGATGGTCGTCGTCCTGGACTGAATACCCAATCTAGTAACAGATTTCAGCCACGAAAGGACATCGCGATGGGTTTGGCATGGCAGCAGGGCCCGCTGGCGACCGGGTCGGTGGGGCACTTTCTCACAGAGCAGCCGCTGCCCGCGCGACTGCTGTTCGCTGAGCCGCTGCGGCGCCGCATGCGGGTGCGGTTCGCCGACCACTGGATCGCCGACAGCGAAGACGTCATCCTGTTCCACGAGC
>NZ_DATJYB010000058.1:0-14563 GCF_035499775.1 Mycobacterium sp. | reverse complement strand
CGTTGCTGACCAGGCGCTCGTTGATCCAGTACCCACCCGTGCAGGTGCGGGAGTAGGACCGGTCGGAGCCGCCGTAGCAGCTGTACATCGTCTGGTGCGCGGGCACCCAGATGGTGCGTTCCCGCATCCAGCTGCCGTCGGCGGCGATCGGGCCGTCGCACAGGGTGCGGCGCTGGGAGCCCAGGAAGCCCCAGGGGTCGGTCTTGCAGATGACGCCCGGGGGGCCGCCCGGGGCGGGGTCGGCGGGGCTGGTGGCGGCGAGGCCGACGGCGGTCGCAGTGATCGCGGTGGCCAGCAGCGCGCCGGCGATGCTGCGGCGCAGGAGTCCGTTGACGGTGATCTGGGTGATGTTTGAAGTGTTCATGACATTGATCGTTCATCCGACGATCGCGTGGCAGTAGCGGTCACGTCCTTGCAAGGTTACAAACACACCTTGTAACCAGGAGGCTGGACGGCGAACACGGCAAGCTGCGCGCGCGTCACGATCCGCGCGAATCAGAAGCTATGGTAAGGGCTTTGGAACGCCCCACCGCTCAGCAGTGGGGCGCCCAGCACCTCTGGTTCGCGCAATAAGTCGCATGTGCGAGGTTCACCATCGCTGCGACGTCTCCGAACGCCACGCCTCTGGGGTCCAAGTTGGCGTGGAGGTCCTGGGCAATCCGCTGTGGCGTCCAACCCCAGCCGAGATCGTCACAGATGAGGCGTGCCATCCCGATCATGGCGCCGTCGTGGCCTGGGTCCCAAGTGAAGCCCATGGCGCGCACCTGAGCGAGGTATGCGTCGTCAACGGGATCTGCAGTCGCAACCGCAGTGCTGGAAAGCAGGGCAGCGCAGGCCATGACGGGGACGGCCAGCCAGCGAGGTGAGGGCATTTTGATGCGCTTCCTTTCTTCGGGGCGTTGACGGCGCCGTCAGTGTGCGGGTCCAAAGCTGCGCAAATATGAAGAATAGCGAAAGCCGGAAAAAACTAATGTGAAGCCGGATTGCGGGGCGACTGTCCCGGGACCCGGCCGGCCACGGTGGCAGGGGGACCGCCGCCGTGGGCGTTCCTGAACCCATGCCTGTTCTTTAGTGCGACGAGATTCCACAAGCCCGAAGCGGTCGGCTCACACGCAATTCACGTGCAGTGCTAATCCTCGTCGACGATTATGCGCCTTCTCCATCCGTTGAGAGCGCCAGTGCTGCAACACTTTCCACATCACGCCTCCGCGACTTGTAACGCCGACAATGCGGCGAAGTCAGTGACTGAATCGACCGTTTTCGCAATCAATTAATTGATTTCGGGACCTTGATGGGGAATTGTCTACGAAAGATTGCGCAAGCGCGTCCCGTCTACCACGGAGTTCACATGACACTGTCTCGCCGACACCCACTGGGCGTCCTCGTCGTGATTGTGGCAAGCATCGCCGTTGTCGCATCAGTCGGCGTGTTCGCACCCAAGGCCCAGGCGTTCTACATCAAGAACCACGAGACGATCACCCGTAACGCCCTGCCGGTGGCGCAGGTCAGCCAGCTGGCCATCAACCAGATACTCGTCGGTCCTCCGCCGGGCGCAGGAGCGATGGGCAGCGACGCATTCGCGACCGACGAGTTTCGGCACCTCGACAACTCGATCACCCCGGTCGACATCTGTGCCCGAGCCAAGCAGGCCTGGGACACCTTCTCGCCCGTCGTGCTGAGCGGGTCGGTGCTCAACGGCACCGCTGAGGCGGACGGACCAGGCGCCCGCGCCGCCTTCGGAGCACTCGCGCACACAGTGCAGGACTTCTACTCCCACTCCAACTGGGTCGAGGACAACGTCTCCGCCGGCCAACTGGACCGGCTCGCCCCGCCGATCTTCCCGACGTGCAATCCGCTGGACTTCCCCGCGGATCTGCACACCGGATACTTCGACATCCAGTACTCGACGCAGTTCCCCCTCGACGGCTGCCCGCCAGGAGGCCCGCCGCCGGGATTCGAGGAGTGCCACTCGGTGCTGAACACGGACGGCCCGAAGACCCCGCGCGGTAGCCAGCGGGTCCCGGGAACCAACCAGAGCATGTACGACCTCGCGGTGGCGCTCGCGACCCGGGCCACCACCGACTTCTACGTGCAGATGCGCGAACTGGTCTCCACCACAAACGGGCCGAACGCCGCAACCGCCTTGTTCCAGCAGGGCGGCCCGATGCCGAGCCTGGCCGAGCTTCGCAAGATGTACCCGCAGCTGAACGCCTACCTGGGAACCGGGTAGCTCTTGCAGTCCCATAACCGCGCAGGCTGACCGCGAGGGCACGAAATCCCTTGTCGGCTCCCGGGCATCCTCCCGGGCGCGATGCACTCGACAGCCTTGATTGGCAGGATGGGATCGAAACCGGTTGCTGAGGAGGTAAGGATGGGCAACAACGAAGGGATCGGCGTTCTGCAACTCGAGTGCCCGCAAAGACATTCCGCCGGCCGGGTGCTCAAGGAGGCTGCGCATCATCAGGTCCAATACGATCCCGGACCGGCCGTCGGACCACGCCAATTCTGGCCGCAGGAAGACGAGCAGGGGCGCTTCAAAACGCACTGCAGGCACTGCGACAAACCAGTGTGGGGTCCCTCAGCTACCTTGCAGGGCAAGCTCATTGAGTTGCTCGCCGACGATTCGGCGACCCACGCGACTGTGACACTGCAGTATCTCTGACTGCGAGGATGCAATGAGCAGCTCAGAGCAGTCGCAGATGCGCACCCGCATGTTCGCCCGCACGCTGGGTCCGTTTTTCACAATCGTTCCCACCACGGTTGCGGTGCGTGGCTCGTACATGCAGGCGCTGTTCACCGAGTTCAAGGCCAACCCCATGTGGCCGTGGCTGTACGGCGCAATTCTCCTGATGGCCGGCCTGGTCATCATCACTTTTCATCAGTACTGGCGAAGCCCTGCGGCGGTCATCGTGTCACTTCTGGGCTGGTTCCTTGCGGTACGCGGGGTGCTGCTGCTGACCGTTCCTCAGGCCTACGACGCGGCCGGCAACGCCGTCTACAGTTCGGGAGCCAAGGCGGCGATCTGGGTGGTATTCGCCTGTCTGGCGCTGAGCGGCCTCTACCTGACCTACGTCGGCTGGAGACCTGAGCCGCATGCCGCGGATCACTGACTACTTGCCGGCGAGAATGCGGTATTGCGCCGAAATCTGCTGCATCGCATCTTTCTGACTGTCGGAGAAGACGGTGAAGGCATAGCGGTCGGCGCGCGCCACACATTTGAACTGCCACTGCATCATTCGGTAGGTAGCCGGTGCGTCGGGGGATTGCGTGGGGCCGGTTCTGCGGAAGCACTGGGCAGCGGGAAAACCCGGCACCGGATCGCTGAGTCCCTGCACGTCGGCGGCGTGGCTTGCCTGGCCGGCGAGGAAATCCATCAGGTGCTGCGCCGCGTCGGCGTTGGTGGCCTGGTAGACGGTTGCCAGTCGTTGGGCCACATAGTCCACGCCGGCTGACTGCAGTGCGGCTGCCGAACCGGCCGGGTCGACCGCGAAGTGCAGCCAGCCCGGACGCTGCCACACGCCGGCGTCGAACGGCAGCGTGGCGCCCTCGCGGACCAAGGTGGCGGCCAGGAGTCGTCCGGACGCGTCCAGTGGCAGCGAGTTGAGGTTGGCCGGATCTGTCGGAACGAACTGGTCGATCAGCTTTACCTGCCTGTCAAGGCAGGCCAAGATCAGCAACTCGGGTGTCTTTTCCGGGCCGTGACCAATGCTGTTAAAGGCTGTTTGGTAAAGGACGTAGGGCCCGCGCGCGGTGAAACTGTCGACGGTCCTGGCGCCGCTCGCCCGCGCGTACCTGACCGCCATCGCCTCGGGGTGCTTGTCGATGACCGCCGGTTCATGCGGCGAGTCCCCCGGCAAGGTGGGGTTCGCCGCCGCCAGCTCGGCTGCGGCGGCGGCTGCGGCGGCGGGGTCGGCGAAGCGCAGGACCGCATTGGTCAGACCCCGCGACGGGGGAGTGCCCGGGGACACTCTCCGGGTGGAGAACCCGGTGATGTACCCGTGCTTGGCTGCGACGCTGGAAAGCCACGGACCGAACACCCGCTCCAAGTCCGGGGGAGTCGGCATGCCCCCGATCTGAACGAGCAATTCGAGGTACGGAAATTGCGTGATTGTCTCGTCGACCTGCCATGGGCCCGTCACGAAATCAGCCAACCGATGAGCTTCCAGCACGCTTTGCGCGAACTTGTCGTCGCCGGCGGTTCCGAAGATGTGGCCCAGGGTGGTCGGGTAGGTGCCGGTGTCCATCAGCGTCACGTTGGCGGTGTCGGTGTCCTTGGCCTTGACCGCCCCGCCGCTCACCTCGCTGTGACACCCGGTCAGCAGCACCACGGACACGACCACCGCCGCAAGCAAACGCGCGGGAATTGTTGGGAGCATTGCTGTTTCTAGCTGCCGGCCGGGTCGGTCAAGTCGATCCACTCGCCGTGCGCGGCCACCCGCAGCACGTTGCCGATCCCAGCCTCGTCGAAGGCCGCGACGAATTCGTCCACGCCCTCGCTGAAGTGGGCCCAGCCGTCGACGTGGGCCGGTATCACCAGCCGGGCGCCGAGCACCTCGGCGGTGTCGACGACCGCTGGCGGCCCGCCCAGCACACTGATCGCGCGGTCGCGCCGCTGCGCGTCCACCGTGGCGGTCATACGCCCCGTGCCTGGTTCTGCCAATACGGCGCCCGCAGTTGCGCTTTGAGGATCTTGCCGCTCGCGTTGCGGGGCAGCGACGCCACGAAGTCGACGGTTCGCGGACATTTGTAGGCGGCCAAATGGAGGCGGCTGAAGTCGATGATGTCGTCGGGCGCCACGTCGGTGGTGGTGACGACGATCGCCTTGACGGACTCACCCCAGAAGTCATCGGGCACACCGATGACCGCGGCGTCGGCGACGGCGGGATGCTCGAGCAGCACGCTTTCCACCTCGGGGCCGTACACGTTCTCACCGCCGGTGATGATCATGTCCTTCAACCGGTCCTCGATGTAGAGGTAGTTGTCGGCGTCGAGGCGGCCGATGTCGCCGGTGCGCAACCAGCCGTCGGCGGTGATCGTGTCGGCGGTCGCTTCCGGCCGATTCAGGTAGCCGCGCATGGCCTGATCGCTGCGGGCCCAGATCTCGCCTGGCTCGCCGCTGTTCAGCCGGTGTCCCGTCGCGGGGTCGACGATCTGGATCTCGGTGCCCAGCGCGGCCCTTCCGGCCGACAGCAACAGGTTGGGCCGTCCCGGATCGCGGTGGTCGGCGGCACTGAGCGCGGTGACCGCCCCGCACAGCTCGGTCTGTCCGTACACCTGAACGAAGTTCACGTCCGGCCACGCCGCCAGCGCCCGTTGCAGCAGCGGGACCGGCATCGGGGCCGCCCCGTACACGAGGTAGCGCAACCGGGCGACGGCACCGCGCGCCGTCTCGCCGGCGTCGAGGAACCGGGCGATCACCGGCGGCACCAAAAAGGCATGTGTCGCACCGGCATTCAACACGCCGATCAGAGTCGCGGCCTCGGGCTCGCGAGTCAGGATCGTCGGTACCCCGGCGAAAACGCCGAAGAATGCGTAAGCGATTCCGCCGACGTGGAACAACGGCATCGCGACCAGGTTCGCGTCCCCGTCGGCGAACGGAAACGCCGGGGCCAGGTTCCCGATGTGATTGACCAGCGCGCGCTGGCTCAGCACCACACCTTTCGGGCGCCCGGTGGTGCCCGAACTGTAGATCACCAGAGCGGGTTCGTCCTCGCGGCCCTGCGCGCTTGTCGACACGGGTTCCGCTGCGGCGAGCAAGGATTCGTATTCATCGGCCTCGCCGCCTACCACGACCATGCGCTCGATGCCCGGAACCCGCGCAGCGATGTCCTGCACCGCCGGTTGCAGTTCGGCGCCGACCAACAACAATCGTGCACCGCTGTCGTTGAGTACGTGCACGAGTTCTTCTCCGATGACCCGCCAGTTGACGACGGTGGCCACCGCGCCGATCGAGGTCGCCGCGATCAACGTTTCCAGGCAGGCCGGGTGATTCTTGTCGAGGAACGCCACCCGCTGGCCGGGCTGCACACCCGCGGCGCGCAGCGCGCCGGCCGCGCGGCGAATCCGCGCCGCCCACTGGGCCCAGGACCACTGCCGGTCACCGAACTGAAGTGCTGTGCCGTCGGGACTGCACTGGGCATGTTGCTCGATGACTGCGCGGAGTGTCGCCCTGGTGTCCCTGGTGGCCAAGGTGGCATCGGTTGGTGGCATAGGCTCCACTCTGCAATACGGCACCGCCCCGGCGCACAGCCGCTCCCACCTGCCGGTCGACTACCGGCGGGCCGGTGCCCGCTATCGGCCCGATAGCTGGACCACGGAGGCGCATAAGACGCCCCCAGAGCCGAGCGTCATCAGCCCACCCACGATCACGCCGACCCAACTCTGGTGTCGGTTCTTCGACTCCTGCTGCGCGAGGTCGCGGTGATCGGCGGTCCCCTTCGAAGTTGTACGTGGCTTGCGTTCCAGCCGGACCGTCTGCTATGCATAAGTGAATATTCCCTAGTTTAATGTGGAGGCAGGATGTCCCGTCGAGTAATGGTGGCCGGTGTCGGGATGATTCCGTTCACGACCCCGAGCCGAACCGAGCCATACCAGGTGATGGCCGAGAGCGCGGTGCGTGCCGCGCTGGCCGACGCCGGGGTCGAGTACTCGTTGGTGCAGCAGGCATACGCGGGTTATGTGTACGGAGACTCAACATCTGGTCAGGCCGCACTGTACGGGTTGGGGCAGTCCGGCATCCCGATCGTGAACGTCAACAACAACTGCTCGACGGGTTCTACGGCGCTCTGGCTGGCGCGACAGGCCGTCGAGACCGGCGCGGCCGAGTGCGTTCTGGCGCTGGGCTTCGAGCAGATGCAGCGGGGCGCGCTGGGGTCGATGTGGACCGACCGCCCCAGCCCGTTCGGCCGGTTCGACGACGTCACCCGCGCCGCCCAGGGATGGGACGACGCCGCGCCGATGGCCGCCCAATACTTCGGCGGGGCGGGCCGCCAATACGCCGAGAAGTACGGGACCGACCCCGCCACATTCGCCCAGATCTCGGTCAAGGCGCGCAGGCATGCCAAGAACAATCCGTATGCGGTGTTCCGCGACGAGGTGACGGTGGAGGAGGTGCTGGCCTCGCCGCACATCTACGGACCGCTGACCAGGCTGCAGTGTTGCCCGCCAACGTGTGGTGCCGCCGCCGCCGTCCTGGTCAGCACGGAGTTCGCCGCCAAGCACGGGTTGAAGCCGCAGGTCGCCGTTAAGGCCCAGGCGATGACCACCGACTTTCCGTCCACCTTCGCCGGCGCCGACATGATCAAGGTTGTGGGCTACGACATGGCCAAGGCCGCCGCGGATCAGGTGTACGAAACTTCAGGTGTCGCACCTGAAGACATCCGGGTCGTCGAATTGCACGACTGCTTCACCGCCAACGAGCTGCTCACCTACGAGGGCCTTGGCCTGACGCCGGAGGGCACCGCGGAGAAGTTCATCCTCGATGGTGAGAACACCTACGGGGGTCGTGTGGTGACGAACCCGTCGGGCGGGCTGTTGTCCAAAGGGCATCCGCTCGGGGCGACCGGTCTGGCCCAGTGCGCCGAACTGGTGTGGCAGCTGCGCGGGCAGGCCGGCGCGCGTCAGGTCGAGGATGTCGACGTTGCACTGCAGCACAACATCGGGCTCGGCGGTGCCGCCGTGGTCACCCTCTACGAGAAGGTGTCCTGATCATGGCAATCGACAAGAGCGTCGTCGGGACCGCGCTGCCGACCTCGACGCTGACCGTCGAACGAAATCGGTTGCGGTTCTTCGCCAAGTCGATCGGGGAGACCGATCCGATCTACACCGACGTCGCGGCCGCCAAAGCTGCCGGACACCCGGACCTCCCGGCGCCGCCCACGTTTCTGTTCTCGGTGGAACTGGAGAGCCCGGACCCGTTCGCGTTCCTGGAGTCCCTGGGCGTGGACCTGCGCTTCGTGTTGCATGGCGAGCAATCCTTCAGCTACCACGCCCTCGCGTATCCCGGTGACGAACTGGTCGCGACTCCGCGAATCACCGACGTCTACACCAAGAAGGGCGGCGCGTTGGAATTCCTGGTCAAGCACACGGCGATCACCCGCGCCGACGGGACCGCTATCGCCGAACTGCAGTCGGTTATCGTGATTCAAAACCCAGGAGTGGCATCATGACTCTCGCCGAGACGGTTTCGGTCGGCACCGAGCTGCCACCATTGAAGATTGCCCCGATCTCACGGCAGACGCTGGCCCTGTTCGCCGGTGCCTCCGGCGACCATAACCCGATGCACATCGACCTGGACGCCGCAAAGTCGGTGGGCCTGACGGACGTGTTCGCCCACGGGATGCTCTCGATGGCCTACCTGGGCCGGCTGCTGACGAATTGGGTTCCCCAGGAACGCATCCGGTCCTACCGGGTACGGTTCGCCGCCATCACCCCCGTGCACGCGGAACCGACCTGCACCGGACGGGTGACGCAAATCGACGATGTCGACGGCGAGAGGCGGGCGACCGTCCAGCTGACCGTGACGCTCGAGGACGGCAGCACCACGCTAACCGGCGATGCGATCATCGCCATCTGACTGAAAGGTACTGATATACATGGGAACTCTGGACAACAAGGTCGCCATTGTTTCGGGCTCCGGCCGCGGCATCGGGCGCGAAATCGCGATCAAGCTGGCTTCCGAAGGCGCCCGCGTCGTGGTGAACGACCTCGACGCCGATCCGGCCGCCGAGACGATCGCCGCCATCGAGGCGGTCGGTGGCAAGGCTGTCACGTGCGTCGGCAGCGTCACGGATGACGGCTTCGGGGACCGGTTCGTGCAGACGGCCGTCGACACGTTCGGCGGCCTGGACATCATCGTCAACAACGCCGGCTACACCTGGGATTCGGTGATTCAGAAGATGACCGACGAGCAGTGGGACGCGATCCTGGACGTGCACCTCAAGGCGCCCTTTCACATCCTGCGTGCTGCGCAGCCGGTCATCAGCGGATTCGTCAAGCGCGCCAGGGAAGCCGGGGAACCGGTGCCCTGCCGCAAGGTGGTCAACATCTCGTCGTTGGCCGGAGTGGGCGGCAACGCCGGCCAGGCCAACTACGCCTCGGCCAAAGCCGGCATCCTCGGCCTCACCAAGGCGCTGGCCAAAGAGTGGGGACGCTACAACGTCACCGTCAACTCCGTGGCGTTCGGTTTCATCAAGACCCGGCTCACCGACGCCCCGGCGGGCGGCGGGAAGATCACCGTGCAGGGCAAGGAGATTCAGGTCGGAGTCAACCCGGGTCTGCTGGCCGCGATGGAACAAATGATCCCGCTGGGCCGGGCCGGCACTCCCGCCGAAGCCGCCGGCGCCGTGTACCTGCTGTGCACACCCGAATCCGACTATGTCAGCGCACAGACCCTGGTCTGCGGTGGCGGAGTGAACATCTGAACCATGTATGTAACCCAGTCGCTGCACCGCATGCTGCAGCAGTGTCCAGATATGACGCTGACGGTGTTCGGGGACCGGCAGCGCACGGTGCGCCAGTCCGCGGATCGCATCGCGCGATTGGCCGGGGCCCTGCGGGAACTCGGCGTCCAGCGCGACGACCGGGTCGCGTTTCTCGGGCTGAACTCCGACCGCTACCACGAATACTTCTACGCGGTGTCCTGGGCGGACGCGGCGGTCAACCCGGTCAATGTCCGCTGGAGCCCCGTCGAAATCGCCTATTCGTTAAGGGATTCCGACACCAGGGTGCTATTCGTCGACGACGCATTCGCCGCAGTGGTGCCGCAGATCATTGCTGCGGGCGCGGAGTTGTCGACCGTCGTCTACTGCGGCGAGGAATCCTGCCCGGCGGGGATGGTCGACTACGAAGGGCTGATCGCCGGTTCGCAGCCGATCCCGGATGCCCGGCGCGGCGGAGACGCGTTGTTCGGGGTCTTCTACACCGGTGGCACGACCGGGCATCCCAAGGGAGTGATGCTCAGCCACACCAACGTGGTGACCTCGGCGCTGGGCAGCCTGGCCAGCGGCCAGTTTCTCACCGCCCGTGGCCGAATCCTGCACGCGGCGCCGCTGTTTCACCTGGCGGCGATAGGCATGTGGATCGCCGGCAGCGCTGCCGGGTCGACCCACGTGTTCGTGTCGTCGTTCACTCCCGGCGGGGTGGCGAAGACGATCAGCGACTGCCAGGTCACCGACCTGTTGCTGGTACCGACGATGATCCAGATGCTGCTCGACCACCCGGACGCCGCCGGGTTCGATCTCACCTCGCTGCGCCATCTCACCTACGGTGCCTCACCGATCTCCGAAGCGCTCGTCGAAAGGGTCGGAAAGGCCCTTCCCATAACGGCTTTAGCCCAGGCATACGGGATGACCGAGCTGGCGCCGGCGGCCACGTTCCTGATGCCCGCCGATCACGACGACCCGGCGCTGCAGCGATCCGCCGGACGGGCGCTGCCGCATGCCGAGGTTCGGGTGGTCGACGCACACGACAATGAGGTTCCGTGCGGTGAGATCGGGGAAGTGGTCGTCCGCGGCGCCAACGTCATGCTGGGCTATTGGAACCGAGCGCAGGACACGGCCGCCGCGGTGCGCGACGGGTGGATGCACACCGGCGACATGGGGCGGATGGACGAACGCGGCTACCTTTACATCGTCGACCGCCTCAAGGACATGATCATCACCGGTGGTGAGAACGTCTATTCGGCCGAGGTCGAGAACGCCTTGGCCAAACATTCCGCGGTCGCGGCTGCCGCGGTGATCGGCGTCCCCGACGACCGATGGGGCGAACGGGTCCATGCCGTCATCGTGTTGCGACCCGATGCTCAGGCGACTGCGGAGTCGCTACAGGAGCACTGCCGGGCGCTCATTGCCGGCTACAAGGTGCCGCGTAGCTTGGAATTCGTCAGTGAGCTGCCCATTTCCGGTGCCGGTAAAGTACTCAAACGTGATCTGCGGGAACGCTATTGGACTGCCGCGGGCAAGCAGATCTCTTGACTGAGGAGGGGATCGCAAGTCCGCCCGCCAGAGGGACGCGACCTCGCAACCGCCGACTGCTGATCATTCAGGCGGCCGCCGGCCTCTTCTGCGACAAGGGGTACGGCAACGTCTCGATGATCGATGTCGCCGACGCGGTGGCCGTGGGCCCGTCGTCGTTGTACCGGCATTTCCGCGGCAAGCATGCGCTGCTGGCAACCGTCATCGAGGACGCGATCACCACCCTCGATGCCGCAGTGCAGGGTGCCCAGGGAGCCGATGCCCCGACTGACCTGGCGGCGGTGCTGGCACGCGCCGTCCTGGACCGCCGCACCGTCGGTGTGCTGTGGCGGCGAGAAGACCGGCACCTGATGGCGGAGGACCGCAAGCGGCTGCGCCGGCTGGCTCGTCGGGCCGGAGAACGGCTCGCGGCCTACATTCGGGACCGGCGCCCCGACCTGCAAGCCTCACAGGCCGACCTGCTGGCGTGGTGTGCGCTCGGCGTTGCGAACAGCGTGTCCTTTCACCGGCTCTCCATGCCGGAGCCGGCGTTTTCCACCCTGCTGACCGAATTGATCGAGGTGCCGTTCAACGCCGACGCCGAGCTGCGACCGACCGGCTCGAGCGAGCCTCGCACCGGCGTCGTCGGACATTCCCGGCGAGAAGCGATCCTCTCGGCGGCCGCGACGCTGTTCGCCGAGAAAGGGTTCGCCGGCGTCAGCGTCGACGACATCGGAGCCGCCGTCGGCATCGCCGGTCCCAGTGTCTACAACCACTTCCCGGCCAAGTCCGACATCCTGGTCGCCGTCGCCTCACGTGGTAACGAATGGCTTTGGATGGCGTTCAATCGTGCTGTCGCGCATACCAATGACACGGCCGAGGCGCTGCGTCAAGTGGTGCTCAGCTACCAGACGTTTGCGTTCGGCAACCCCGACATCGTCGAGATTCTGATTACCGAGGAAATGCACCTCCCGGAGCCGGAGCGGCAACGCGCCAGGAGCGCGCAACGCGCCTATATCGACGAGTGGGTGCACCTCACCCGACAACTGCACCCGCACTGGACGCTCACCGAAGCGCGGATTCGCGTGCAGGCGGCCCAGATGCTGATCAACGACATCGCGGTGATTCCGCGACTACGCGATCTCGCCGGCGCCGAGGCGGTAGTCGTCGATCTGGCGGTTGCCTTGCTCGCTGGCAGCGCGGCCGCGTAGGCCCTACGATTCGCCCATGGCGGTAACTCCTGACGACGCGATCGATGCGATCCGGGGCACCGGCGGTGCGCAGCCGGGCTACCGGGCATTGCACGCCAAAGGCACCCTCTACCACGGCATGTTCACTGCTGTGCCGGCGGCGGCCGCGCTTTCGCGGGCGAAGCATCTGGACGGTACCGCCGTCCCGACGCTGTTTCGCTTCTCCAACGGGTCGGGCAACCCGGGCGAACCTGACAACGTGGCGGGCGTGCGCGGGCTGGGGGTGAAGTTCACGCTGCCCGACGGCTCCACCACCGACGTGGTGGCGCAGACCGCCAGGCTGTTCGTCTCCAGCACGCCGGACGGCTTCATCGACCTGCTCAAAGCGATGCGGCCAGGCCCGACCAAGCCGCTGCGCATGGTCCAGTACTTGCTCACGCATCCCCGACTGCTGGGCGCGCTGCCGGTCCTCCGCGACAGTCAGCGGATTCCGGCAAGCTACGCCACCACCGGGTATTACGGGCTGCACGCCTTCCGTTGGGTGGCGGCCGACGCCAGCGCCAGATTCGTTCGCTACCACCTGCGGCCCGTGGCGGGCGAGGAATTCCTGTCGGGGTCGGAGGCCAAGAGCAAGGACGCCGGCTTTCTGCTCCACGAGCTGAACCATCGCCTCGCGAGCGGACCGGTGCGCTTCGACTTCCGGGTTCAGATCGCGGGGCCCAACGACTCGAACGTCGATCCGTCGGCGGCCTGGAGCAGCACCGAGATGGTCACCGTCGGCAACCTCGAGATCACCGGCCTGGACACCAAACGCGAACACGACGGCGACATCGTCGTGTTCGACCCGATGCGGGTCACCGACGGCATCGAGCCGTCCGACGACCCGGTGCTGCGATTCCGGAGCAAGGCCTATTCGGCGTCGGTCAAGCTGCGCACCGGCGTAGACCGCGGTCCCGAGGCGCCACCCGTCTAAGGCTTTCAGTAGGCCACTACGCGAAAAGCGTTGAGTCGCAGCCGCGTTAGATATCTCACACACCGGCGAACGCGGTAGCCGGACGGGGTAGTGTGCGGTGAAGTGTTGGCTTCCCACATGGCGTTGATCGGCCTGGCCGGGTTCGGTGCCGGCGCGATCAATTCGATCGTCGGGTCCGGGACGCTGATCACCTTTCCGACGCTGGTCGCCCTGGGCTTTCCGCCGGTCACGTCAACCATGTCCAATGCGGTCGGCCTGGTGGCCGGCGGCGTGTCGGGCACGTGGGGCTATCGCGCCGAGTTGCGTGGTCAGTGGGGTCGGTTGCGGTGGCAGATCCCGGCATCGGTGCTCGGTGCGGTGCTGGGCGCCTTCCTGCTGCTGCACCTGCCCGAGAAGGTGTTCATCGATGTCGTGCCGGTGCTGCTGGTGCTGGCCTTGGTGCTGGTGGTGACCGGGCCGTGGATTCAGTCGTGGGCGCGTCGCCGGGCCGAGGAGGAGGGGCGCTCCGTCGAACACGTCTCGCCGGCGCGGGCGGCGGTGCTGGTGCTCGGCACGGTCGCCGTCGGCGGGTACGGAGGCTACTTCACGGCCGCGCAGGGCATCCTGCTGGTCGGTATGATGGGTGCGCTGCTACCGGAGTCGATGCAGCGCATGAACGCGGCCAAGAACCTGCTCACGACGCTGGTGAATATCGTTGCGGCGGTTAGCTATACGCTGGTGGCCTTCGACCGGATCAGCTGGCCGATCGCCGGGCTGGTCGCGGCGGGCTCGCTGGTCGGGGGCTGGATCGGGGCCCGCTATGGATGTCGGCCGTCGCCGAATTCGTTGCGCGTCACCATCGTTGTGGTCGGCCTGATCGGGCTGTATCGCCTGCTGACCGTGTAATGCCTTTCAGCTCAGCGTGGCAGCGGCGGCTTCAGCGATGACGTCGGTCACGTCGCCGCGTTTCCGCCACGCCTGACGCTGCCGCATCGCTCCGTTGCCCAGCGCCACGATGCGGTCGAGTTCCGTTGCGAAGCAGTCATATTCACCGAGCGCCTCGAGTGCCGGGCGCACCCGCCGTACCAGCGCGCCCAGCTGCTCACGCGCGGTCACCGCCCCCCGGCCGTGGACCAGGTCCAGCGCATTTCCCGACAGCCCGTCGTGGGCGGCCTTCCAGTACGCCGCCCGCAACGCGGCGGGCGCCAGGCGCGGGATTTGGTCGCGCTCCTCGAGCGCCGTCATCACCGCGGCCCTGATCAGGGTGGCCAGCAGCACCGTTTCGGCGATCGTCGCGGGCACGTCGGCCACCCGCACCTCGATCGTCGGGAAGTTCGCCGAAGGGCGCACGTCCCAATAGATCATGCCCTCGTCCAGAATGACGCCGGTGTCGACCAGCATGCGCACCGTGCGGTCGTAGTCGTCGGGCGAGGAGAAGAACGGCGGCGGCCCGGCGGCCGGCCAGCGCC
>NZ_DATJYB010000057.1:0-14820 GCF_035499775.1 Mycobacterium sp. | reverse complement strand
CCCGAACTGCACGCTGGCCGACGTGCCGGCGTTGGTGCGGTTCTGAGCCTGCATCCGTGGACGGTTGGTATACGGGTGATCGACGTGTGAACAGCGAAAATACCTTCTGGGCCGCGGGTTTGGTTCCGGTGCTGGAATTGGCTAAGCAGACCGGTCTTTCGTGGTTGATCAGCGAGCACGTCGAGCTGCCCAGCACACGGGTGGTCGCGGGCGCGGTGAACCCGCCGGGAAGCTGACCACTACCATCGCGGGCATGATGTGCGGCGCAGACGGCATCGACGATGTGAACGTGTTGCGCGCCGGCGGCACGCCCTGGGTGTTCGCCGAGGTGTATGCGCCCTCGACAGTGGGGATCTTGCTGCGCGAGTTCAGCTTCGGGCACGCCAACCAGCTCGCCGCGGTGGCCCGCGAGCATGAGCTTGGTTGACAGGTCGATCCCGTGCGCGAACGCGTTGACGTTCGGTGTCAGAGATCTGTCCGGGTGCCTTCGTGCCTCGGACGCAAATGTATGTGGATTCGCCGTTTGGGAGACGAACGTGCCTTATCTGGAGCAGAGTTGTCGCGAACGAATATGGAGGACCACCATGACGACCTTTCGCGATCGGTATGGAAGCTATGCGCTCGTCACGGGGGCCTCAGGTGGAATCGGAGAGGAGTTCGCCCGCCAACTGGCGCACCGAGGCCTCAACTTGGTATTGGTTGCGAGGAGACAAGAAAAGCTCGAAGAGTTGGCGGCCGCATTGACGGCGTCGGCCAATGTCGATGTCAAGACGGTCGTTCTCGACTTGCTTGCCGAGGATGCAATCGCCACGCTGCTGAAAGCAACCGAATCAGTGGACATCGGTCTAGTCGTGTTGAATGCAGGGACTCTGATCATGGGGCCGTTCCTCGACGGCACGCTTCAAGAGCACACAGACCTTGTGTCGCTCAACGTTTTTGTACCGATGCAACTTGCGCACCAATTCGGTAACAGGCTTGTTCGGAGAGGGCGCGGTGGATTGATGTTTGTTGCATCCATCGTGGGCGAGCACCCGACACCTTACGAAGCCAACTATGCCGCGTCGAAGGCCTACGTGTCCTCGCTCGGCCGGGCCCTCCATGTTGAATTGTCCAAAGCGGGTATCGACGTAACCGTGCTGGCACCAGGCCTAGTCGATACGCCGATGCTGCAGAACGCGCCGGCAGACGTGACCGAGACCAAGCTGTCAGTCACTGGTCCTGGGCCGGTCGTAAGGGCGGCGCTGGACGGACTTGGAAGAAGAGTGCTCGTGATCCCCGGTGCGCTGAACAAGCTTACTGATGTGACTCTCAAGCATGTTCCTCGTTCAACTGGCGTAAGAATCGCGGGCTCGATACTCGGCCGAATGCTTGCCAACCCAACGCCGCACATTGAACCCAGCACATCTCCCGCGGCAGGCACGCCGCCGAGCTAGCGGGAGTTTCCGGCCTTTGTTGAACGTGGATCTGGTTTCGCCTGTTGGGGGCGGGTTTTCAGGGTAGGTGGGTGTATTACCCACCTGGCTGTGTTGATCGCGGATGTTTGGCTAAGTAAGGCCGGGCAACATCAGCTGTGCCGCCACAGCGGCCGCACATACCGCGGCCACGATCGAAAGTGCCACCCAGTCAGCCAGTTTCGGCCGGGACTGGGCGGCCGAGATCTGGCCGGTGCCACCCCGGGCGGTGACCGCATCGCCCATTTCGTCTGCGCGCCGCAGTGTCACGGTGATGATCGCGACGACCATGTCGATCACGTCTGCGATCAGTCGCCTGAGCCGGGCCAGGCGGGTCGGCGTCGCCTCTTTGGGCCGCAACCGGCGAGCGGCATAGAGCACCCGGAATTCATCGATCAGCATCGGGAAGGTGCGCAGCGCCAGCGCCAGCGCGACCGACCACTCGTCGACCGGGATCCGCAGTGGTCGCAGTGGGCCGCCCAAAGTGCTGAGCGCCGGCGCGATTTCGGCGACATTGGTAGTCAACGACACGAGCGCGCTCAGGCCGATCAAGACGATTGTCAGCGCGGCGATACGTAGAAAACTCAACAGGCCACCCAAAGCGAGTGAGACCGTGCCCAGATGGATCTCCGGACTGCCACCGGCCAGAACCGCAACGACACAGGCGAAGGCCAGCAGGACCCAAAACCAGAACGGCAGCGTCGGCAGCACGCCTCGGGGGATATGTGCCAACCACACTCCGGCCAGCAACAAGACAGCCGTCAATCCGATCGCCGTCCATCCCGGATACAACGTCAACAACAACGAAATACCGAAGACGACAGCCAGTTTGGTTCCGGCCCACAGCCGGTGGATTGCGGAGCTGCCGGGCACCGGGCGTAGCAGCACAAAAGGGCGGGGTTGGCGGCGAGCCGGTTGCTTGGCAGGCGCGGGTACAACCGCCTTGGTCTCTGGTGCCACACCCGACGCCGGCTCCAGCAGGCCGTTGCGCAGGTGCAGGGTGCGTGGGCAGAGCTCCTCCAGTCCCGCGAAGTCGTGCGAAATGACCACCACGGTAAGGCCGGTCTCACGGCGCCGGTCCGTGAGCAGTCGCACCAGACCGCGCTGGCTGACCGCGTCCAGCCCCGCCAGTGGCTCGTCGAGAATCAAGACGCGCGGCGAGCGCGCCAGCAGTCCGGCCAGCACCACGCGACGCATCTGCCCGCCGCTGAGTTGGTCGATGCGCCGCTTCGCCAGCGCGGCGTCCAGGCCGACAACGGCCAGCGCGGCGACCACCCGGTCGTGATCGTCCGGTGAAAAGCCGCCTGCCGACGCCACTTCCAGGTCGACATGGCTGCGCATCAACTGCAGCCGGGCGGTCTGGAACAAGATCGCGACGCCACCGACCTGCTCGTCGACGGGCCGCTCGTCCAGCAGGCAGGTGCCGGTGGACGGCGCCATCAACCCGGCCATGATCCACGCCAGCGTCGACTTCCCGGATCCGTTGCCGCCGTGGATCAGCAGCCCGTCACCCTCATGCACGACGAAGCTGATATCGCGCAGCGCGGTCTGCGCCCAGGGGCCGCCACTGCCGTAATCGTGCCCGACGCCGGTCAGTTCGAGCACCGCTGCGTGGGAATGGTGGCCGGCCGCGACCGTCGGCGCGGGCGCGGGTGCCGCGTCGACCATGGCGGTGTTGTCCAGCGACTCGCTGAGATTGATTGTGCGGTCGGCGTACTCGGCCTCGTTGTTGTAGTGAGTGATGTGCACCAAGGTGGTTTGGTGACGATCGGTCAGACCCGACAGCACCGCCATCAACGCGTCGCGCCCCTGCGGGGCGACCATGCTGGTGACCTCGTCGGCGATGAGCAGCGCGGGCTCGCGGGCCAGCGCCGCGGCCACGGCCAGGCGCTGCAGTTCACCGCCGGACAGGCCGCCGGTGTCGCGCTCGGCGAGCCCGGCCAGCCCGACCTCGCTGAGTAGCCGGTCGACATCGGTGGTCTTGCCGGGTGGCAGTCCCCAAACCACGTCGTCGGCGACCCTCGTGCCCAGCACCTGGCTTTCCGGGTGCTGCATGACGACGGCGGTGCCACCGAGCTGACCGAGACCGACCCCGCCGGGCCGGTCAACAGTGCCCGACGTCGGTTCACGGCCGGCCAGGATCAGCATCAGCGTGGTTTTCCCCGCGCCGTTGGCGCCGATGACCGCGACGTGTTCGGCGGCCTCCACGTTCAGGCTGACTGCGCGCAGTGCGTCGTGGTCGGCCTTCGGGTAGCGCAGGCGCACCTCGTCCAGCCGTACCGGGACCGGCCCGATCGGCCCGGTGCTGACCGGCGCGTCCAGTTTGTGGACATCGGGAATGCCGCGCAGCCGCTCCAGCACCCGCGACAGCGCCCACCACCCGAGCACCGAGGCGCCGGTGATCATCACGGCGCTGTATCCGACGACGAGCCACGGCCAGTAATTCAGTGCTTCAGTGACGAACCGCTTGAAATCCTGCGCGGCCACCTGCAGGTGCGGCACCCGCGCGATGAGCTTGGCGGCTCCGTCCACCCCGACGGCGATCGCGGTGAACACCAATTGCCGAAGCTGCGTCAGGAAGGTCAGTGCGACGACCACCACCGTCCCGATGACGACACCGGCGAAAAAGGACACTGCGATCACAGTCGGCGTGCCGCGGCGGCGGCGCTTCGCGATGCCGGCCAGTCCGCCGACGTACGCACAGAGCGTGACCGCCCCCACGCCGCTCAAGCCGACGACCAGAAAGCCGATCACCGCGGCCGCGATCGTCGCGGTGATCAGCACGCGGATCCGGTAGCGATAGGCCAGCAGCCCCATCGGCACGGCGCCCAGCAGCCCCAGCCCGCCGGCGTGCGGTAGGACGACCGTGACGATCGCGATCGCCGCGCAGAGCGCGCCCATCACCGACGCCTGTGCGAGCTCGTTGGGGGGTAGCGATCGGGCCCGTTGCCGCGCGATCGCCGCGTCGAGCACGGTCACCTCACGATTATGCCAGCCGTCGGCGCATGGTAGCGCCAAAAATGTACCGGTCCAAAGGATTCAAAGGAAATGCATTGGTCAATCAAGACTTTGCCTATTCGCCGGCCAGGATCCGATATTGCGCGGAGATCTGCTGCTTGACGTCTTGTTCGCGATCGGAGAAGGCGAGGAATGCATAGCGGTCGGCCTGGGCGATGCATTTGAAGTGCCACCAGACGCGATTGGCGGTTATGGTCTGCTTGGTCGGCGTCCAGTCGGCCCTGCCGAAGCACTTGGCGGCCGGAAAGCCGGGTACGCCGGCGCCGGTGGGCGTGATGCCGGCCAAACCGGCCGTGTCGCCGGCGAACTGATCGACTATACGGGCGGCGCCGGCGGCGTCACGGGCTTCATACACCCTGGTCAATCGCTCGGAAACCCAACGCACGCCGACGGCGGTGAACAAGGCCGCCGCCGTGATGGGATTGTCCTCGAATTGCAGCCATCCATCGGGTTACCACATCCCCGAGCTCCAGGGTGTGCGGTTGGCCGCCGCCTCCGAGAGGGTGCGGGCCCACAGGTGGCCCGACGGATCTCGGGGCAGATCAGCCATCTTCGCCGGTTCGGTGGGGACGAACCGGTCGATCAAGGTTTCTTGTCTGGCCAGCTTCTCGATGACGGCCATGCATGCGGCCGGGGGTTTGCCGCCGATCACGAACTGATACAGCACATATGGTCCGTGGGTAGTGAAGCCGCGAACCACCACACGGTCGCCGAACGCCGCCGAGGTTGCGATGTCCGGGTGGACCGGGTTCGGCGCGAAGTCAGCGCAGGCCCCGGGGCGCCACGGCGAATCCAGCGGGAACGACGGTCGAGACGGGTCGCGGTGTGAATGAAACCGCTTGTATCTCATCGGCCGGGACGACCGCCGCCAGTTCGCCGGCGCCCGCCGCCGCCGACGTCGGGTCAGGAAACCGCATGACCGCGTTCTGCAGTCGGACGACGTCGCCTTCCCCGGTGCGCCCGGTGCTCAGCCCCGCTATGAATCCGCGGGCTTTACCGATGTCGACGAAGTGTTGTGGCCACGCCTTCATGGACACCGGGTAGGCCAGGGCCGCGCCGAGGTTGATGGGTGTGCCCATCGGAGCGCTGGCCATGAAGTCCTGGTTCACCAACTCCGAGCTGACCTGCCAGGGGCCGACGATGAACGGCGCCATCCGCAGGGCCTCCGCGCCGGCAGCTTCCACCGGGTCGTTGCCGGCGTTTCCGGGCGGCGGGCCCATGGTGATCGGGTAGCTGCCGGTGTCAATCAGCGCCACGATCGCCCGGTCCTTGTCCGCGGGCGATTTCACCGCTCCTCCGGCCACGATCTCGGTGCAACCGGTCAGCGTCAGGACGCACACCGCGGCCAGCAGCCCGCCCCACGCCCTACGCGCCACGGGTGAAATTTTTCCACGACACGGATGTGGCGCCGGGCCGCTCCCGCCAAGCACGGCGAAATGGCAGGTCTGAGGATGAACGGTAGCCCTTACAGTATCCTGCTACAGGTGACACCTGTGATTCAGCAGAAGCCGACGTTCTGCCGGATTTGTGAACCGCTCTGCGGCATGATCGCGACCGTCGAGGACGGCCGACTCGTCGCGCTGCGGCCGGACAAGGACCATCCGCTGTCGTCCGGTTTCGCCTGTCAGAAAGGCATCGCGTTCACCGAGGTTCAGAACGATCCTGATCGCGTCACCACCCCGCTGCGTCGCACGGCCGCCGGATTCGAACCGGTCACCTGGGAGCAGGCACTGTCGGATATCGCCGCCCGGCTGACCAAGATCCTGCGAACCGACGGGTCGGGAGCGGTCGGTTGGTACATGGGCAACCCCGCCGCTTTCAGCTACGCGCACACCTTCGCCGCCCTGACGTTCATCAAAGGCCTTGGCCGCCAAGGGCATTACTTCACCGCTTCGTCCCAGGACACCAACAGCAGGCTGATCGCAAGCCAGCTGCTCTACGGCATTCCGACATCGGTGCCGATACCCGACCTGACCCGCACCGATCTCTTGGTCATGATGGGCGCCAATCCTGTTGTCTCGCATGGCAGTTTCCTCACCGCGCCGCGGATCAAAGACCGCATGCATGACATCGTCAAGCGCGGCGGGCGCATCGTGGTCGTCGATCCGCGCCGCACCGAGACGGCCGCGGCGTTCGAATGGCTGGGCATCGTGCCCGACTCGGATTCCTTCCTGCTGCTGTCCCTGTTGCAGGTCATGTTCGCCGAGGACCTCGTCGACCACGCCCGGGTGGGCCGGCAGGCCGACGGAATCGAATGGTTGAAGACGCTGTGCGAACCGTTCACCCCGGAGACGACCGCCGCGCGCACCGGCATCGATCCCGGTAGCGTCCGGTCACTCGCGCACGATCTGATGCGCACACCGCGCGCCGCCGTCTACGGCAGACTGGGTACCTGCGTCGGCCGGTACGGCACGCTGACCACCTACCTCATCGACGCGGTGAACCTGGTGGCGGGAAACCTGGACGCTCCGGGCGGCTCGGTCTTCGGCTCGATGGAGACGGTGGGCGAGCGGTGGCAGAAGACCGTGATGGGCGTCGCGCTGCGGCGTTCCTATCGCAAGCGCACGCGTATCGGCGGAATTCCCAACGCACTCGGCTCCGAGCCCGCCGCCCTGATGGCGAAGGAGATCACGACGCCGGGCGATCGGCAGATCAAGGCGATGTTCGTCTCGGCGGGCAATCCCGTCCTGTCGGTGCCCAACGGCGACGAACTCGAGGCCGCATTCCAGACCCTGGAACTGTCGGTGGCTCTCGACTTCTACGTCACCGAAACGACGGCCCGCTGTGACTACATCCTGCCCGTGACAACCATGTATGAACGCGACGACTTTCCGTTCATCTTCCAGCCTTTCCAGGCCACGCCGTTTCGTCAGGCCACCGCGGCAGTCGTGGCACCGGCGGGCGATGCTCGGCCGGAATGGGACATCGTCGAGGATCTCACCCGTCGGCTGTCCCGCACCGTGCCGGCGTTCCGCGCGCTCGGAGCTGTTCGAAAAGCATTGGGCCTCTTCGGGTTAGCGCTCACGCCGCGAACCGTGATCGACGCCCTTGTCCGGATGTCGCAGGGCGGTGACCGGTTCGGTGTGCGCCGCGGCGGATTGACGCTGAGGCGGCTGTCCGAACAACATCCGCATGGAATCGTCGTGGCACCACACATCCGCACCGGTGTGCTACGCGGCGCGGTGGCCTACCTGTCGCGCCGCGTCAGGCTGGTCCATCCCGACATCGCCGCCGAAGTCGACAAGCTCGCAAAGAGCGAGCACCCCGACGGCTACCCGTTGCGGATGATCGGCATGCGGGAGCCGCGTTCGGAGAACTCGTGGATGCATAACGCTCCGCTGTTGATGCGCGGCGAGCGGGGACACCGCGCCCTGATGCATGTCGACGACGCGGCCGAGCGGCAGATCTGCGACGGTGAGCTGGTGCGGGTGTCGTCCCCGTACGGCGAGATCACCGTCGCGGTCAGCACCACCAAAGATCTGGTAGCCGGGGTGATTGCGGTGCCGCACGGCTGGGGTCACAAGGGCACCGGAACCTGGCGGCTGGCGAACCGCGCCGGCGGTGCCAACGTCAACCGGTTGACGTCGAGCGAGCCGGCCGACGTCGAGCCGCTGTCGGGCATGGCATGGCTGACCGGTGTGCCGGTGCGGGTGGAGCCCGTCGACTCCCACTGCTGAGCAGACGCAGAATCGCGTGCCAAACACCTATCTGATGCGATTCTGTGTCTGCTCGCGGGGGTCCGTATCGTGAACGGCCATGGATCCGGATGCCGTCAGCCGCCGTCAGCTGCTCCGCCTGGCCGGTAGCGTCGGCCTGGTGTCGGCGGTCGGCGCCTGCTCGGATACGCCACGAATGGACGCAGCCTCGGCGTCGGCGACTCCGAGTCTTGCTGCGACCGGGGTGACCAATGTCAGCCCACCGTTGGCGCCGATAACCTCGCCCCCATTGGCCCCCGCTGCCACTTCGGCTCCGCTGCTCTGCCGAGATGCCTGGGGCGCCCGGCCGGCCCGCTCCGGAGGCCGCCCCCTCACGATCACCCGGATGACCCTGCACCACGAGGCCGTGGTTCTCGGTGACAACCGCAACGCGCCGGAACGCTTCCGGCAGGACCAGCGCTACCACCAGGACACGCTGGGGTGGATCGACATCGCGTACCACGTCGGCGTCGACCGCAACGGCAACGTCTACGAGCTGCGCAGCACCAAGCTCGTCGGCGACACCGCGACGGACTACGACACCACCGGCCATTTCCTCGTTCTCTGCGAAGGGGACTTCGACAAAGAGGTGGTGTCCGAGGCCCAGCTGCATGGCGCGGCGGTGGCATTCGCGTGGGCCGTCCAGACCTTCCGCATCGCGACCGACACATTGGCGGGTCATCGGGACCTCGCCCAGACGTCATGCCCGGGCGCGAATCTCTACGCGCATCTCTCCTCGGGTGACTTGAAGAGCCGGATCAACGACCTGGTGCACAGCGGCACGGTCGACCTGCAGCCGTTCTGCGGACCCGACGCGGCCGCAAGAGTGGCGGCCATCGAGGCGGGTGGCTGACCCAGCCCGGTTAGCCGGCGGCGGCGAGTTTCGCCCGCAGCCATTCGCCCATCTCGGCGATCGCCGCATCGGTTTCGGGCACCCTGCCCGCACCTAACAGGAAGAGATGCTGGCCGTCGGGCACGCCGTGCAGGCTCGCGTCAAGGCCCGCCGCCTTCGCGCGCTGCGCGAATTCGTGGATCTCACCGACGAGCACTTCGTGGGCGCCGAAATAGATGTTGATCGGCGGCAGTCCGCTCAGATCGGCGTAAAGCAGGTTCACCCGGGGATCGTCGTATTTGACTCCGGTTCCGGCGAGCCAGCTTTCGCGGAAGAGCTGCAGCACCGCAAGCGTCAGCACCGTGTCGGTCGCGGCGTTGGTCTTCAGCGTCGGGTTCTTCAGTTCGATGTCGTACCAGGCCGACACCGACAAGATGGCGCCCGGCGGCGGCATCCCCTGATCCCGCATCCTGATGGCCAGGCTGACGGCGAAGTTGCCGCCCACCGAGTGGCCGCCGGCCGCGATCTTCTGGGATCGGTACCCCTGCGACAGCAGCCACCGGTACGCCGTCTCGACATCGTCCTGCTGGGCGGGAAAGTGATTCTCCGGCGAGCGTCGAAAGTCCAGCGCCAGCGCCCGGACACCCGCCGCCTTCGCCAAATGACCGGCGGCCTTGCGGTCGGAGTACATCGAGAACACCACGGTCCCCCCGGCGTGGCTCCAGAGCAGAACGCTCTCGTCGTCGCGCCCGGCCGGGATGCACCACACGGCCGGGACACCCCCCGCGTCGACTTCAGCGTAGGTGACTCCTTCGGGTTCTTTGCCGGCCCGCTGCGCCATCGCATCGCAGATGTCACGAATGTTGTCCAGACCCAGGCTCAGGTTGCCGTAGCGGTCGCGGGCGACTGCGAACAACTTGGCCAGCTGCTCCGATTGCGTGCTCGCCATGGAATCTCCATCTCCTCAGGTGAGCGTCAAGCTACGCTGCGCCGGCCCGGTTGTTCACGATGGGGTGGGCGCCGGTCGACGAACCGCCCGCACGCTCACCGGCAGGCTCGCCAGGCTGTTGATCAAGTTGTTCAGTCCGCGCACGGGCTCGCCGGGTTCGATCGTGTCTACCTGCGCGACAAGGGCTTTGAGTACGGCGTGGCACTGCATCCGGGCCAGGCCCTGGCCCGCGCACGCGTGCGGGCCGCCGCCGAAGCCGAGGTGGTCGCCAGCATTGCGCCGCGTGATGTCGAACTCGTCGGGGCGCTCGAAATGGCGGTGGTCGCGGTTGGCCGAGGCAAAGAAGATGCCCACCCGCGAGCCGGCGTCGAGGTCGTAGCCTGCCACGTTGGTCGCGGTTGTGGTGACGCGACTCAGCACGCGCACGGGTGACTCCACGCGCACGACTTCGTTAAGAGTATTCGGAACCAGGCTCGGGTCGGCTCTCAACGCGGCCCACTGATCCGGATGGGCCGCGAGCAGCCACACCGCGCTGCCGATTGCGCTGATGGTGGTGTCCAGGGACGGTCCGATGTAGTCGAAGACCAGCAGCGGAACTTGCTGGGGCCCCAGCTCGCCGCGCGAGGCCGCCGCGAACATCGCCGCCCCGAGGCTGCCCGGGACGACGGTTCCGTCGGCAAAGGCATGCTCCGCGAGGCCGATCATCTTTTGTGTGGCTGCGATCATGTCCCGGGTTTTCGCCGCGGCGCGATGGGCGCGGGCGTTCAACGGCCCCAGCAGGTCGAAGCTCGCGGAAGCCCACTCCACCAGCTGCTCGCGACCGCCGCCGGGCCAGCCGAGCAGCTCGGGGACTACCGAGAGGGGAAGCGTGGAGGCCAGATCGGTAACGGCATCGAAGGTGCCCTGTTCCACCAGCTCTGCGACTCGCTCGGTGGCGAGCTTCTCCAGCTCGATGCCCAGGTTGCGTAGGGCGCGCGGTGTGAAGCCGCGCATCATGATGCCCCGCAGATATTTGTGCTGCTCACCGTCGCTCATCATCGTGGTCAGGCCCGCGCCGAAGGTGTTGGCCAGTTTGTTGAGACCGACTCCCTGTCCGGAAGCGAATGTCTCGGGATCGGACAGGGCGGCGCGGACTTCGGTGTAGCGGGGCAGCGCATAGATCTGATGCGCGTCGAGCCGGACGACGGGTCCGAGCTCACGCAATGCCCGATAGTGCTGGTGCGGGTCCAGCAGTACTTCGTCGGTGAAAAGGTCGTGCGGATAGGACGGGACTGTCGGCATCGAGGTCCTTTCCTGTCGGCTCAAGAGCAGGACGGCTCGGAGGGGGTGTCGACGTTCGCCAAGGCTATCGCGGCTGGTCAGCGCATTGCCTGTGAGTTTCATTGGAATCTAATTGGAGCGTGATCGCCACGTGGCCGTTCCGAATACGCTGGGCCCGAATCCGTCGGCAGCTGAGCAACATATACGGCCGTTCTGCGGATCGAGGGGGAGTGATTGCCGGGTCTCAGGAAGGCAGGAACTTCGGATGGTCGATGTGGCGATCGTGGGAATCGGATGTCGGCTTCCCGGCAATGTATCTGGGCCAGAACAGCTCTGGGACTTCTTGCTCGCCCGTGGCGATGGAATCATCGAGGTGCCCGCGGACCGGTGGAGTCTGGATCGTTATTACGACCCAGACCCGGAGACGCCCGGGCGGATGTACGTGCGCAGCGGGGGCTTCCTGCAGACCTCACTGTGGGATTTCGACCCGGAGTTCTTCGGTATCTCGCCGCGCGAAGGGGGGTCGATGGACCCCCAGCAGCGGTTGCTGCTGGAGGTCGCTCAGGAAGCGATGGACGACGCCGGGGTGTCCGGCCGGGTGGCGGGTCGCCCGGTCGGTGTCTATGTCGGTGCCGTGAATGCGGACAACATGGTGCTGCGCCAAGGGTTTACGGGCCGGTGGGCGGCGGATTCGCACACCGCGATGTCCAGCACCTACACCATGCTGTCCAACCGGGTGTCGTTCGTGTTCGACCTGCGTGGGCCGAGCATGACTATCGATACCGCGTGTTCGTCGTCGCTGGTCGCGTTACACGAGGCAGTCCAGGCTATCGCGCGCGGCGAGATCGAGCTGGCCCTGGTCGGCGGGGTGAACGCGATGCTCATCCCCGAGACCTTCATTGGGCTGTGCAAGGGCCGGTTCCTGGCCGCGGACGGCCACTGCAAGACCTTTGATGCCGCTGCGGACGGCTATGCGCGCGGTGAGGGCGCCGGCCTGATAGTGCTCAAGCCGCTGGCCGACGCGCAGCGCGACCATGACCGGATCTACGCGGTGATCCGGGCGACCGGGGTCAACCAGGACGGGCGCACGCCGGGTATCACGGTGCCCAATTCCGACGCGCAGGCCGAACTGATCCGCCGGGTGACCGCGGAGTCGGGTCTGGGCCCCGAGGAGATCGGTTATATCGAGGCGCACGGCACCGGCACCGCGGTCGGCGACCCCATGGAGATGGCTGCGATCGGCGAGACGTTGGGCCGGGTCGAGGGCCGCGGAGTGGATCTGGTGGTTGGGTCGATCAAGAACTCCATCGGTCATCTCGAGGCGGCGGCGGGGGTGGCCAGCGTGATCAAGGCGGCCCTTACCCTGCATCACCGCCAGCTGGCCCCACAGGCGAGCCTGAACCGACTGAACCCGGAGATCCCGTTCGCCGAGCATCGACTCCGGGTGGTCACCGAGGCCGAGCCCTTCCCCGCCGGGTACCAGACGGCGGCGGTATCGGTGAATGGGTTCGGCTATGGCGGCACGAATGCGCACGCGATCCTGGTGCAGGCGCCCGAGACATCCGAGTCCACCCGCCCCCCCGCGCGGCAGGCACCGGCCCAGGTGCTGGCGATCTCAGGGCGCAACGAGGCCGGCGCGCGGGCGCTGGCCCGAGAGTTGATCCCGCTCGTGGGCGATATGGAGGTGGACCCCGCCGTTTTGGTGGACACGATGTGGGCGCGGCGGCAGCACTTCAACCACCGATTCGCGGTGCCATTCAGCGACCGCTTCGAGCTGAGCTCCCGGCTGGCAGCGGTGGCCGACGGATCCGCGCTGGGCGGCCGCACGGTCACCGACGTGACAGCGCCTGTCTTCGTGTTCAGCGGGATGGGTCCACAGTGGTGGGGGATGGCCCGATCGCTGCTCGACGCCGACGGGCCGTTCGCGCGGGCCGCAACGGAACTCGACGCGGCGTTCACCGACGTGAGCGGCTGGTCGGTGATCGAGGAACTACGCCGCGACGAGTCGGAGTCCCGGGTGGGCAGCACCGAGGTGGCCCAACCCGCGAACTTTCTGGTGCAGGTCGGACTGACGGCGGAGCTGGCACACTACGGCGTGGTGCCCGGGGCGGTCGTCGGGCACAGCGTCGGCGAGGTGACCGCGGCCTATGTCAGCGGCATCCTCAGCTTGCGCGATTCGGTGCTGGTGAGCTATCACCGCTCACGGCTGCAGGCCAGCACCGCCGGTTCGGGCGGGATGCTGGCGGTGGGTCTGAGCGAGGACGAGGTGCAGGACTGGATCGCCGGCCGCCACGACGTGTGCGTCGCGGCGGTGAACAGCGAGTCCGGCGTGACGCTGGGCGGCACCCACGAGGCGATCGCCGAGCTGACTGAGAAGCTGAACGATGAGGGTGCGTTCGTACGGCAACTACGGGTCGAGGTGCCCTACCACTCGCACCTGATGGACCCGATCCTGCCGGCGCTGCGACAGGAGCTGGCTGGTCTGTCCCCGCAACAGCCCAGGGTGCGGCTTTATTCGACGGTGACCGCCGCCGAGGTCACCGGACCCGACTGGGGCGCGGAGTACTGGCCCGAAAACGTCCGCCGGCCGGTGCGGTTCGGCGACGCGATCAGCGCGCTGATCGAATCGGGCGAGCGGGTGTTCCTGGAGGTGGGCCCGCATCCGGTGTTGTCCGGCAATATCAAGGAGGGGCTGCTGCGCAAAGGGGTTACCGGTCTCGCGGTAAGCACTCTGAAACGCAACGCCGAGGATCCAGTCAGCATCCGGACGACGCTGGCCGACCTCTACGTTGCCGGCGCCCTCGACACTGACCACGCTCCGGGCGCGTCCTGCGGCGTGGCACCGCACCGCCCGTTGCCGGTGCACCACTTCCAGCGCCAACGGCTGTGGTCGATCGAACAGTCGGCCACCGATCGCCATCTGGGCACCCGTGGTGCGTTGGCCCTGCCCGGCGACCCAGTCGACGCCCGGCAGTCCGAATGGCGCACCGAGCTGTCCGCCGCGCAACTGCCCTGGCTGCGCGATCATGTCGTGGCCGGGGTGGTGGTACTGCCCGGGACCGCCTATGTCGATGCGGCGCTGGCCGCGGCCGCCCAGGTCACCCGTAACCCGGCCCCAGCGGTGGACGACCTACGGTTCGTCACTCCGTTGGTGGTGGAGACCACCCAGGTCCCCATCGTCGATCTGAACGTGGAGTCCGCCAGCGGTCGGTTCACCTTCAGTTCGCAGAGCTGTCCGGGCGGCGGTTGGACCACGCACGCGACCGGGCGCATCGTCGACGGCCCGATCAAGCCGACGCTGAGCCTGCCTGAGTTCGCCTCCGAGCTGACCACAGCCACGACCACCACTGCCGACGACCTTTACCCGCGGCTTGCCGAGCGGGGCCTGGTTTACGGGCCGGCATTCCGCCGGATCGTGGACGCGTGGGCGGATCAGGATCGCGCGACGGCCCGGGTCAATGCCACCGACACCGGTGTGGCCACGTCCAACCATCAGGCCCACCCCGCGGTGTTGGACGCCGCCCTGCAGTGCGTTGCGCTGTTGACAGGACACCTGGACGGCGATGGGGGCGCCCTGGAAGCGGTGGTGCCGGCGGCGATAAAGCATGTGCGCCA
>NZ_DATJYB010000056.1:0-14783 GCF_035499775.1 Mycobacterium sp. | reverse complement strand
ACGAGCCGCACAAGATCGCGCCCGCCAGCAGATCGCCGTGGTTCTGTATGTGGGATTGGGTCAGCCCCGAGCCCATGCTGTGCCCGAAAGCGATCAGCGGCAGGCCGTCATGCTCGGTGCGAATGATGTGAGCGAGCTGCTTGAGATCGGCGGTCATATCGGCCCACGCATTGATACCCGCCTGCCCCAACCTGCCGGGAGGGGCCGTGTGGCCGTGCCCGCGCAGGTCGATGCCGTAGCAAACACAGCCCTCGGCGGCAAGAAACTGGGCGAACCGGTCGTATCGCCCACTGTGTTCGCCGACGCCGTGAGTGATCTGTACCGTGGCACGCGGGCGGATCCCGCACGGTGGCGACCACTTGCGAACGAAAATCGGTGCTTGATCAACCTCCGACACAAAGGTGAAGGTGTCGGTCGCGGTGGGCTTCGTGGTGGTCATGCATCGAGTATCAGACCCATGCCGACGTGACTGGTTGTTTCTCCGAGACAAGTTTGTCGCCGGGCAAGGCATCGAGAACAATCAACACGCCATCCACGACGTTGTTAAGCGGCGCATCGAAGTTGTCGGTTGTAATCCCGATGCTCGGCTGTTCACCGGCCCGACACCGGTTGCCGCCGGGGTGCGGTCGGCCAGCCTGTCCAACAGCGGCCAGATCTGCAACGCGTTGACTCGTGTTCTAGTGGCCCGAGCGACGCCACGACGAGTACGTCGACGCGCTCGCATCTGAAATGACCCACGTTCATTCCGGCGACCCAAGCAATCCCGACACCCAGATCGGCCCTCTTGTCTTCCATTGCCAACAGCAGCGCGTCCGCGACTACATCCAGGTCGGTCCACGCGAAGGCGCGCGACTGGTCGTCGGCGCACCAAGGAGGACCGTTCGGGGGTGGTGCTTCGGCGGAGGGGCCGTAAGGGCCCGGCCCGTCGACCTGTAGGGACGCCAAGAACGTCTGTGCGGCTTCGTAGGCATCGGCGACGAGCATGTCGGCGTGGTCGAAGTCGAGGGGCGACACCCGGTGCACCGCCGGCACGGGCAGTCTTGGAAGACACCCCTGGATTGCCGGTCTAAGCTGCGGCTATTGCGACGCTAGTGATCGCCGCCGTCGGGTTGTACTGCCCGGAATACGGCCACGAACCGTACTGAGGAGGAGAATCATCAAAGTGAAACTGGACGCGATGTCGCTGACCTCCGCGGCCATCGCGGTTGCGATTTGGGTTGTGGTTATCTGGACAGCCATCGCGGCGATCGTCGCACACATTTAGTCCCTTCAACACAGGACGCCTCGGCCATCGCGGAGGGATCACCCGCTTACCGCCGTGCAGGCAGTCGCCGGGCCGGGCAGGTGGACGACGGGCACCTCGGCGGCGAGCGCTTCAAGCGCCGGCTGTGACCGCATGGTGATGATCGCGGTGAACAGCAGCGCCTCGGCCCACGTTGGAGGTTCACGTCTGGCGCGGTTTTCGTACACAGTGATCGGCAGTTCCCCGGGCGCGGCTGGACGATCTTCTTCGGTGTCATCAGCATCATCGCGAGCATCGTTGTGCTTGCCTACCCGTTCGACTCGATCGTCACGCTGGCTCTCGTGGTCGGCATCTGGCTGATCATCCTCGGCGTGGCGGAGATCATCTCCGGGTTCACCGCCCGCAGCGATGCCAAGAAGCTCGAGAAGATCACGCACCCCTCCGCCTCCTGATTGCGTGACAACTCTACCGGTCGAACTGCGCGCCAAACCCTGGTAACGGGATGACGAATTTGAGCCTGTGTCTCACTGAATCGGCGGCGAGATATCCCGACGCCGCCGCGCTGCGGTGCGACGGCGCGACCACGACATATTCGTCGCTGGCCCTGGACGTCGCGCGGTTCGCCGACTACCTCATCGACGGCGGCTTGGAACCCGGTGATCGGGTCGGCATGATGCTGCGCGACCGGCCCGAATTCGCGGGTGTTCTACGCGGTGTTGTGCGCGGGCGGGGTCGCGGTGCCGATGAACCCGTCCCTCAGCGCCCGTGCGGTGGAGTTCCACGTGACGATCACCGGGGCGAGGATACTGTTGTTCAGCGGTCGACGTCCGGTCGCAACGAGCATCGCCGCCCTGACCGCGGGAACGCAACCGGTTCGCGTCGGTAAACGTGGGATCGCACGGCTAACTGCGGGTTTCGCCGGCCGCGCCGAGCCGGTGAGTCGCGCCGAAGGCGACGCCGCGGTCATCCTGCACACGCCCGGCACGACCGGTGTTCCCGCCGGCGCCCAGCTCACCCACGGCGACCTCGCCAGTAACCAGGCCGTCGTCGCGCGCAGCCTGCTGGGCCTGGGGGCCGGCGACGTCGTGATGGGATGTCTACCGGTGTTGAGCCATTCGGCATGACATGTGGCCTGCTGGCGTCCATCTCGACGGGCGCCACCCTGCTGCTGGTACCGCGGTACGACTCGCGACGTGCACTGGAAATGATTGCGACCGAACAGGTGACGGTGTTCGAAGGGGTGCCTTCGATGTTTACCTCGATGCTGACTGCGGCCGACCACTCTGGGCTGGATTTCAGTTCGCTGCGCACGTGCATCGCCGCCGGCGCGGCGATGCCAGCCGATGTGCGCCGCCGGTTTGAGAACAGATTCGGCTGCACCGTGTTGGAGGAATACGGACTGTCGGAGACCTCGCCCGTGGCGTGCCTCACCCATCCCGACGACACCCGCAGGGTCGGGTCGCTCGGCAGGCCGATTGATGGCGTCGAGATATGCGTGGTCGACGACAAGGGTTGCGAAGTCCCGGTCGGCGTTGCTGGGGAGATTCAGATCCGGGGCCACAACGTGATGAAGGGCTACTCGAACCTGCCCGAGGCCACCGAGCCCGACCTTTCCGAGGGCTGGTTGGCTACCGGCGACACCGGAAGAGTAGATGTGGACGGCCACTTCTTCCTCGTCGACAGCAAGAAGACCTAGCCACGGGTCGATGACGAGGCGCCCGGTGTCGCCGCCAATAACCGCCCCCCGGCCAATGGGGCATCCTGCGTCGTCAGCGTGGTGACCCTGGTTGGCCGCGGTGGTTCCACGGTCGCCGACGCTACTGGATGGTATTAGCGGTGATGAAGGGTGTGTCCAGCGCCGAGGCGATTGGCGCGGCCGCCCACGTTGCCGGGCACCTGTGATCCCAAAATCGTGCCAAGCTCCGCGCCGCGTGATCCACGAACCAACACCTCGAAGAGAGGTCCGAGTTATTTGCCTACGTCGGGCTGACAGTGTCTGTTTCAGGCCATCGCTGACAGTTGTCTCGGGACATAGTTGGCACGTCCGCTGGCGAAAAGCTCGGTAATCAGAACCCGACAGCCAAAATCGACCCCTAACCACCCATTCGCGTTGAGTCTGTGGCGCTGCCCAGCGGCACGTCGGCGTGACGCTTGAATCCGAATCGCCTTGTGATCCGAACGGCCGTTGCGCAAGGGCAGCTTCTCGTGGCGAGAAGGAGTGCCAACGCTGAGCCATGAAAATGACTCTGAGTGTCAATGACCATATAGAAGTCCCCGATTTTGGCCGGGAAATGTCCCCACTCCTGTGCGGGTGATTGGCTAACTCAGGGGGTGCCGCAGGCGATGAGCATACGGGACTTGCGGGCGCCTGGCGGGCGTATGATGGCTAGATTCTGTTGGGCGCGAATCCATTCCAGACTGGCCAGATAATCGAAGCTGGCTTGGGTGATCGTGGATCCGGTGAGATCGAACCCATCGAGGGGGCTTGGCCACGGGGAACGCGGCGGCCTTGAGCCGGTTGGCGGTGTTGGAAGCATCCCGAGCGGCGATCTCGGCCTCCACGGGCGTGCGTAGCACTTCCTCGGGGGTCCAGCGCTGGGTCTTGGCGACTTGCAGGAGTTCGGCGGCCTTGCGGCGCACGGTGGTCAACTTCAACCGGCGCAAGGCGGTATCGAGATCGGCGGCCAGCGGTGCCTGCGATTTGGGGGCCACGGGCCGTGCGTTGGTGGCGGCGGTCATGACGCGGTCCCGTCGCACCGACCAGGAAGTCTTGGGCCCCGTGCCCGAGGGCGCAGAACGCCGGTACTGGGAAACGCCCGCAAGGTCAACACCAAGGGCGAGACCGTCACAATCGACCCCAACAGGCCTCTGGCAGAAGCGAATTGGGCCAAGCAATGGCTCGGCCGCGTCACCCAGGGCCTTGCCCAACGGCTACTGCGGGCTGCCGATCCAAACGACGTGTCCGCACGCCGATGCTGCCTGACATGTCCGATGTTCGTGACAACGACCGAATTTCTGCCACCGCACCGCGACCACCGCCAGCAGGTACTGCAGATCATCTCCGGTGCCAACGCCCGTGGGCACCAACTGGGTCGAGATGAAGTAGTAGGTCCTCGGCAACCTCGACAATCATCACCGCACTCGAAAACGAGATCGACACAACGGAATCCGCGGATGGGTGCTGAAAATTGCCGGCACATCATCGCCGCACCACGGCAACGCCATGAACTCGCCCGCGCTAAAGCGATCCAGGCACGGCGCGGACCCAGAAAACGACGGCGCCGTGATCACAATCGATACCGTCGCCCGATCAGCCAGAGTGTCGCGATCCTGACTCTGCGCCCAACCCGACATCCGCGCCGAGATCGAACGCCTCCGCGCCACCAGCCCCAGGGCCCCAGCCATACCGACCCCGTCCCGGCAACGCAGCTCGGACGCTTGGCAACTGAAACGGTTGGAAGCCGCGCACCACTGCAACGGAGACTCTGCGACGAAAACGACGCGCTGCGTCGACAACTCGCGGAGGTCCTCGGCCAACTCCGCGCTGTTAGCCGTAACCCTTCATAGAGTGTGCAGGACAGCTACCAAGCGTAGTGTCTCTGGCCGCCGGTTCGTTTTCGTACCCGGTGAGCCGTGAGGTGACACCATATTAAGGGCCGTGAGGTGACACCATATTAAGGTGAGTGATGCTCGGCTGCCCTGCAGCGGAGACGGCGACGTCCGCCCGCAGGGTGAGGCGTCGATTGATGAATTGCTGGATCGCGCGGTGACGGCGATTAACCGTGGTGACCGTGCGGTTGCGACGGCGCTAGCGGGGCAGGTATTGGCCACTGACCGCGACAACACCGAGGCCGAGGACTTGCTGGCAGCCGCTCCAGCTGTGGACGGTGAGATCCGGCGGTTGACGATTTTGTTCGCCGACTTAGTGGATTCCACGGCGTTATCCACTCGGGTCGAACCCGAGACTTATCGACTGCTGGTGGGCCGCTACCGCGAACTGGTGCTGAAGATCGTGGACCGCTATGAGGGGCATATCGGCTCCACTAAAGGCGACGGGCTACTGGTGGTGTTCGGTCACCCGATCGCGCACGAAAACGATGTGCGCCGCGCGGTGCAGTCCGGACTGGAGATCACGCGGGACGTGCAGCGGCTCAGTGAACAGGCGCAGCGCCAGCTCGGCGTGGACATCACGGTGCGCGTTGGGGTTCATCGCGGCCTCGTATATCTGGACACCGCCCAAGATGACGTGTACGGCTTAGCGGCGAATCTGGCCGCACGGGTGTCGGGACTCGCCCCGCCAGGGAGGGTGGTCGTCTCCGGCGCGGTCGAGTCGCTGGTCCGCAAGCATTTCGACTTAGAGGATCGGCCCGCCGCGCCGGTGAAAGGTGTAGAGGGATTGATCGCCCATTACCGAGTGGTGGGTGAGCGGACTGGGTCCTCGCGGGTGGGGCGTGGTCCGTTGGTGGGCCGAGAGCGCGAGACGTCACATCTCGAACGGAGCTGGGTGCGCGCCCAGGCAGGCACGCTCAGTGCGCCGGGGCTCGTCTTTCGGGGTGAAGCCGGGATCGGCAAGAGCCGACTGGCGGCCGCCGCCGCGCATATCGCGGAACGCTCGGGCGCGGCCGTGCTCGAATTGGCCGGGTCACCCTTCCACACGGATGTGGGTCTACACCCAGTGCGGGCCCTGATCGAACGTCGATGCGGCATTGACCGCTCCACCGAGATGACCGAGCGGTTGCGCTTGTTACACAACGAGATTGGCGCCTGCGGTCTCGATCCCGCAACCACCGTGCCATTGTTGGCGCCGGTGCTGGGCATCGCATCGGAGCACGGCTACCCACCGGTGCCCGCCGAAGGTCGTAAATTGCAGGAGCTGATCGCCGCGGCGGTGCATGAGTATCTGCACGCCTGTCTTGGTGACGCATCGGCCCTGGTCGTTGCCGACGATGCGCACTGGTTCGACCCGTCGACCTTCAACGTGCTGGGTGCGCTGCTCGACGCGGATCCGGGCAAGTTGCTCGTCGTCATTACTGGCCGGCCCGGGGGATGGCTATCCGAGGCTTGGCCGGTCAAAGTGTTCGACCTGGCACCGTTGACCGATGAGCAAACCGCCGAACTCATCGCCGCACTAAACCCCACGATCAGTGCCGAGCAGAAGGCGGCGGTGCATGCCCGCTGCGACGGGATTCCCTTCTACATCGAACAGATCGTGGCCGGACTCGATAATCACAGCGGTGATGAGCCTTCGGTTCCCGAGGCGCTGTATGAGCCGCTGTTCGCCAGGCTGCGCACCAGTGCGAACGTGGTCCCGGTGGTCGAGGCGGCCGCTGTCATCGGCCGACACGTCGAGCGGGGCTTGCTGACCGCGGTGTCCGCTCTCAGCGCCGACGAGGTCGACGACGCCATCGACGAACTCGAACGCGCCCTCGTGCTCGAGCCATGCGGAGTCGACCGATGGCGGTTCCGCCACGAGTTGCTGCGCGAGGTCGGCCTCGAACTCGCACCACTGAGCGTCCGACGCGAACTGCACGCTCGGGTAGCCGACGTGCTCGTCGACGATGCGGCCGGTGGCCAACCCGACTGGCGCGTCGTCGCCGGCCATTACGAACGCGCCGAACGGTACGCCGCGGCTGCGTCGGCCTACCAGCAGGCGGCAACCGACGCCGGGCGCCGCGGCGCCGTGGCGGAGGCGCGTGATTACCTCACACACGCACTGGCCGGACTTGATAGGACCGCACCCGGAGTGGACCGCGACCGCCAAGAGCGGGCCTTGCGGCTACAACGCGGTTTCTTCGCCGCCGCAGCCGAGGGCACCGGATGCCAGGCCGCGGCCGCCGACTTCGAACGCTGTCTAGAGCTGTGCGGCACGGACCTGTGCGACGACGAATTTGTCGCCACGCTCATCGCGGTCGCGGGGTATTACTTCACCCGGGGAGATCTGCGCCGTACCGCTCAGGTGTTCGAGTCGTTACGCGCCGCGCCAGAGGTAGGCCGACCGTTTTTCCGCACCGTCGTCGAAGCAATCCTGGCGATATTGGCGTGGTTCCGCGGGGATATGGACGCCGGCCGACGTCGCGTCGAGGAGGCGATCGGCGACTTCGCTGCGTCGGACGGCGAGGAGATCTACCTGGCGTGGTGGTTCATACCTGCGGATCCCTTCGCGCTGGCGTTCCAAGTCCTGGGGTTGGATTGCCTTGTTCATGGTGATCTGGCCGGCGCGCAAGCACAGCTCTCCCGCGCGGCGGCCAGGGCCGATCGCCTCGGCTTTCCGCAGGGCCCCTGGAGCCGTGCCTACGCGGGCTTCTTCCAGGCCTGGGCGTGCATCGAGGCAGGCCAGCTCGAAGACGCCGCCACGCTCGCGGCTGATGCGATCGAATGGTCCGATCGTTACGGCATCGATGGATGGCGACTGATGTGCGCCGCCGAGCAGGTGGCTGCGGGCGCGCTGACGTCATTGGCGCAGGCAACAAGCGCCGACCGTCCTGCTTTGTTGGCGCACGTCGCCACCATCACCGAGTCGCTTGACGAGGCCTGGCGCATCTCTGGAATCGTTATCTACCGGGGCTTCCTAGAGTGCATACGAGCTCGATTGATCATCGCCGCCGGAGAATGCGACGACGCGCGCCGCATCCTCGACGACGCGCTGCAAAGGGCTGACGACAGCGACGAACACTACTACGACGCCGAACTGCTGCGGATTCGCGCCCACACCCTCGCCGATCTCGACGCACGCACAAGAGGGTTGGCGGACGCCGCCGCGTTGGCCCGCCGCCAGGGCGCGTTCTTGTTCGAACTGCGCGCGGCGCTCGACGATTTCGAGTCGCGTGGCGAGTTGGCGCGTGCCGCACTCATCGACGCGGTCAACCGAATGCCGGCCGACAGCACCATGCCCGAAGTGGCGCGGGCCCGCCGCATTCTCACGTGAGCCCTCGGCCGGAATCATTCCGAATCGATAACAGTCGGCCCTGTCGAAAGCCGCCACCATGCAGACGTAAACAGCGACGACGACATCGTGCCCGACACACGGCCGCTGGCCAAAGCCTCGGATAACGTACGGCATCGCCGACGCGACGGGTGCGCCGCGTTCGGTGTCAAAGAGCGTGAAGCACCTCTGTTTACGGCATTTTCACGCTGCGGATCGTGGTCGGCGCGGTTACAGCGCTCGCGCACGGCAACCTCATCGCCCTCGTCATCAACGCCCAGGTACTGAACGGGCTCATCACCCCGATGCTGCTCACCTATGTGCTGATCCTGGCCAACCGGTCGAACGTGCTGGGCATGGCGAAGAACGGCCTCACCTTCAAAGCGGTCGCCACCGCATGCGTCGCCGTGGTCGACATCCTCTCGTTCGTCGTCCTGCTCGAAACCGTCTTCGGCCTCGGCCGACAACTTCGGGCGGCTCGCCCCACACCCGCCGACGCACCTGACCGTCGCCGAGCCCCACGAGCTGGGCAGATCGGCACGAACACGACTCCCGCGGTCGTCCCTCGCCGATGACGTCCCGCGTATGATCGCCCGGATCCGGGGTCGTTGCTGGAAACTCAGGTGACCACACGGGTGCCCATTCGGTACGGCCGGATGCTGGCCTCGCCGTTCTCCTTTTACCTGTCAGGCGAACGCGCTCTGCCCGGTGATGTGCCTGCCGACGATGAGGGACTGGATCTCAGCAGTCCCTTCGTAGGTGACCAGCGCCTCCATATCGCAAAGGTGGCGCATGACATGGAAGTCGAGCGTGACACCGTTGCCACCCAACACGTCGCGGGCCAGTCGACACACGTTGCGGCCTTTGACCGTGCAGTAGTACTTGGCGAGTGCGGCCATCGTCTCTTCGACCTTGCCATCGTCGATGAGCCGGCCCATACGGATGCTGTACAGCTGCATCGCGGTAAGGTCGCCAAGCATCTCCACCAGCACCGACTGGATCATCTGGGTCCTGGCGATCGGCCTGCCGAACTGCTTGCGCCGCAACGAGTAGTTCAACGCGATTTCGTAGGCTGCGACGGCGTGCCCGGTTGCGGACCACGCGACGAAATTGCGGGTACCGGCGAGCACCTTGCCAACGTCTTTGAAGCTGTTGCAATTCTGCAACCGGGCATCTTCGGACACGCGGCAATTCGTGAGGGTGATGTCCGCGTTCTGCACGATCCGCAGCGACATCTTGCCGCCGATCTTGGTCGCCGCGTAGCCGGGGTTCTCCTTCTCCACGACGAACGCCTTGACTTGGTTGTCTGAGGTGTCGCGGGCGTACACGACGATGATGTCGCACCACACGGCATTGCCCGGCCAACGCTTGCGACCGTTGAGCACCCATTCATCGCCCTGCCGCTCAGCGCTGGCCTCGAGGATGACGGCGTCGGAGCCGTGGTCGGGCTCGCTCAGGGCGAACGCGCCGATCTTTTCCAGGCGCGCCATCGCCGGGAGGTAGTGCTCCCGCTGCTCCTCGGAACCGAGGATGTTGATCGACTGCATCGCCAGCCCGAGATGCACACCGAAGAACGTGGATATGCTCCCGTCGATGCGGGACAGCTCGTAGTTGACGAGTCCGTTGGCGACGGCGGTCATTGGTGTGCACCCGTGGTCGCCTAGGTTGTAGTCGCCGACAATGTTCAGCGCGCCGAGTTTCGGAACCAGCTCGAACGGGAATTCGCCGCGCTCCCAGTAGTCGTTGACGATCGGCAGGATCTCGGCCTCGCCGAACGCGCGGACCTTGGCCATGACCTCCTTTTCTTGGTCGGTCAGCTGTTCCCTCATCAGGAAGTAGTCCGTCCCCCGGGCACGGGCGATGTCCTCGACGAGCGCGGCGGTTGTCGGATCGGCGTCCTTGGCCGAACGTGTCTCAAACGAGCTGAACGGTATTGGCATCGTTGTCATAGTCGTTCTCCGGGTGTGCGTAGGAGGGTTTCTTCTTTCGCGGCTGTTAAGGGCATGTGCTAATAGAGGAATGACTCATGGCCTTTCTCCCGGTTCGGTCAGGAATTGCTCGATGACAGGCGCGAGCTCTGGCGCGTTGTGCACCAGGTCGATATGGCCGCCGGAGTGCAGATGCAGCCGCGAATGAGGCAGCAACGCATTCAGAATGCGGGCGTTGATGGTCGGGATGATCGGGTCGTCGGTGCCCTGCACGATCAAGGTTTGCTGCCGCACGGCGGGCAGCGCAAACAGGCTGGTCCACACCGCGCCGGCGAGCAGTTGATGCAGGTAGCCCATCTTCGATCCGGCGTGCAACTGCCGCACGAACAGTTGCGCCACGTCTTCACCATGCGCGCGGACGGTGCCACCGTAGAGCTCCCCGGCAATGGTGGCGGCGTAGTTAGGATCCGAGAATCTGCGCGGGGTAATCATTTTCGCCAGAATCCTGGGGTGGGCCGGCACCATGATCGCGCCGGTGCCGGTCGCCACCAGCACCAGGCGCCGGCACCGGCGCGGATTCTGAAAGGCGAACTGCTGCGCCAGGCCGCCACCCCAGGACAGCCCGAGCACATCCACCACGCCGATCCCAAGCTTGGACAACAGCCGGCCCAGTACCCAGGCAAGGTAGGGAAGTCCGTACGGCAACGGCGATGTGGGTGATCCGCCGGTGCCCGGGACGTCGAATCTGACTACCGTGCAATCCAACTGCTCCACCAACGGATCGAGCACTTCCAGGCTGGCACCGATGCCGTTGCACAGCACCAGCGGCACGCCGCTTCCGTGGCGCACATTGACTCGGATGCGCTGCCCGCCGACGTTGACGTAACTTTCCTCGCCAATCGCGCTGGGCGCTGCCGCCGTGAAGTTCCTGCGACGTTGCGCGCTGCTAGGCATGGCTCACTTCTCCATCACGTAGGTGCCAGGTGCCGGACCGAGCGGCGGAAGGTCTTCCCCACCAAGGGCTTTCGGAGCGTCGACCTCCGGACCGCTGCGTTCGGCGAGCCAGGCCACGTAGTCTGGCCACCAGGAGTCGGCGAGCTTTTCCGCTGAGCTGAGCCACTGGTCTGGATCTTCGGCGTCGACCGGACCCTTCCGGAATGAAGCTTTCGGGTTACCGGGCGGGTTGACCAGCGCCGCGATGTGACCGCTGCTGGACAACACGTAGCGGTTGTCCTTGCTGCCGAGCAGGCGTGCGCTGCGATAGGTGGCTTGCCACGGGGAGATGTGGTCGTTGACGCCGCCGACGACGTAGGCGTCGGCGGTGAACTTGGACAGGTCGACCGGGGTGCCGAGCATGCTGACACCGCCGGGGGTGACTAGCGCGTTTCGCAGCCCCATCAGCACCATGTCGCGGTGCAGTGCGGCGGTCATTCGGGTGGTGTCGGCGTTCCAGAACAATAGATCGAACGCGGCGGGCTTACGGCCCTGCACGTAGTTGTTCACCACATACCGCCACACCAGGTCGGTGGGCCGCAGCCAGGCGAACATCTCCGCCATATCGCGGCCGTCGAGGAAGCCCTTGGCGCCCGAAACGCGGATTGCCGCCTGTGCCGCGCGTTCGCTCATTGCGGCAGCAGCGAACCCGGCTCGGGTCTCGTCCAGGATGGTGACCGCCAGGTTGAGACCCGCGACCCGGTCGCCCTCGCCGATCTCGGCGAGGTGGGCCGCCACCATCGCCGCGAGGATGCCGCCCGAGCAGGTGGCCAACAGGTGGGTGCGGTCGGTCCCGGCGATTTTCTGCACCGCGTCCATTGCCTCGATGATCGCTCCGCCGTAGGCATCAAAGCCCCAATCCTTGTGGCGTGCTTGCGGATTGCGCCACGAAATCACGAAGACCTGCTGGCCTTGCTGGACGAAGTACTCGATCATGCTGCGTCCGGGCGCGATGTCCATGATGTAGTACTTGTTGATCACCGGCGGCACCATGAGCAACGGAACCGTCTGCACCTTGTCCGTCTGCGGGACGTACTGGATCAATTCGAACATCGAGGTTTGCAGCACCACCGCCCCCTTGGTGAGAGCCACTGTCTCCCCCACCACGTAGGCGTCGGGCTCGACCATCGCCGGCACGCGAGGCTTCGAAAGCATGTCTCGGGCAAAGGCTCTCATGCCCCGTATCGCGCTCAGACCGCCGGTGTCGATCAGCGCCTTCCAGCCCAGCGGACTGATCAGCGGGTTGTTGCTGGGCGCCAGGCCCTCCACAAAGTTGTCTATGACGAATTGCATCTTCTCGTTGTCGCGCCAATCCAACTCGGCGTCGTCGAGCAGCCCCTCAGCGGTCTCGGCACCTGCCAGATAGGCCTGCATGATTCGGTGCAGCAGCGGATTCTCTTGCCACGCAGGATCGCTGAAGCGCTTGTCGGCGCGTGCCGGAGCGCGGTGCGACTTGCCCACGGCGATATTGCCGAGTTCACGGGTCAGCGTGCCAACCCGGTCGGCCACCGCGCCGGGGTGCTGTGCGAGGTTGCCGGCGAAGCGGGCCCAGGTGGCGTTCGGCATCATTCGGCTGGCGAATGGTTTCGTGGCGCTGGTGAGCAGCAGGTCGAGCGGTGCAGCCAGCTCGTCAACTTTGGACGTAGAGCTCGAGGGAGTTGCCATGGTTATCGTGTCCTTTCAGTTGTAGGAACGTTGATATAGCGCTTCTGGACGTTGCCGGTGGGACCCTTGGGCAGTGTGTCGATGAGCCAGACCTCGCGCGGATATTGCAAGCTCCCACCCGGTCCTTGACGTAGTCGTGCAGCTCTTCCGGGAGAAAAGGGCGTCCGCCGCCGACGCGGCCCAGATTGCCGTGCGTGAACGTCGCACCCTTAGGCCTGCCACCTCGATTCAATGAGTTGGCGCTCATGATGGGCACAATGTGCCTCCCGGAAATCTGCTGGTTATGCGTAGTCCATGGTCATCTTGCCCCTTTTGCATCCATCCGCACCATGTCCCGAGCGAACGGAAAAGAATCTTCACGACGCGGTGCAGTAAGGAGGAGCAGGTTTCACTGTCACCGCCGGTGACGATGCCGCCGGAACTCATGTTTGGAGGAAGGCCTCGATCTTGGGCCCGAGTCGGGGCGCGGATGTGAGTAGGTCGACGTGGCCACCGGGGTGTCGCAGTATCTCCGCGTTCGGCAAGAGCCGCTGCATGATCCGCGCATTGACAAAGGGAATAAGGGGATCATCCGTGCCGGCCACGATGAGCGCGGGTTGCCGGGTGAGCCGCAGCGTGAACGCGCTTGTCCATACTGATCCGGCGAGCAACTGGTAGACGTAGCCTCGTGCGGTCGCCGGAGAGCGATGGTAATTGAGCAGGGCGGCCACGGAGGCGTTGCTTGCGTCGGCGTCGCCACCGTAGATCGTGGCGGCGATACTCGCCATGTATTCCGGGTCGTTGAATCGACGCGGTGTCACCATTTTGAGCAACACGTCCGGTTTAGCCGGGACCATGACCACGCCCATCGACGTTGCGGCCAGCACGACCCGTCGACACCGCCGGGGATTATGCAGCGCGAACTGCTGGGCCAGCGCTCCACCCCACGAGTAGCCCAGGACGTCCACCCGCTCATACCCAAGCTGGTCGAGCATCCTGCCAACCGCTCGGGCAAGCGACGGAAACGTGTATGGCCGCGTTGGCAGCGGTGATTCCCCGGCGCCGGGAACGTCGAACCTGACCACCGTACGGGCGGGCGCCAAGTGCTCGACCAGAGGATCGAGCACCTCGAGGGTTGACCCGATCCCGTTGCACATCACCAACGGGATCCCCTGACCCTCGCGAACCCTGACCCGAAGCCGCACGTCCCGCCGGCCGAGGCGGACTACCACCATTCGGTCGGACATCGCGGTCCGGGCATCACCGGTAGAGGACGAGAGACTCTGCGACACAGACCGGTTTGGTCGCCGCATCGGATTCAAAGCGGACATTGAACACAACCTCGATTCCCGAAGGTTTCTGCTGCGCGGAGGCAAGGCCCACCGCGGCAAGGACATTGGATCCGACCGGCACCGGTGCCGGGAATCGGACCTTGTTGAGCCCATAGTTCAGCGCGGCTTGCATGTCGTCGATCTGCAGCACGTCTGCCACCACCTTGGGCGTCAGCGACAAGGTGAGAAAACCGTGCGCCACGGTTCCCCCAAACGGCCCAGACGCGGCGCGCTGTGGATCCGTGTGGATCCACTGGTGATCGCCGGTGGCATCGGCGAACTTATCCACCTGCGCCTGAGTGACTTTCGTCCATTCCGTGACGCCCAATTCCGCTACGACGAGCGCAGGCAATTCGTCTAGGCTCTTGATATGTTTGGCCATTTCACCTCGCAGACATGTCGGCTCATGCAATTCGGTTGGCGCACTTCACTTCTCGCTGACATACGATCCGGGCGCCCGCATTAGCGGCGGCAAGGCCGATGCACCCAGTGCTTTCGGGGCCTTGCGTTCGGGTCCGCTTCGCTTGGCCAGCCACGCCACGTAATCAGGCCACCATGAATCCTGGTGCTGTTCGGCGATTTCCAGCCATTCCTCGGCACTCTCGATGTCCGGCGGTCCGAATCGATACGATGCGCGTGGGTTTCCGGGCGGATTGACCAGCGAGGCGATGTGGCCGCTGGTGGACAGCACGAACCGAATCTCACCACCAAGCAACCGAGCA
>NZ_DATJYB010000055.1:0-6494 GCF_035499775.1 Mycobacterium sp. | reverse complement strand
CAGATCGGGCTCGGGGTTTCGCCGCTGACGATCGCGTTGATGACGGCGATGATCGCGGGCGCCGGCACCGACTACGCCGTCTTCTTGATCAGCCGCTACCACGAGTACATCCGGTCCGGCATTGATTCCGACCAGGCGGTGAAGAAAGCACTGAGCTCCATCGGCGAGGTCATCGCGGCTTCGGCAGCCACCGTTGGCGTCACCTTCCTCGGCATGTACTTCACCCAGCTGCCCGCGTTCACGAGTATCGGCCCGGCACTTGCGGTTTCGATCGGAATCGCGTTCCTTGCCGCGGTCACGCTGCTGCCCGCCGTACTGGTGCTCACCGGTCGACGCGGCTGGATCACGCCACGAGCGGCCCTCACCGGCCGCATGTGGCAGCGCTCGGCGATCCACCTGGTTCGTCGTCCCAAAGCGCACCTGGTGGTCAGCCTGTCGCTGTTGCTCGTGTTGGCGGGCTGCGCGGCGTTCCTGCAGCCCACCTTCAACGACCGCCTGCAATTGCCGGAGTCGGCGCCGAGCAACGTCGGCTTTAACACGATGACCGACCACTTTTCGACGGCCACGCTGCTGCCGCAATACATCTACGTCCGCTCGTCGCAGGACCTGCGGACATCGCGGGCCCTGGCCGACCTGGACCAGATGGCGCAACGTGTGTCGCAGCTGCCCAATATCGCTGCGGTGCGCGGCATCACCCGACCCACCGGCCAGCCGCTGGACCAGGCGAAGGTGAGCTATCAGGCCGGAGAGGTCGGGTCCAAGCTCGGAGACGCCTCGACACAGATCAGCGACAGAAGCGCAGACCTCGACGCGCTGACCAATGGCGCTGACCAACTGGCGGCAGCCCTCGCCCAGGTGCGCGACGAAATCCGTAACGCCAGCGGGCCGATGACCCAGATGACCGCAACGCTGGCGCAGGTGCAGCAGCAGCTTGGCGCGGCGGCCACGATGCTGGACAACCTACGCGGGCTCGCGAACGGATCCGCTGCCACGGCCGTCAACGGCGCCGCCGGCGCAGTGGGCCCGATGCTCAACGCGCTGAACAACATGCCGCTGTGCAACGTCGACCCGTCCTGCAGCGCCGCGCGCGCCCAGCTCCAACAGCTCGCCCAGGGTGCTAACACCGGCGCGCTGCAAAGTCTGCAAGGGGCAATGCAGGGTCTGACCGCGCAATTGGCAGCGGCATCGAGCAGCCTGCGGTCCATGGGTGGCAGCACCGCCGGCATGACGCAGAAGATCGCGCAAATGCAGACGGCTTCCGAGCAGCTGGCCGATGGCAGCCGGCGGCTGGCTGACGGTGTGCGGATGCTCGTCGACCAGGTGAAGAAGATGGGTGTGGGCATGAACCAGGCCGCAGAGTTCCTGACGTCGATGAAGCGCGACGCCACAACACCTGCGATGGCGGGCATGTACATTCCGCCCCAGGTGCTCACGTCGGACGACTTCAAGAAGGCCGCGAAGATGTTCTTCTCGCCCGACGGCCATTCGGTGCGCTACCTGGTCGAAACCAAACTCGACCCGTTCAGCCCGGCCGCGATGGACCAGGTGACATCGATTCTCGACGCGGCTCGCAGTGCGCAGCCGAACACCTCCCTTGCGGATGCGTCGATTTCGATCGTCGGCACGACCGCGACGTACCAGGCGATGCGCGGCTACTACAACCACGACCTTCACCTGATCATCGTCATGACGCTGCTGGTCGTGCTGCTCATCCTGATCCTGTTGCTGCGGGCGATCGTGGCACCGCTGTACCTGATTGCCTCCGTGGTGATCTCGTACATGTCGGCGGTGGGCGTGGGAGTCATCTTCTTCCAGTGGATACTGCAGCAGCCGCTGAACTGGAGTGTGCAGGCAGTGGCGTTCATCGTGCTGGTCGCCGTGGGCGCGGACTATAACCTGTTGCTGATCACGCGAATTCGCGAAGAGTCGCGCGTCGGCATCCGCTCCGGCATCATTCGTGCGGTCCGCTCGACGGGTGGGGTCATCACCTCGGCCGGCCTCATCTTCGCCGCCTCGATGTTCGGCCTGGTGTTCGGCAGCCTTACGACCATGACCCAAATCGGGTTCATCGTCGGCATGGGCCTGCTGATCGACACGTTCGTGGTTCGCACCGTGACGGTGCCGGCCATGGCGGCGCTGATCGGGAAGGCGAACTGGTGGCCCTCCAAGGCAATTCGCACCACCCTGGCCCACCGGACCGCAGCGGTCAAGGGCGACAGCACCGACAGCACCGAAGCGGTGCCCGGCACTGTCGAAACTCCGGTCCAGCCGGTCACCGGCCACAATCCGGAGGACTGCTCTCATCAGTTGGCTGTCGACAACATTCACCGTTCGGCGGCTCGCCGGCGGCGCGCACTTGCCCGGCACGACAAGAAAGTTCGTCGTCCGTCGGTCGCCGGCGCGAAATAGCAGGGATGTGAGAAGAAAATGCGCCAGCTCGTCGATCTGCTCGACGAGCTGGCGCTTTTCGGCGAGCGTATGGCGGGAGTTACCCGGCCGTCAGCGGGTGGGACGAGTTGGCCGCTGCTCGTTCGCTGCGAATTCCTGCTCGGGCCGGCCGGTGGTGCCGTAACGCAGCCCGACCTTGACCTGGCGGGCGGTCGCCAACGACGCCAGATACCGTTGCGCGGTTGCCCGTGATATCCCGATCGCCGACGAGACCTCCGCCGCCGACATCGGCTGCTCCGATGTTCGCAAGGCATCCAGCACAAGCTGTTTGGTGGATGATGCGGCGATCGTCGGGGGCGCGGGGGCGGCGATTTTGGGGCGAAGAGCATCGAGTGCCGCATCCACATCGCCGGCGCTGAGGTTGGCGCGGGCCAGGATCTTGCGGTACCGAGCATAGCCCGCCAGGCGGGCGGCGAGCTCGGTGGTCGGAAAAGGCTTGACGAGGTAGCTCAGCGCCCCGGCGGCCATGGCGGCGCGGATGGTGACCGCCTCGGTCGCCGCCGACAAAATCATGCTGTCGCCGCGTAGTTCGCGGACGAAGTCGACTCCGGACCCGTCCGGCAGGTAGACGTCGACCAGGGCAAGGTCGACTTCCGGGGCCTTTCGCGCGGCCGCGAGGGTGTTGGCGGTGCCACTCACCGAGAAGCCGGGAAATGTGTTTACGACCTCGGCGTGCATGTTGGCGACGCGGAAGTCGTCGTCGACCACCAGCACCGTCAGGTCTGCATCGCCCATTGCGCCTCCTCCTCGATCTCTTCCAGCACGCCTGGCAGCCAGGCCATGAACTCCGCGCCCGGCAACCGGGGCTCCCCGTCGGTGTCACCCGAGCTGAACAACCACAGGTCGCCTCCGAGCGAGCGGCTGATCTGGCGCGACAAGGCAAGCCCCAGACCCCGGCCGCCCGGTATCCCGGAATCCGGCTTGGTCGTTCTGCCTTCGGTGAACAGATCGTCGACGAACTCGGGTGCCACACCGTCGCCGCTGTCGCTGACTATCACATGCAATGTCGAACCTTCTTGCAGCAGTTCGACTTCCACCTCTTTGATGGGGTTCTTGCCCAACCGCGCCGCGTCGATCGCGTTGTCCAGCAGGTTACCCAAAACGGTGGTGACGTCGACAGGCAATACCAGCCGTCCAGTCACCAGGGTGTTCTCACCGATCTTCAGGTTGACGGCCGCTTCCCTGGCGGACGCCGCCTTGGCGGCCAGGAATGCCTGCAGGAAGGCATCGCGGATGGTGTCGATACCCGGTATCGCGGATCCCAGCGGGCCCGACCCGAGGAGCTCTTCCAGATATTCCAATCCCTCGTCGACGTGACCGCTGTGCAGCAGCCCGTTCAGCAGATGCAGACGGTTGGCGAATTCGTGGCGCTGCGCGCGCAGCACCGTGCTCATCAGCTGCACCGCATCGAGTTGCCGGGTCAGGGACTCGACATCGGTTCGATCGCGGGCCACCAGAACGGTCCCCAGCTCGCGTCCGTCGCGCGACACCGGCCGCGCCGAGACCACGACGACCCGTTCACCGACCGTTGCCAGCACGGGCGCCGAATCGGCGGCCTTGAATACGTCGAGCACCCGTGGGGTCAGCCCGATTTCGTCGACGTCTTTGCCGGTTTCGGCATCGATGTCAAGCAGTCGGCACCCCTTGTCGTTGACGAAGGTGGTCTTCCACGACGTGTCGGCCGCCAGCACGCCCTCGCCGATACCTTCCAGCACCACAGCCTGGGCGCGTAACAGCTCGGTCATTTCGGTCGGTCGCAAACCGTGGGTCAGCCCTCGCCACCGTCGGGCCAGGGCCGCCGTGCCGCCGGCGCCGACCAGCATCGCCACCGCTCCCAACCCGGCCAAGACGAACAGGTTGTGCACGAACTGGTTATGCATCTCCAGCGTGGAGATGCCAACGCTGACCATGCCCAACACGCGGTTGGAACCCGGCTCCAACACTGGGACTTTGGCGACTATCGCCCGCCCCAGGGTGCCGGATTGACGAACCACCTGTTCTCGTCCGGACAGCGCCATGCTGGGATCGGTGCTAACCCGTTGACCCAATTTGGCGCGATCGGGATGTGCCAGCCGCACGCCCTCGGTATTGGTGATTACCACGAACATCACCTCGGTGCGCGCCCTGACGCGCAGCGCGTTGGTCTGCAGCGGACCGTTCGCCAGCTCGTTGACGAGTTCGGCCCCGGGGTCCAGCGGGACGTTGTCATAGCGGGAGATGTTGGTGAGTACCACAGGGGCGGTGGCCACTACCCGCGCGATGTCCAATGCGTGGTTGCTGTACTGGCTATATAGGCGCTGGCGGTTGAACTCGGCGAACATCGCGAACGCGATGACCAACGTCAATGTCACGATGGCGACTTGCAGCAACACAATCTGGGTGGCAAGCCGCAAGTTGACCCGGCCCCTGTCAGCCATGGAGAGACCTTACCACCGCCGATGAGCAAAATGCGCAAAAGTCGGAATCACAGATGTGCCAGGAGTCGCTCGGCAAACGTCTCGGGATGCTCACGATGCATGAAGTGCCCGCCCGGGACCTCCTCGACGATGTACTCGTTCTCGAACATCCGGGCGGCGCCGCGATAGTCCGACGGCGCGGCTATCGGATCGTGGAGACCGGCAAACACGACCGTCGGCACGGTGATTCGCGCCTTCAGCGATGCGCTGGGGATGGGGGAGAGCTTGCGGTAATAGCCGAAGGCCGCATTCAGGCTGGCCCGGTTTGAGAAGCTGGCGCGCACGGCGTCGAACTCCGCCGGGTCGGGATTCCACTGCGGGGACCAGCGCCGACAGATGGCGGCAAGCGCAGCAAAGTCGTTGCGCGCGAAGCGGTCTGGGGCTCCCGGCAACTTGTAGACCGCGAAGTGGCGGACGCCCCACAGCTTCTTCAGCGACGGCTTGAGCGCCGCCGGGTGCGGAATGCCAATAACGAAAAGCTTTTTCACCCGATCCGGGCCGAGCGCGGCGGCGCCGTATGCGGCCGCGGCCCCCCAGTCGTGACCGATGACGACCGCGTCAGGCGCGCCGAGCGCTTCGATCAACGCCAGCGGATCGCGCGCCAGGGTCTCCTGGTCGGCGTCTCGATCCGGGATCCCCGACGGATGGTATCCGCGCATGAACGGGCTGACCGCGCGAAAGCCCTTGGCGGCAATCAGCGGACGAAGGTGGTCCCAGGTATGCGCGGTGTCCGGGAACCCGTGCAGCATGAGCACCAGCGGCCCGGTGCCCTCCTCGAGATACGCGAATGTCAGCCCGTTCGCATCGACGGTTTGGATCTCGCTCATTCCTCGGCTCCTTTCACACCACTGCTCCACCGTTGACGCCAAGCACCTGACCGGTGATGAATCCCGCCTCCTCCGAGCACAGAAAGCCCACCGCGGCCGCGACGTCGTCGGAAGAACCCATGTGGCCCACCGGGATACGCTTGGCCAGTTGCTCCGGTGAGCCCAGCCTGCCTTCGGCCTGCGCCTGGCGTGACATCGGGGTATCGATGCTTGAGGGAGGGATGTTGTTGACCGTGATCCCTTTCGACGCGTACTCGCTGGAAAGCGATTTGGTCAACGTGATGACGGCGCCCTTGGATGCGGCGTAGTGCGCCATGTAGGGGGAGCCGCGTTGTGCGCTCGACGAGGAGATCATCACCACGCGGCCCCAGCCCGCGGCCACCATGTCCGGCGTCGGTGTGTTCGAGCCACCTGACAGCAGTGAAATGTTCCGGTCAGGTTGATGTCGATGATCTCCGACCAGGCCTCGACGGTGATGTCGGCGAAACGCGAGAAGCCGGTCTTGCCGGCACTCGTCACCAGCACGGCGACGGGCCCCAGTTCGGCCCGCACCGTGGCGAACGCCCCCTCCACGGCACTGCGGTCGGTGACGTCGACCTCCACGCCCAACGCCGTGACGCCCGCCGAGCGCAACTCTTCGGCGACCCGGCCCGCGGCCTCGCCGTCGACGTCGAGCACGGCGACTTTGAGGCCGCGTCGGCCCAGCTCGTGGCAGGTGGCTTCACCCATGCCCGACGCGCCGCCGGTCACCACCGCAACGCGG
>NZ_DATJYB010000054.1:0-21951 GCF_035499775.1 Mycobacterium sp. | reverse complement strand
TAGGTGGTAACTGACGCTACGCCTAGACTCCCCACGGTGAGCAAAAGCCCGCTCCGACGACTCACCGACCAGCTCGCGCTGGCCAGCCTGCGACCGCCGGTGACACCGCAATGGATGGTCAACCGGCCCGCGATCAAGCCGGTCGAGCTCGACGGCAAACGCATCCTGCTGACCGGCGCATCGTCGGGCATCGGCGAGGCCGCCGCCGAACAATTCGCCCGGCGCGGCGCCACCGTCGTCGCGGTGGCCCGCCGCGCCGATTTGCTGGACGCGGTTGCCGACCGGATCACCACGTCGGGCGGGACGGCCCTGTCGATGCCGTGTGACATCTCGGACCTGGACGCCGTCGACGCACTGGTCGCCGACGTGCAGGAACGCATCGGCGGGATCGACATCCTGATCAACAACGCCGCCCGGTCCATCCGCCGGCCGCTGGCCGAATCGCTGGAACGCTGGCATGACTTAGAGCGGACCATGCTGCTCAACTACTACGCGCCGCTGCGGCTGATCCGCGGCCTGGCGCCGGGCATGATCGAGCGCGGCGACGGCCACATCATCAACGTCTCGACCGAGGGCGTCCTCGCCGAAGCGTCGCCGCTGTACTCGGCATACATCGCGTCCAAGGCCGCACTGTCGGCGGCGAGCCGGATCGTCGAAATCGAGTGGGGCCGAAAGGGTGTGCACTCGACCACGCTGTATTACCCGCTGGTTGCCACCCCGATGATCGCGCCGACGAGGGCCTACGACGGGAGACCGGCGCTGACGCCGGAGGAAGCGGCCGGGTGGATGATCACCGCGGCCCGCACCCGGCCGGTCGAGATCGCCCCGCGGCTGGCGATCGCCGTCAAGGCGCTCAACACCATCGGCCCGCGCTGGATGAACGCGCTGATGGAACGGCGGGTCAAGCACCTCAACTAGCGTCAGGAGTTTGCTGTGTCGGAAATCTGGACCTCGATCGCTGCCGAGCGGGGAGCGCTCGCCGACGCCCTCGCCGACCTGACGCCGGCGCAGTGGGACACACCTTCGATGTGCACGGACTGGACGGTCCGCGACGTCGTCGCGCACATGTCGTCGACCGCGGCGATGACCCCGGGCAAGTTCTTCCTCGGAATGGCCAAGGCGGGGTTCAACTTCGACAAGTTCGCCAACGGTGGGATCGCCAAGCACCGCGGCTCGGATCCCGAGGCCACCCGGACCGGATTCCAAGGCCTGCAGAACTCCACCTCGGCGCCGCCGGGACCCAAGGTCTCCTGGCTTGGCGAGGTGGTCATCCACGGCGCCGACGTTCGCCGTCCGCTGGGCATTTCGCACACCTACCCACCGGACACGGTCCGCCAGGTGATCGACTTCTACAAAGGCTCCAATGTCCTCATCGGCGCCAGGAAGCGCATCGCCGGGCTGAGCCTGCATGCGACCGACGACGACTGGCAGCACGGGGACGATCCCGGCGCGGCCCGCGTCGAAGGACCGCTGCTGTCACTGCTGCTCGCCATGACCGGCCGCGGTCCCGCATGCGACGACCTCACCGGCCCGGGCGTGCCGACCCTGCGAAGCCGGTGCACAAGCGCGTGACGCCGTGATAGACACGAAGCCATGGAGATCCTGGCCAGCCGGATGCTTCTCCGACCGGCGGACTATCAGCGGTCACTGACCTTCTACCGCGACGAGATCGGTCTGGCCATCGCCCGTGAATACGGTGCGGGCACAGTGTTTTTCGCCGGTCAGTCATTGCTGGAGCTGGCCGGGTACGGCAGCCCGGACCACTCCCACGGACCCTTCCCCGGCGCGCTGTGGCTGCAGGTGCGCGACGTCGCTGCGACCCAGGCGGAGCTGCAGAGTCGCGGGGTGTCGATCACCCGCGGAGCGCGTCGCGAACCGTGGGGCCTGCACGAGATGCACGTGACCGACCCGGATGGAATCACGCTGATCTTTGTCCAGGTGCCCGGCGATCACCCGTTGCGCCGAGACACCAGAGGTGAACCCCGGGGAACGGCCGGTTAACTACGAAGTAACATCTGGCGACGAAAATAGCTACACCCGCGTTTCACCACTTGCTCCGTTCGACAATGGATTCCCCCCCCTACCAGAATCAGGCCCTGTGAACATAGACCTGTTCCTCTTGATCATTGTCGTGGTCACGGCATTGGCCTTCGACTTCACCAACGGCTTTCACGACACGGGCAACGCCATGGCGACCTCCATCGCCAGCGGCGCGCTGAAGCCCAAGACCGCGGTCGCCCTGTCCGCAGTCCTCAACCTGGTGGGCGCGTTCATGTCCACCGCGGTCGCAGCCACGATCGCCAAGGGTTTGATCGACGGGCACATCGTGACGCTGGAACTAGTGTTCGCCGGCCTGGTCGGCGGCGTCGTCTGGAACCTGCTGACCTGGCTCCTCGGTATCCCCTCGAGTTCCTCGCACGCACTGATCGGCGGCATCGTCGGTGCCACGATCGCCGCGGTGGGCGCGCATGGGGTGCTCTGGAAGGGCCTGGTTTCCCACGTGCTCATTCCGGCCGTCGTCGCCGCGATCCTGGCCATCGCCGTTGGGGCGATCGCGACCTGGCTGGTCTACCGGATCACCCGCGGCGTCCCGACCGACCGCACCGAGGCCGGGTTCCGGTACGGACAGTGGGGCTCGGCGTCGCTGGTCTCCCTGGCGCACGGCACCGGCGACGCGCAGAAGACGATGGGCATCATCTTCCTGGCGCTGATGTCCTACGGGGCGATCAGCAAGAGCGCGTCGGCGCCGCCGCTGTGGGTCATCGTCTGTTGCGCCGTGGCGATGGCGGCGGGCACCTACCTGGGCGGCTGGCGCATCATCCGCACCCTGGGTAAGGGTCTGGTCGAGATCAAGTCGCCGCAGGGCATGGCCGCCGAGTCGTCCTCGGCCGCGGTCATTCTGCTGTCGACGCACTTCGGCTACGCGCTGTCGACGACGCAGGTTTGCACCGGTTCAGTGCTGGGCAGCGGGCTGGGCAAGCCCGGCGGCGAGGTGCGCTGGGGCGTGGCCGGCCGGATGGGGGTCGCGTGGCTGGTCACGCTTCCGTTGGCCGGGCTGGTCGGGGGGGTCACGTACGAGATCGTGCATCAAATCGGCGGCTACCCCGGCGCCATCATCGGCTTCGGGCTGCTGGTCGCGGTCTCCGTCACCATCTATGTGCGGTCGCGCAAGATCAAGGTCGACCACAATAACGTGAACGCCGAATGGGAGGGCAGCCTCACCGCCGGTCTCGAAAGCTCCGACGAGCACAAACCGCCCTCCGATACGGGGCCCACGGCAGGCACCGGGGCGTCACCCCGGTCCACCTCCGAAGGCGACACCGTGATCGCGGGGAACGCCTGATGAGCCACTTAAGCGACTGGTTCAACTATGAGGCGTCCCTCAAGATCCTGTTCTTCAGCATGCTGGCCGGTGGGGCGCTGCCGGCGCTGTTCGCGCTTGGGCTTCGGTTGCATGCCGTCGGAGGTGGGCAGGTGGCCATCGACGGTGGCGAGCCACACAAGAATCCGGTGCTCTTGACGATCGCCTGGGCGATCTACGGGTTGGTAATCGCGGTGATCATCCTCGCTCTGGCGTACATCGCCCGCGACTTCATCGCCCACCAGACCCACTATCCCTTCCTGGGTGCCAAAGTTAAGTAGCATTGGATCGTCGTCCTCCAGATTGCCGACCCCCCTCGTGGAGTGGAGAGCAAAGTGAACCGATTCCTTAGCTCGGTTGTCTCGTGGCTGCGCGCGGGCTACCCCGAGGGCGTGCCGCCGACCGACACGTTCGCTTTACTCGCCCTGCTGTCTCGCCGGTTGACCAACGACGAAGTCAAACTCGTGGCTAAAGAGCTGATGCAGCGCGATGAGTTCGACAAGGTCGATATCGGGGTGCTGATCAGCAAGCTCACCGACGAGTTGCCGACGCCGGAGGACATCGAGCGGGTGCGGACGCGGTTGGCCGCCAAGGGCTCGCCGCTCGATCAGCCCCGCGACAACGGAGAGCACGCATAGCCGTTCTGCGTGCGCTCAGCGTTGCGCCGGGCTCCGCCGCCGCGTTGTTGCTGCCCGCGCTGGAACGGGTGCTGGACGGCCGCGACCCCGCACTGGTGGCGGTGGCGGCCGGGCACGAACCCGACCCGGCGCTACGAGTGGGTGACCAGGTCGACGACGACGTGGCCCTGGTGGTGACGACGTCGGGAACCACCGGCACACCCAAGGGCGCCCTGTTGACCGCGGCCGCACTGACTGCGAGCGCGTCGGCGACCCACGATCGTCTCGGCGGGCCGGGCAGCTGGCTACTGGCCCTGCCGCCCTATCACATCGCCGGGATACAGGTGCTGGTGCGCAGCGTGCTCGCCGGTTCGGTGCCCGTCGAGCTGGATGTCTCCGGCGGGTTCGACATCGCCGAATTGCCCGGCGCCGTGCGGCGATTGGGCTCTGGTCGGCGGTACACGTCGCTGGTGGCCGCACAACTGGTCAAGGCGCTCACCGACCCGGCGTCGGCGGCCGCGCTGGCCGAACTGGAGGCGGTGCTGATCGGCGGCGGGCCCTTGCCGCGGCCCGTCCTGGAGGCCGCCGCGGCGGCCGGCATAGCGGTGGTCCGCACCTACGGCATGAGCGAGACGGCGGGCGGCTGCGTTTACGACGGTGTCCCGCTGGACGGGGTCCGGCTGCGCGTGCGCGCCGATGGCCGCATCATGCTCGGCGGCGCCACCCTGGCCAAGGGCTACCGCAACCCGGTCGATCCCGACCCGTTCGCCGAGCCGGGCTGGTTCCGCACCGACGACCTTGGCGCGGTGGACGATTCGGGCGTGCTGAGGGTGCTGGGCCGCGCCGACGACGCGATCAGTACGGGCGGGCTGACGGTGCTGCCGGGGCCCGTCGAGGCCGCGTTGTGCACCCACCCCGCCGTCAGTGACTGCGCCGTTTTCGGACTTGCCGACGACCGGCTGGGCCAGCGGGTGGTCGCCGCGGTCGTGGTGAGCGACGGCTGCCCGGCCCCGACGCTGGACGCGCTGCGCGACCACGTTGCGCGCACGCTGGACGCCACCGCCGCGCCCCGCGAGGTGCACATCGTCGGCGCCCTGCCCCGCCGCGGCATCGGCAAGGTGGACCGCCGCGCGTTGGTGCGCCAGTTCGGGGCCGATCAATAGGCTGGTCGATCGTGAGGGTTGCGCGCCGGGAGGTGGTCGCGGTAGCGCTCGCGGCGGTCCTGGTGGCCGCCGCGTTCGTGCTGCCGCGGTTATCGCTGGGCGTCACTCCGCTGCTACGGGCGGGCCCGGAGCGGTTCGCCAGGTATGCCGGCGCCGCACCTCTCTTCGGCTATTGGGATGTCCACGTCGGCTGGGGCACGGCGCCGGCGATCCTGCTCGCGCTGGCCGCCGTATTGTGGGGACCGGTTGTCGCACAACGGCTTTCGTGGCGGATGCTGACGTTGTGCAGCTGGGCCACCGCGTGCGCGTGGGCGTTTGCGCTGGCGATGATCGACGGCTGGCAGCGCGGCTTCGCCGGCCGGTTGACGACCAAGGACGAGTATCTGTCTGAGGTGCCGGGCCCCGACATCGCGACGATGCTGCGCAGCTTCGCCGGCCGGATCCCCGACTTCCGCCCGCACTCCTTCCCCACTCACGTGTCCGGGCATCCGCCCGGTGCGCTGCTGACGTTCGTTTGGCTGGACCGCATCGGCCTGCACGGCGGCGCCTGGGCCGGGTTGCTGTGCTTGCTGGTCGGCTGCAGCGCCGCGGCGGCGGTGGTGATCGCCATCCGCGCGCTGGCCGACGAACAGACCGCGCGGCGGGCGGCGCCGTTCGTCGCGGTGGCACCGACCGCGATCTGGGTGGCGGTCTCCGGCGACGGCTACTTCGCCGGCGTCGCGGCATGGGGTATCACGCTGTTGGCTTTGTCGGTGCAGGGCAAGGTTCGGTTGCCGGCGCTGGTGGCCGCCGGGGCGGGCCTGCTGCTGGGCTGGTCGGTCTTCCTCAGTTACGGCCTGGTCCTGCTTCTGCTGCCGGTAGTGGCAGTGCTGGTGTCCCGTGGTGACTGGCGGGCGTCGCTGCGGACGCTCGGCCCGGCCGCGCTGGCCGCGCTACCAGTGGCGGTGATCTTCGCCGTGGCGGGGTTTTCCTGGTTCGACGGTTATCTCCTGGTGCGGGAACGCTATTGGCTGGGGCTGGCCGGGTATCGCCCGTTCCAGTACTGGTGGTGGGCGAACCTGGCGTGTGCGGTCTGTGCGATCGGGCTGGGCAGCGTCGCCGGTCTCAGCCGGGTCTTCGACGGGGCTGCCATCCGTGCGCGATCCGGTTTCCACCTGTTGCTGCTGGCGATGCTGGCCGCCATCGCCTGCGCCGATTTGAGCATGATGAGCAAGGCCGAGACGGAACGGATCTGGCTGCCGTTCACCATCTGGCTCACCGCGGCGCCCGCCCTGCTGCCGCTCAAGTCGCACCGGCTGTGGCTGGCGCTCAACGCCGCCGGGGCCCTGCTCCTGAACAGCATCATCCTCACGAACTGGTAGGCACACATGGAAGACGAGCAACCAGCGCTGGCACGTCGACTCGGCACGACGGACGCCGTCGTGATCGGGCTCGGTTCGATGATCGGCGCCGGGGTGTTCGCGGCGTTCGGCCCGGCCGCCCGGGCGGCCGGCGCCGGTCTGCTGATCGGGCTGGTGCTGGCCGCGGCGATCGCCTATTGCAACGCCACCGCGTCGGCCCAACTGGCAGCGGTCTATCCGACCTCGGGGGGCACCTACATCTACGGGCGGGAACGTCTGGGCCCGTGGTGGGGCTTCATCGCGGGGTGGGGGTTTGTGATCGGCAAGACCGCGTCCTGCGCGGCGATGGCCCTGACGTTTGCCAGTTACGCGGTGCCCGGGCCCTGGTGGTTGCAGCGCATCGTCGCGGTCGCGGCCGTGCTGGCGCTGGGCGCGCTGAACTACCGTGGGGTCACCAAAACCGCGATGCTGGCCCGAATCTTGGTGGCGTGCACGCTGATTACCCTCACTGCGGTGGTCGTGGGGATCGCGATCGCCACGCCCTGGACCCAGTTGCCGCCGCAGTTCGGCGGCTGGCCGGCTGCCCCGGTCTACGGCGTTCTGCAGTCGGCGGGGCTGCTGTTCTTCGCATTCGCCGGTTATGCGCGGATCGCGACGATGGGCGAGGAGGTCCGCGACCCGGCCCGCACCATCCCCAAAGCGATCAACCTCGCGCTTGCGATCGTGGTGGCGGTCTATCTGGTCGTCGGGGTCGCCGCGCTGCTGGCCGCGGGCCCGGACCGGCTCGCCCACGCCGCGGCGCCGCTGGCCGAAGCGGTGCGCGCCGTCGGTGCCGCGCCGCTGGTGCCGGTGGTGGCGGTCGGTGCCGCGCTGGCCAGCCTCGGCGCGATGCTGGCCCTGATCGCCGGACTCGGACGCACCATGCTGGCGATGGCGCGCCATCACGACCTGCCTGACTGGCTGGCCGCGGTGCACCAGCGCTACCGGGTGCCACACCACGCGGAGATGGCGGTGACCGTGGTCGTCTGCGGCTTGGCGGCCACGGTCGACCTGCGCGGCGTGATCGGCTTCTCGTCGTTCGGGGTGCTGATCTACTACGCGATCGCGAACGCCTCCGCCTATACGCTGCCCGAGGCACGGCGTCGCGTGTTGAACGTCTGCGGCCTGGCCGGCTGCCTGCTGCTGGTCGCGACGTTGCCGTGGCTGTCGGTGCTTGCCGGGCTGGCCGTGTTCGCCGTCGGGATCGCCGGGCGGTTGGTGCTGCGTTGAGTCAAAGCCCGGCCGCGCGGGTGACCTGCGCGAAGCGACTGCCCGGCGCACAGGCAGCACGCACGCCGGCGACATCGTCGACGACGTCGAAGTCTGCCAGTCGTTCCACCGGAGTCACATCGATTCCATTGTCTCGCAATGCCTTCAATGTGAGCTCGCCAGTGTCGGCCTGAGACATCGGGACGCTGCGCAGGCAATCGGCCATCGCCGGCGTCCGCACCCCCAGCACCCACCAGCCGCCGTCGCAGGCCAACCCGAGCACGGCCGGTGCGCCCAGCAGCCGGCGCGCGCAACCCGTCAGAAGATCAGCGCTCACCTGCGGGGTGTCCATGCCGATTTGCAGCACCGGGTAGCCGTCAGCCGAGTCGGCGTGCGCGTTGGCGAGCCGGTCGGCGAAGCCGTCGCCACGCTGCTCGATCACCGTGAACGACTCGAGCCGCCGCCGGATCTCGTCGGCGCCGACGGCGGCGTCCAGGTCGCCGGTGAACGCCACCACCCGGGCGGCCACCGGCGCGGCAGCCACCGCGTCCAGCGTGTCCAGCAGCGCGGCGGCGGCGATGTCGGCTGCCACCCGGGCACCGACCGTCGCGGCGAGCCGGGTCTTGGCCCGGCCGGGCTCCGGCGCTTTGGCGACCACCAGCAGCGTCACCGGTACGCCGCTCACGAAATCACCTTCCAGAAGTCCAGGATCGCGGTCAGGCTGCCCCGCAGCGAACCGCTGACCTTGGACTTGCCGCCCGTCCGGGGGCCGTAGCTGATGTCGAGCTCGACCACCCGCCAGCCGGCGGCCGCGGCACGGACCAGCAGTTCCAGCGGATATCCGGACCGCCGATCGACGACACCGAGGTTCAGCAGAGCATCCCGGCGGGCTACCCGCATCGGCGCGATGTCATGCACCGGCAGGCCGTGCCGGGTGCGCAGCCGCCAGCTCATCACCACGGTGCCCACCCGCGCCACCCACGGCCAGTGCAGCCCGGGCACCGGCCGCCGCCGGCCGGTCACCAGGTCGGCACCGCGATCGAGTTCGGCGACCAGCCGGGGCAGGTCACCGGCATCCATCGAGCCGTCGGCGTCGATGACCGCCACGATCGGCGTCGCAGCGGCGATCACGCCCGCGTGCACCGCCGCTCCGTATCCCGGCCGCGGTTCGGCCACCACCTCGGCGCCGTGCCGGCGGGCGACCCCGGCAGTGTCGTCGGTGCTGTTGTTGTCGACCACCAACGCCCGATAGGCGGCGGGGACGGCGGCCAGCACCGCCGGCAGCGACTCCTCCTCGTTGAGGCATGGCAGCACCACCGTCACCGCGTCGCCGGGCATGCCAACCGACCCTAGCCCGGTGACGGCAATTTGTAAGGCGTCGCGGAATTTCCTCGTCGGCTGTGGTTAACTGTGCCCAAAAGTGAAGCGGCGGAAGACCTAACTGCCGTGATCCACGGGGGGCTTAGTGTGAATAGCGCACGTCACGACACGTCAACCGATGGCCACGGCAACCCCGGTGCTCGCGCGCTGTGACACACGGCTACAACGGAATTCGTTTGGCTCCGCTGACAGCTCAGAGCAGAATCCCGACCACAGGAAGCGCTGATGGAACCCTCTGACGATTACCCGACCCAGGCGACCTCATTCCCGACGCAGGCAGCCTCATACCAGCCGCCCAGCTATCCGCCACCGCCGAGTGCCCCGGGAGGGATGTATTACGGGGCGCCGCCACCGGTTCCGGGGCCCTACCCGCCGTATCCGGTGTCCAGGCCGACGAACACGATGGCCATCGTGGCTCTGGTCAGCTCGCTGCTGGTGGCTCCGCTGGGCATCATCTTCGGACACATCTCGCTCTCCCAGATCAAACGGTCCGGCGAGGACGGCCGGGGCCTGGCCCTTGCCGGCACCATAATCGGTTATGTGGCAACGGCTTTCGCCGCCCTCGGCATTATCTTCATGATCGTGGTGATGGGCGTGATGACCGCCGCGATCCACGATGCCGGCAGGGGACATCACTACTACCCCACGCCGACGACCTCGTACTCCGCGGTCGGTGTCCCGGATTCCTCCGCGCAGGCGATCAAGAACGCGGAAGTCGGCGATTGCATCAGGCGTGTGTCGGGCGCGACGAGAAGCGATGGCACCCAGGACGTGACGGTCTACCCCGCTACGTGTGGCACCAGTTCCGCCACCGACCGAGTCACCAAGCGCACCAATAGCACCCTCAATTGCAATGGCCAATGGGTCCAGACGAAGGCCTATTCGCCGCCGATCGTCCTCTGCCTGTCCAAGCTGCGGTGACTCACCCGACCCGCCCCACGCTCGACGCCGTGCAGTAGCACTCCTAGCGGGTCGGCCGTGGGAATAGCGGTGGCAGCACTGGGGGACGCGGCTGGACCGGCGGCTGGACCGGCGCCTGGGTATGCGGCACCTGCGGCACCGGGGGTTGGACCGGCGCCTGGGTATGCGGCACCGGCGGCGCTACCGTCGGCACCGGGGCCTGCGTGTGCGGCACCGTCGGTACCGGCGCCGCCGTGGTCGGCACCGGCGCCACCGTGTGCGGCGTGGTCGGCACCGGCGCCGCCGTGGTCGGCACCGGCGCCGCCGTCGTCAGCTTCGGGCTCGGCGGCGCCGTGCTCGGCTGCGGCGTTCCCGACACGCTGGGCGGCTTCGTCGTAACCGGCGCGCTCGCGGTCGGCGGCGTGATCGACGGCGTCACCGGCGCGGTCGTCGGCACCAACGGCTTGGTCGATCCGGACGGCCCCGGCGGGGTCGACGGGGTCGGCAGCGAACTCGTCGGCACCAACGGCTTTTTCGTCGGACCCGACGGAGTCGGCCCGGTGGGTGTCGTCGTGATGATGATCGGCACCGGCGGCTTGAATGGCGGCGGTATGAAGATCGGCGGCGGTCGCCAACCCGGGAACGGAATGAAGATCGGGACCGGGATCGGCATCCTCGGGTCAGGCACAAAACCGGGAATCGGCGCGGGGGCGGCCGGCACGACCACCGGCGGCGGCGGGGCCTGCGGTACCGCGCCTCCGCCTCCGCTGGGGGGCGCCACGTACTGCGGCGGAATGTAGCCGCTGCTGTCGGGAATGACGCCGCCCTGGTATCCGATGTTGGGCAAATCGGGCGCGGGCGGCGGAACGGGGGCCTGCTGCTGCGTCGGCAGCAGCGGCATGAACTTGCCCGGGGCGGCGTTCTGATGCCCCACCACCGGCGATGAAGCCGCGGTCGGCCGGACCGCGACCGCCACCGCGACAGCCAACGACGCGAAGCCGATCACCGCGAATGCCACCACGGCGTTGCCGATCAGCAACGACCCCCGGCTGAGCTTCACCGGGCCCGTGTCGGCCTCTTCGTCTTCGTCTTCGAATTCGTCGTATTCGTCGCCGTACTCGTCCATTTCGACCGGAAGCAACGCGTGGTCCTCGGTCATCGAGTACGCCAGCTGCTGATCCGAGGCACTCGGGTCGGCTGCCGGGGGGACGTAGGACGTCGCGTCGTCGCCGTACCCCGCCTGGGGCACCACCGAGGTGGCGTCTGCGCCCCACGCCTGGGGCGACATCGCTGTCGCGTCTTGGCCAAGCTGGGGCGACAGCGCCGTCGCATCCCCGCCGAGCTGCGGCGACATCGCCGTCGCGTCCCCGGTCAGCTGAACCGATTGGGCCATCGTCGCGGGCAGGGCGGACATCGCCGCACCACGGGCCAGCGCGAACGCCGGGTCCTCGGGAACCGCCACCCGCATCGTCGACCCGTCCCGAAGCTGGTTGGCAACCTGAGACGTGAGTTCGGACGACGAGCCCACCAGGTACACGTCCTGCACCCCACCGGCCTGGTCGCCGAGGCGCGCCATCATGGTGTCCAGCGCTCCGGTCGCGTCGTCGCCGGCAAACGACCCGGCGGACAGCATGGTCGGCGGCGACTCCTCGTCTCCAAACCTCGCCGCCGGCGCCAGGAGCGTCGACGCCTCCTCACCGACCAGCAGCACCGCGGAGCCGCGGGGCACGGCGGTGCGCATCAGGGCCGTCGCGGCCTCCGGCTCGTCCAAGACGACGACGTTCTGCACGCCGGAGTCTTCCAGCATCCGCCGCAGCTCGTCTGCCCTGGGGTGATCCGACCAGCACAAACGGGTACCGACGAGCCGGTGCTGCTCGTCGGCCAGCAATCGGCTGGTGCCGACCACGGTCTCTGTCAACTTCTCGATTGGGCTGTCGGCCAGATCCACCATCGACTGGTCGATCACGGCGCCGCCCTCAGCGGCCGACCCGACAAGCGCCAAGCGGGCGACGCGGTCTGCGACCGCTACCCCCAAAACGACGTCCATCGCGGTTCTCCTTCACCTGGCCACCCCACAACCAGCAATGTCCCGAAATCATTACACTGCGTTACTGTCGGCAGTATCCAGCATTCGGATTAGATTCGGCTATGAACGAAGCGTAACCAGCTTTTCACAGCTCTCGAACAGTCCTTGCTTAGCAACTTCTGTGTATTTGCCTAGCTGCATACCCTGCCGCTTCTTCCGAACGGAGAATATGGTCTCAATAGAGCATTCGCCTGACGGGGAATGCACCGTGCCGACCGTAACCATCCTTGACCTCTGGGGGGTCTTGTGAGCCAGAGCAGCGACGACTCGCCTACCGGCCCAATCCGTGGCGGGGCACCGAGCGCGGCCGCGCTACCGCCACCGGCCAACCCGGGCCACGGCCCCGCGGATCCGGCGCCGCAGCGCAACGTCAAGCGTGATCTGATCGCCGCCGCCCTGCTCGTCATCGGGGCGGTCCTGCCGTGGAACCTGAGCTTCGGTGTCGGAATCCCGAACAGCGACATGTGGATTTTTGTGGCGTTGGGCGCGGTGACGCTGCTGTCCCTGATCGCTCTCGCCCTTCCGGTTGGCCGAGTACGTCGCGTCCTCAACGACCCCTATTGGCTGCTGGTCCTCGGTTTCGTCGGGTGGAACGTCTGGAAGACGATCCAGGACGGCGGCACCGTGAACGTGCCGGGCGGGATCGGACCCGGGGCATGGGTGGGGATCGCCGGCTCGCTGCTGAGCGTGCAACCCGTGGTTGCCGGCCCTGCCGCGGACGGCGAGCGGCCCAGCGGAGGCCTGCGGGTGGCGCAGATCATCGGGTACGCGTCCATCGTCGGTGCCGCCCTCAATACCGCGTTCAACCTGTTCTGGCAGGTGAAGTTCGGATTGCGCACCGAGCCCGGCGTCGACTTCGGCAAACAGAACATCGCGGTGATCGCCACCGCGACGGTGTACGGATTGGTGTCGTTGGCCGCGGTTGTCGTCGCCTCCAGGTGGCTGCTCAAGAACACCAGGGCGTCCCAACTGGCGACCAGCGCGCTCGGGGCGTCGGTGCTGCTGGCCGGGGCGGTGGTGTGGCTACTGCCGGTCGGCCGCGAAATCGACGCGTTCCACGGCATCGCGCAGAACACGTCGGTGGCGGGAGTCGGGTTCGAGGGATATCTGGCCTGGGCCGCGGCCGCGGCGATTTTCGCGCCGCGGGCACTGCCCCGCCGCCGCGGCGGCAAACCCGGTGACGAAAACCCCTGGCGGGTTGCGGTCCGGCAGGGCTTGACGCTGATCATCGTGTGGTCGCTGGGAACCGCGCTGCTGAAGCTCACCGCCTTCGCGGCGAACGTGGCTTTGAACTACCCGTACTCGCGCTATGACAGCCTCACCATGACCGCATTCGACGTGATCACCGCGGTCCTGGCGATCTGGCTACGCCGCAAGCTGGCCGGCAGCCCCGGGTCGGCCAGGCTGATCACCTGGCTGGCCGGGCTCGTCGTCACATTCGGCATTGCCCGCGTCGTGGTGGGCGTCGTGCTGGCGCCGCGGTTCCCGGTGCCCCCGGAGGGCGCGTGGAGCAACCCGGTCTACGGAAACGATCTTGCCCAACAGATCACCAGCACCTTCGATGTGGTGCTGTGCGGGCTGGCTCTGGCCATCCTGTTCGCCGCGCTCACGGGTCGGCTCACCGGTCGCCGGCGTCGTCGCAAGGCAACCCCCGCCGCCCACGGGCGCAACGCCAGGCCCGCGGTGCCGACCGCCAAGCCTGCCGCACCGGCGGCACCGCCCCCGCCCCCGCCGTCTGCCGCGGCGACGAGCGTTATCCAGCTCGGCGGCGCCGGCCCGGGAAGGCAGGCGAACGCCGGCGCGGTGCCGCAGCTGGCCGGCTCCGGCGCGCCCCGGATCTTCCGCGGCGACGACTCCGCCACCCGGCAGATATCGCTGCGGCCGCCCACCGGGCCCGCACCCAAGATCTACCGGCCGCCGCAGGACCCGGGCCAGAACGGCTAGCGAAGCGGCGCGAACGCGAACTCGCGCAGGCCGTCGCGCGGATCCACGGCCGCGCGGAAATCCAGCACCTCGGCGGCCCGGCTGGGGTCGGCGACAATGTGGCGCACGTCGCCGCTGCGGTATTGGCCGGTGACGGCCGCCTCCAGTCCGGGCCCACGCGCGTCGCACAGTGCGGTGGCCACCTCCAGGATCGAGATGGGCTGACCCGAGCAGACATTGACGGCGGTGAATCCGTCGCGTTGTCCGGTAGCCGCCGCGAGGTTGGCCGCGGCCACGTCGTCCACGTGGACGAAGTCGCGCATCTGACCGCCGTCTTCGAAAACCTTTGGCGGCTGGTCCTTTTCGAGCGCTGAACGGAAGATCGCCGCGACCCCGGAGTAGGGCGTGTCGCGCGGCATGCCGGGCCCGTAGACGTTGTGATAGCGCAACGCCAGCACCGAGCCGCCCGTCGACTCCGACCACGCCAGCGCGTAGTGCTCCTGCGCGGTCTTGCTCGCCGCGTACAGGCTGCGCGGCCTGAGTGCGGCGTCCTCGTCGACGAGCCGCCAGTTGACCGGCGCCGCACAGAGCGGGCAGCGGTGCTCGAAGATTCCGGCGTCCAGATCGGCGCGCCGTCGCGGCAGCGGGTCGATGAGCCCGTGCTCTGGGCAGGCGTAGTTGCCCTGCCCGTAGACCACCATCGACGACGCGAGCACCAGACTCCGAACCCCGGCCGCGTACATCTGCGCCAGCAGCACCGTGGTGGCGAAGTCGTTGTGGCCGCCGTAGGCGGGCGCGTCGGCGGCGTCCACCCCGGCACCCACCATCGCGGCCTGGTGACACACCAGGTCCACGCCGGCCAGCAGCGGCGCCAGCGCGTCGGCGTCCCGGATGTCGAGGCGGCGGCATCCAGGCGGCGGCACCGAGTTGGGGCCGTGCGCGGCGGGCAGCAGGGCATCGACGGCGACGACGTCGTGACCCGCCGCGCGCAGCGCCGCGTCCACCCGGGACCCGATGAAGCCGGCGGCGCCGGTGAGCAACACCCTCACGGCAGTTCGAACGGCAACGTGACTCCGGTGTGCGGCAGGCAGTGCGTGCAGGTGCGCTCGGCGTCGACCCGGGCGATCGCGGACCGCACCAGCTCCTTGAACGTCTCGATGTTCTTTTCGAATTGAGCGAACACGTCGACGGCTTTCACGCCCTCGCCGGCCGCCACGCCGGCGTCCAGATCGGTCACCAAAGCGATTGCCGCATAGCATATTTCGAGCTCCCGGGCGAGCACCGCCTCCGGGTAGCCGGTCATGTTGACCAGACTGAAGCCGGCGGAGGCGAACCACCGGCTTTCGGCGCGGGTGGAAAATCGCGGGCCCTGGATCACCACCATGGTGCCGCCGTCGAAGACTCCGGGCAGGCCGGCGGTCGCGGCCCGCAGCGTCGGGCAGTACGGATCGGCGAAGTCGACGTGGATGGCGCCGGTGTCGAAATAGGTGTCGGCGCGGCCGGTGGTCCGGTCGACGAGCTGGTCCGGCAGCACCACGACACCGGGGCCCAGTTCGGGTTTCAGGCTGCCGACCGCACACGGCGCGAACACCCGCCGGACGCCGAGCGCGCGCAGCGCCCACATGTTGGCCCGGTACGGCACGGTGTGCGCCGAGTACTCGTGGTTGGCGCCGTGCCGGGGCAGGAAGGCGATCTCGTGCTCACCGATCGCGCCGATGGTGATCGGTGCGCTGGGCTTGCCGTACGGGGTGTCCGGGTTGACGTCGCGGGCATCCGGCCCGAAGAAGGTGTAGAAGCCGCTGCCGCCGATCACTCCGAGCATCCGCCCATTGTGGTGCATCGGGCACGATGCCTTAGTTTGCCTCTGTGGCCAGTTTCGCGCAGTGGGTCTCCGGCGCGCGTCCGCGCACGCTGCCCAACGCGGTGGCCCCGGTCATCGCGGGCACCGGCGCTGCGGCGTGGCAGCACGCCGCCGTGTGGTGGAAGGCGCTGCTGGCGCTGGTTGTCGCGCTGGCCCTGATCATCGGTGTCAACTACGCCAACGACTACTCCGACGGCATCCGCGGCACCGACGACGACCGGGCCGGACCGGTGCGGCTGGTGGGCTCCCGGCTGGCGACCCCACGCGCGGTGCTGACCGCCGCGATCGCCTGGCTGACGGTGGGCGCGGTGGCCGGATTGGCGCTGGCGCTGCTCAGCGCGCCGTGGCTGATCGCGGTCGGCGCCGCCTGCATCGCCGGGGCCTGGCTGTACACCGGCGGGTCCAGGCCCTACGGCTACGCGGGTTTCGGCGAGGTCGCGGTGTTCGTGTTCTTCGGCCTGGTCGCCGTGCTGGGCACCGAGTACACCCAGGCGCTACGGGTGGACTGGGTGGGTTTGGTGCTGGCGGTGGCGACCGGAGCGCTGTCGTCGTCGGTCCTGGTGGCCAACAACCTGCGGGATATCCCCACCGATACGCAGTCGCGCAAGATGACGCTGGCCGTCCGCCTGGGCGATGCCCGCACCCGGGTGCTGTATCAGGCGCTGCTGGCGACCGCCGGCTTGCTGACGCTGGTGCTGATGGCGGCGACGCCGTGGTGCGCGGTGGGATTGGTGGCGGCGCCGCTGGCCCTGCGCGCCGCCCGGCCGGTGCGATCCGGTCGCACCGGCCCGGAGCTGATCTCGGTGCTGCGGGACACCGGGCTGACGATGGTGGTGTGGGCGATTGCCGTAGCAACTGCGCTGGCCTGGGTGGCTGCGTAGCGCCGGCACCAAAGTTGCGCGAGCCAGACGCAAAGCACCCGAAAATCCACGATTCAGGGGGCTTTTGCGTCTGCTCGCGCGGACATGTCTACAGTCGATTCCAGGGCGATGAGCACAGCTAACAGCAAACGAGGACCGATATGACCGAGATCACCACGACCAGTGGGACTAAGAACATCGGTCTGCTCAGCGTCGGGGCTTACCGCCCCGACCGCGTCGTCACCAACGAAGAGATCTGCCAAAACATCGACTCGTCCGACGAGTGGATCTACAGCCGCACCGGCATCAAGACGCGCCGCTTCGCCGCCGACGACGAGTCCGCCGCTTCGATGGCCGCCGAGGCCTGCCGGCGAGCACTGTCCAACGCCTCCCTCGCCGCGTCCGACGTCGACGGCTTGATCTTGACCACCAACACCCACTACCTACAGACCCCGCCGGCCGCCCCGATGGTCGCGGCGGCATTGGGCGCCAAGGAGATTCTCGGGTTCGATCTCTCTGCCGGTTGCGCCGGGTTCGGCTACGCCCTCAGCGTCGCGGCAGACATGATCCGTTGCGGGGGCGCCAGCAAAATGCTGGTGGTCGGCACCGAGAAGCTCTCCCCCTCGATCGACATGACCGACCGTGGCAACTGCTTCATCTTTGCCGACGGCGCCGCTGCAGTGGTGGTCGGCGAGACGCCGTTTCAAGGCATCGGGCCGACGGTCGCGGGGAGCGACGGTGAACAGGCCAATGCCATCCGCCAGGACATCGACTGGATGACCTTTGCGCAAAACCCAAGTGGTCCACGCCCGTTCGTGCGGCTCGAAGGCCCGGCGGTGTTCCGGTGGGCGGCGTTCAAGATGGGCGACGTCGGGCGTCGGGCCTTGGAGGCCGCCGGGGTCGGGCCCGATCAGATCGACGTGTTCGTGCCCCACCAAGCCAACAGCCGCATCAATGAACTCCTGGCCAAGAGCCTGAAGCTGCGCCCCGACGTCGTCGTCGCCAATGACATCGAGCAGGCCGGAAACACGTCGGCGGCCTCCATCCCGCTGGCGATCGCGGAGCTGATGACGACCGGCGCGGCCAAGCCGCAGGAGCTGGCCCTGCTGATCGGCTACGGCGCGGGCCTGAGCTATGCCGCACAGGTGGTGCGGCTGCCGCTGCACAGCGACGGCTAGAACCGTCGACCCGACCCGCCGCCCAACAGGACGCGCTACTCCTCGGGTGGCGCCTCACCGCGCAGCCGGGCCCGCAGCTTTTCGCGCTCCGCACGCCGGCGCTCCCCGGCTACCGCGAGCGATGCCGTCGCGCGTCGCCGCAGCGGCCCGAATAGCCAGATGCCCAGGGGCATCGCGATGATCAGCGCGAACAACGCCGCGACGGCGATGGGGAATTGACTGACCCCCAGCAACCGCGCCACCCCATAGATCGCGGCGCCGACCACCACCACCAAGAGCAGCCGAGCCGTCGCGTACAGCAGGACGTCTGGAACTACCCGGATCACCCGGTCCCCAGTCGCGTTGTCGCTCGGCTCTTCTGGCACAGCACGAGCCTACGGCGCGGGTATATTCGCTCAAAGGAGGTGTTGAGTGCTTTACCTGCTCCTCGTCCTGGTTCTGGGGACGCTGATCTACTTTGGCTGGCGCTTGGCCCGGTCATACGCCAACCGACCGAAGACCCGGGTCATCGGTCCCGACGACGACCCGGAATTCTTATGGCGGTTGGGCCGCCGGGACGACAACCCCCGTTGAACCCCCGTTAGCCGAGGCCCGGGGCGGACCGCTGTTCGTTGGGAAACCCACCGGCGACGACGGCTGCCAGCTCGGTGAGCGCATCGCGGGTCTGCCGCCGCAACCGGGTCAGATCCACCTCCGCGCCCTCCTCGAGGTGCGGGTCGAACGGCACCAACCGCACCGCGCGGCAGCGCCGTGAGAAGTGATCGAGCACCTTCTGCATGTCGACGTTGCCCGACCGTGGCCGCACCGCGTTGATGACCGCGACCGACGAGCGCACCAGGTCTTCGTGGCCATGTGCGTCCAGCCAGTCCAGCGTCGCCGACGCGCTGCGCGCGCCGTCGATGGAGCCCGAGCTGACGACGATCAGCGCGTCGGCTTTGGCCAGCACCGCCGACATGGCCGAGTGCAGCAGGCCGGTACCGCAGTCGGTGAGCACCAGGCCGTAGAACCGCTCCAGGATGTTCAGGGTGCGGTCGTAGTCGTCGGCGCTGAACGCCTCCGACACCGACGGATCGCTCTCCGACGCCAGCACTTCCAGCCCGGTCGGCCCCCGCGAGGTGTAGTTGCTGACATCGCTGTAGCGCTCAATGTTTCCGGCGTCGTGCAGCAGCTGGCGCACCGTCGCCGGCGTCTCCAGCGGGATCTTCTGGCTCAGGGTTCCGCGGTCCGGGTTGGCATCCACCGCGATCACCCGGTCACCTCGAATGGCGGCCAGGGTGGACCCGAGCGTGGCGGAGATCGTGGTCTTGCCCACACCACCCTTCAGCGACACCACCGCGATCCGGTGGCAACCCCGCAAGGGCCGGTTGATCTGGGCCACCAGGTCGTTGTGGCGGGCCGCGCGGGGGCTCTCCCCCACGTTGATCAACCGTCCCGAGAGCACGTAGAGCAGGCGGCGCCAGCCCTCCGACGGCGGCGGTTTGATCGGCCGCAACAGCATGCCGGTGGACAACTCCGGATATGGAGTATGCGGCACCTTCTCCGGGCGGTAGCGAGCATCCACGGCTGCGGGTGGCACTTCGACCGGGCCGGTGTAGTAGCCGCCGAATCCCGGTTCGATCGGCCGGATGCCGGTGGCCGGACTGGAGTCCCAGGGCGGCAGCGCGGCGGGCGGGGCGGGTGGTACCACGCCGCGCGGGTCGATTCCGGGGCGCCGCTGCTCGGTGCGGAATCCGGCGAACGCGCGGGTCGGGGCCTCGGGCGCCTCGCTGTACGGCGCGGGCGGCGCCGGCGGCGCGGGCGGCAACTGGGTGGTCGGATGATCCACCGCGCTGCGGCCGCCACGTCCTGGGGGCATCCCTAAACCCGTTGGATGCTCTGACACGTGTACTTCCCCCTTTATGGCCCTTTCGGCCCTCGTCTTTCGGTCACCCCACGCCGGCGTAGGAATGCAGGCCTACCGTCACCAGGTTAACGAAGAACAAATTGAAGATCATGGCGACGAATCCCACCACGTTGATCCAGGCTGCCTTCCTGTCCCGCCATCCTGCCGTTGACCTGGCATGCAGATATGCCGCGTATACCACCCACGCGATAAACGAAACCGTCTCCTTGGGGTCCCAACCCCAGTACCTGCCCCAGGCCTGCTCGGCCCAGATGGCGCCGAAAATCACCCCGAAACCGAACACCGGGAAGGCGAAGATCGTGGTTCGGTACGCGACCCGGTCCAGGGTCTGCGCATCCGGGAAGCGCTGCACAATGCGGGCCAGCGTGCCGACGGTGTCTTGAGCACCGGGCTCGCCCAGCTTCGAGGTGCGCAGCAGGAACAGGATGCTGGCAATCCCGGCGACCAGGAACACCCCCGAACCGAGGCTGACCACCGACACGTGAATGGGCAGCCAGTAGGACTGCAGAGCGGGCATCACCGGCGCGGCGTTGGCGTAGAGCCAGCGCCCGGAGACCGTGAGCAGGATCAGCACCGGCACCAGCAGGAAGACCCACAGTGGGCGGTACTGCGGGCGGCGCAGCACGATCGCGCCGGCGACCAGGCCGCAGCAGCACGTCAGGTTGATGAACTCGTACATGTTGCCCCAGGGCACCCGCATGGTGGCCAGGCCACGCAGCACGATGCAGGCGAACAACAGGCCGATGCCCAGGTAGACCACGGACAGCCCGGCCCTGCCGACGCGTTCGTCGAAGGGCCGCTGCGGACCGTCCACCACGACGCCGGGCGTCTCGCTGTCGGCGTCGACCTGGGCGCCGACCAGCACCCGCGCGCGGGTGTCGGTGCGCCGAGCGCCGACATAGGCCAGCTCGAAGGCCAGCAGCAGCAGCGCGACCACCAGCGCCACCACCGCCGAGGTGAACGCCCAGTCGGAGTACCTGGACAGGCCGATGTCGACGTGTACGGTGTTCAATTGACGTCCACCTGAGAACTCCTTCTGGACGCGTTTTCGGCCGGCTGCTGCGAGCTCAGCCCGGTCTGCAACCGCTCGGTGAGCCGCTCGAACTCGTCGCCCCACCCGGAGTTGTCGGTACGCGCGAGGCCACCCAGCTCGACGTTCACCGTACCGGGGGCGTCCCCGCCGGCGGGGGTGAGCCGGACCCACACCCGGCGCCGGCGGATCAGCAGCGACACCAGCAGTCCGGCCATCATCGTGATGGCGAAAACCAGCACCCAGGTCTGACCGGGGTCGTGGGAGACCTGCAGGTTGACGAACGGCACGGCGCCGTCGAAGCGGACAATCGTGCCGGCGCCCGGGCCCTGGTCGATCCGGGCCTCCTCACCGACCCGCAGGTTCACCCGCTTTTCCTTGGTCAGCCGGCCCTGCTCGATCAGCCGGGGATCCAGGTCGAACAGGGATTGGGGCCGACCGGTGTCCAGGCCGGTGTCACCACGGTAGATGTCGATGGCCACGGCGGGGGCGTCCAGCGCCGGGAAGCGCGACGACAGCAGGGTGCCGTCGAGCTGCTCGGTCGGCGCCAGCAGGCCCTGGATCGCGATCTGGTGCTTGCGGCGCTCGTCGGCGTTCGGGTAGCTGCCCGCGGGCGGGTCGATGCGCGCCACACCCGACGAGAGCAGCGTCTGCGGGTTGTCGGGTCGCCATTGCACGGTCGACGTGCGGGTCTGCCCGTTCGGGAAGGTCACCGTGAAGGTGGGCGCGTAGCCGTGGCCCTGCAGGTACACCCGGTCGCCGCCGATCCGCAGCGGATGGTTGACCTCCAGCCGGTAGGGCCGCCAGGTATTTGCCGTCAGGTCGGAACTGGCCTGATACGCGATGTCGGCGGCGAACGAGGTGGCCTGCCCCGACGGCAGGTAGTGCGCCTGGAAGTCGTTGACCCTGATGCAGATCGGGTGCAGCGACGTGCCGTCGACGGTGTTGCCGGCGCGGAAGGAGTCGAACGCGGCCGGCGACGCCGAGCAGAAGCCGGGACCGCCGTCGGCGATGACGATCACCGTGCCCTCGTAGCCGAACAGCTTGCCGACGGCCACCGCGACCAACAGGCCCAGCAGCGAGAAGTGGAACAGCAGGTTG
>NZ_DATJYB010000053.1:0-14111 GCF_035499775.1 Mycobacterium sp. | reverse complement strand
GCCGGGGTCGCGCTGTTAGGCTGCCATGGCTGCCGGTTGCCAGTCGGGGGGCTGTGACAGGGCGGGACCGCGCGGTCAGCCGACCAGACAGCACAGTCCAGACGGAAAGAACATCGTGGGCACCGAGACCAAGGGCGAGATCAAGGCCCTGACGGGGCTCCGCATCGTCGCCTCGGTCTGGGTGGTGCTCTTTCATTTCCGGCCTATGGTGGCCGATATCTCGCCTGATCTGCGCGAGAACCTCGCGCCGGTGCTCAACTGCGGTGCCCAGGGCGTCGACCTGTTCTTCATCCTCAGCGGGTTTGTGCTGACCTACAACTATCTCGACCGGATGGGTCATTCGTTTTCGTTGCGCGCCACCGTGCACTTCCTGTGGCTGCGGCTGGCCAGGGTGTGGCCGGTGTACCTGGTCACCTTGCACCTGGCCGCGGTGTGGTGGATCCTCACGCTGCACGTCGGTCACACGCCGTCGCCCGACATCGGTCGGCTGACCGCGATCAGCTACGTACGCCAGGTGCTACTCGTGCAGCTGTGGTTTCAGCCGTTCTTCGATCTGTCCAGTTGGGACGGGCCGGCCTGGTCGATCAGTGCGGAGTGGCTGGCCTACCTGCTGTTCGGTGTGCTGGTGCTGGTGATCTGGCGGATCCAGCATGCGACGCGGGCGCGGGGCCTGATCTTGCTGGCTTTCGCCGCGTCATTGCCGCCGGTGCTGCTGTTGCTGTCCAGCGGGGTGTTCTACACACCGTGGAGCTGGTTGCCACGGATCGTCACGCAATTCACCGCCGGCGCGGTGGCCTGTGCCGCGGTGCGCAGGTTGCGGCCGACCGATCGCGGCCGCCGCATCGCCGGATACCTTTCCCTGCTGCTGGTCGCCGCGATCGTCGGCATCCTCTACCTGTTCAAGACGTTCCCGATAACCGGCGTGTACGACAGCGGCGGCGTGGTGGACCTGCTGTTCGTGCCGTTGGTGATCACGCTCGCGATAGGGGTGGGCAGCCTGCCCAGGCTGCTGTCGGCGCGGTTCATGGTCTACGGCGGTGAGATCTCGTTCTGCCTGTACATGGTTCATGAGCTGGTGCACACCGCCTGGACCTGGGCCGTGGTGAATTTCCACCTGCAGCCGTGGCTGCCGGACAACCCGTGGCGGTGGAACATCTTCGGCCTGCTCGCGATCGCCGTGGCGCTGTCGATCCTGCTGTATCACTCCGTCGAGGAGCCCGCCCGCCGCTGGATGCGCAGGATGGTCGACGCGCCCGCCACGCCTGCGGGCCACGATCCCAGCAAGCCGACCGTTGCCGAGCCCGAAACCGTGCTCGACGAGATCGACGAAGCGCTGGAAGCAGTTCCAGCCCGCGCGGTGTGACGGTTGGCTGTGCGCACGAATCTGGTAGTGAGCCGGCTAGTCGCGTTCGTCGTCGGTGTGGCGGTGCTGGCCGGTGTGGTCTTTGGCTGCCCGGCACGCCCGGTGGGTTCGCCCGCCTATCAGACCCTGAGCCTGGATTTCCGGCTGAACCACGTCGCGGTGGTCGGGGACTCCTACACCACCGGCACCGACCTGGGTGGGTTGGGTCGCAATGCGTGGACCGCTCGCGCCTGGCAGACGCTCCGTCGGCAAGGCGTGCGGGTCGCAGCCGATGTGGCGGCCGAGGGCCGGGCCGGCTACGGCGTCCCCGGTGACCAGGGCAGCCTGTTCGAGGATCTGGCGGCCCGGGCGGTCAAGCCCAGCGATGTGCTGGTGGTGTTCTTCGGCTCCCGCAACGATCAGGGCGTCAATCTCGGGCTGCTGGCCGAAAAGGTCCGCGCCACTTTCGATCTGGCGCGCCGCTTTGCGCCGAGCGCGCGGTTCCTGGTGATCGGCCCACCGTGGCCGACCGCCGCGGTACCCGTGCCCGTGCTGCAGATTCGCGACGTCCTCTTCCATGCGGCCCAGGCCGCGGGGGCGGCGTGGTCCGACCCGATCTTCGAACGCTGGTTCCTGGACAAGCCCGACCTGATCGGTCCCGACGGCGTGCACCCCAACGACGCGGGACATAAGTACCTGGCGGACAAGATCGCGCCGCTCATCAGCGCACAGTTGCGACGGTAAAGCGCCTAAATGGCCAGTGGCACAACGTGTTCGGATGCGTCAGTCGTTCGCGTGCCGCTCGTAGTCCCAGCGCTCGAGGCGGGCCTGCAGCTGCACCAGGCCGACCCCCGCAATCGGCGCCGCCGAAATGCAAACCAACAACAAACCCGCCCCCAGACTCATCTCAAACCTCCAAAAACCCTTTCATTTCTATGACGTTTGACGTCGCATGGAAGTTCACCCGTCCGCCAAGGCGCGGTCGGCCAGCGCGCCGATGACAGGCGCCAGTAGTTGTGCGTATTCGGTCGTGATGTGGTTGTCGTCGCGGAACACCAGGGTGTTGCCGACGATCACCGGGCAGCGATCGGCGGCGCAGAACAGGTCGGTCACATCCGCGTAGTGTCCACCGCCGCCCGTGGTTGCCGTCTGCTCCGCGGCGATACCGCCGCTCCTGACCGCGACCGAACGTGCCGGCGCGCACGCGGTGGCGTCGTCGAGGTGAGCGGACAGGCACGTCGGCACGGATCCCTGGGGATCGTCGACCGGCCCCAGCACCAGCACGGTGGCGCCGATGCGGCGCAGTTCGGCCACGGTGCGGCCCAGGGTGTCGATCCACGCCGGGTCGTAGGAGGTGAAGCTGAAGTCCGCGCCGTAACGCCGGCTCATGCTCAGCACCACCAGTCGCGGCCGTTCGGCCTTCAACCGGGCCATGATCTGGCCGCGCCACTGTTCGCACTCGGTGTACTCGCGGCCCAGGTAGGGGCTGACGATGTGCAGCTCCTGCAGCGGGCAGGTCACCTTGGCCATCGTCTCCAGCCGCCAGTGCCGCTGTTCGGCGACCAGCTGGAAGGCCGGGTCCCACATGGCGGCGTGCGAGTCGCCGACCAGCGCCACCGTCGTCGGCGACGCGGTGCCGGCATCGCCGACAACTGAGGCGCACTCGCTCTGTCCTACGTCACGCCAGGACCGCATGCATCCGTTGACGAATACCGCCGCCTTGTCGCCCGGCGCCGCGGCCAGTGACGGGTTCAGGTTCGACGGCACGGCCCGCTGGTTCGCGGCCGCCGAGATCGCTTGGCGCGCTTGGGCGAAGGCGTCGCGGACCGGATCGGCGGCGGGTGCCGCCGTGGGGCTGAGCGCGGCGATGCTGGCCGCCGGGGCGGCCGGTCCGTGTCCGGTCGGCACCGGTACCAGCGTCAGCAGCAGCAGGCAGGCGCACGCCGCGGCCGCGGTGGCCCCGGCCGCCATGGCCAGGCTGGCTTTGGCCGACCCACGCAAGGCAGCGGCGAACCGGGCGGGGTTCTCGACCAGATACATGGTGATCACCGCGAGCCCGGCGGAGACGACGACCGCGGTCAGCCTGGCCGGCAGGCCCGCGGGCTCGCCGAGCAGCGGCGGCATCAACAGCAGCACCGGCCAGTGCCACAAGTACCACGAGTACGACACCCGGCCCACGGCCCGCATCGCCGGCTTGCACAACACGCGGCCCACGCCCAAACCGCCGGTGACACAACCGCCGCCGAGGATCAGGGCGGTGCCCAGCACCGGCAGCAGCGCCGAGGTGCCGGGGTAGGGAGTGTGCGGGCCCAGCTGCGTACAGGTCAGCAGGATCAGCGCCAGCCCACCCCAACCCACGATCATGGCGGGCAGCAGCGGCAGCCGGCGCCATTGCGTGATCGTCAGCGCCACCAGGCCGCCGGCGGCCAATTCCCAGGCGCGGGTGGGCAGCGAAAAGAACGCCCATGGCGGCGAGATCCGGGTCCACAGCACCGCGGCGGTCAGCGAGGCCGCGGTGACCAGCCCGAGGACCACCGCATACGGCGCCGCCCCGGATGTGGTGGCGCTTTTGCGACGGACGAGCCACGCGGTGCCGATGATCAACATCGGCCACACCAGATAGAACTGCTCCTCGACGCCCAGCGACCAGTAGTGCTGGAACGGCGAAGGTATGGCCGAGCCCAGGTAATCGGTGCCCTGGTTAGCGAACCGGTAATTGCCGACATACAGGGCGCTGGCGATGCCGTCCACAAAGACGCTGCGCGCCTGCAACGGTGGCAGTACCGCGGCGGAAGCGATCGCCGTGGCGACGCCGACCGTGGCCGCGGCGGGCAGCAGGCGCCGGGCCCGTGCGGCGTAGAAGCGGCCCAGCGCGACGGTCTCGGTGGTGGTGATCTCACGCCACAGCAGCCCGGTGATGAGGAAGCCGGAGATGACGAAGAAGATGTCCACGCCGATATAGCCGCCGGAGACGCCGGGAATGCCGGCGTGGTAGAGGACGACGGCCACCACCGCCACGGTGCGCAAGCCCTCGATGTCCGGTCGGAAACCGGTCCGTTCAGGCGGCCGCTCCGCGGTGCGGAGTGGTCCCGTGGTGCGGGGTGGCCCTGTGGTGTTCGCCTGCCGGACTGTCATGGTCTCTTCGCTAGGTCGCCATCCAGGTCAGCTCGCCGGGCAGCTGCGTGCGCCAGTAGCCCACGTCGTGCCCTCCCATCGAAAAGCTGCCCGCCGGCGGCTTTTTCAGTTGGTTGACGAACGCGCGGGTGGCCGGATAGAAGCGGTCGAAGGTGCCGCAGTCGATCCGCAGCGGAATCGAGTTCAGCGCCGGAAGGCCCGTCACGTTGTGTTGCGACCAGTCGTCTTCGCTGTCGAACGCCCCGGGGGCGCTGTTGCCGAACGAGGTGTACAGCGCCGGGCTGATCGCGCAGATCCCCGCGGTCCGGGCCGGACCCAGCCGCGAGCCCAGCAGCAGCGACCCGTATCCGCCCATGGACCAGCCCATGAAGGCCACCCGGGAGGTGTCCATGCCCATCGTGGACAGCATCGGCAACAGCTCTTCGAGGACCATCGTGCCGGAGTCCTCGCCCGAAGTTCTTTTGTGCCAGTAGCAATCGCTGCCGCCGTCGACACCCACCACGGCGAACGGCGGTTTACCCTCTTTGACCACTCGGGCCAGGGCGTCCTCGACGCCGAGCTCGAGCATCTGGCCCGCATTGCCGTCCTTGCCGTGCAGCGCGATCACCGGTCGCAGCGACGACGGCTTTCCGTTGTGGCCCGGGGGCAGCACGATCACCCAGTTGGTGTCGACGCCGCCGCGAGCTTTCGAGACGAACGAGCCGGTGAGCCGGTTGGGTAGGTTGCTGCCCGCCGTCGCTGGCTCGAACGGAGAAGGGGCCTGCGGTACCGGCGCTGCTTGGGATTCGAGCGGATCCAGCAGCGCGCCCAAAGCCCACACGGCAACGGCTCCCGCGCTGGCGCCGGCCCCCATCCGCAGTAACGCTCGTCGGGTCAGCTCAGGCACGATAGTCATGATGCCGCGCTGACCCGGGTTCATCGCTACTGCCACGCCGCAATTGGAAGAGGTTTGTGATACCGCGGTGACATTGCGTACCCGGTAGGCCTGGCCGACTTAGTATTTCAACGCAATGGTTACCGTTACCCCGCGACGTGTCCTCGCCGTCGTCGCTGCGTCAGTCCTCGTCGCCGGATGTACCCGACAACCCACGCCCCCCACCGCGGAACCCGCACCGACGACACCAATTCGTCACCTGGTGGTCATCTTTCAAGAGAACATCTCGTTCGACCACTACTTCGGGACGTATCCGCATGCCGCGAACATCGACGGGCAACCGTTCACGGCCAAACCGGACACGCCCGCGGTGGACGGCCTCACGTCAGAGTTGTTGACGCACAATCCCAATTCGGTACAGCCGATGCGGTTGGGCGGGCCGGGTCAGCAGGTGACCTGCGATCAGAACCACGCATACCAGGCCGAGCAGTTGGCCGCCAACGGCGGTGCGATGGACCGCTTCGTCGAAAACGCCGACGGCGACAGTTGCCCGGCGCCGCTGTTCAGCACGCACGGTTTGGTGGTGGGCTACTACGACGGCAACTCGGTGACGGCGTTGTGGAATTACGCCCAGCGTTACGCGATGAGCGACAACTTCCACGGCTCGGTATTCGGCCCGTCCACACCCGGCCACATCAACCTTGTGTCCGGCCAAACGCATGGAGTGGCAAAGACATTCATGCCAGACAAGAAACCGTTCCCGGCAAACATGGTGGTGGACGGCACGCTGACCGACGATTCCCAGCCATTCGGCGACGACTGTTCGCGCCGCGATCAGGTCCAGTTCAGCTCCGACAACAAGAACATCGGTGATTTGCTCAACGCCAAGGGCGTCACCTGGGGCTACTTTCAGGGCGGCTTCAAACCCACCGGTCACAAGCCCGACGGCACGGCGGTATGCGACGCGGCGCACAACATCGGCGAAATCCTCGGCGGGACCGGCAAGACCGGAGCGTTGCCGTTCGGCGTCAGGGGCGACTACATCCCGCATCACGAGCCGTTCCAGTACTATGCGTCCACCGCGAACCCCCACCACCTGCCACCGACCGCGACTGACAAGATCGGCCGTTCCGACCAGGCCAACCATCAGTACGACGTGTCCGACTTCTGGGCCGCCGCCGACTCGGGTCATCTGCCCTCGGTCAGCATCCTCAAACCGCCCGGGTACCAGGATGCGCACGCCGGCTACTCCGATCCCCTCGATGAGCAGCAGTTTCTCGTCGAAACGATCAACCATCTGCAGAAGCTGCCGGACTGGAAGGACATGGCGATCGTCATCGCCTACGACGACTCCGACGGCTGGTACGACCACAAGCCGCCGACGATCGTATCGCCCTCGGCCACCGCCGAAGACGCGCTGAACGGCCCGGGCCGATGCGGTGATGCGGGCCCGGCGCCGATCGTCTACCAGGGACGTTGCGGATACGGCCCGCGGCTGCCGCTGCTGGTGATATCGCCGTATGCCAGAGCCAATTTCGTGGACCACACGCTGACTGACCAATCGTCGATCCTGCGGTTCGTCGAAGACAACTGGAGCACCGGCCGCATCGGCGATCACTCGTTCGACGAGCGCGCCGGCGTCCTTACCGCGATGTTCGACTTCAGCGGCCCGAGGCAGCCGACGCTGACGCTCGACGCGCGCACCGGCAGCCCGCCGTAGGGATTCAATCTGGCAGTTTTCAATGGTTCCGTAGCGGGCCGCCGTCCCGGACGATGCGGGGATGAGCTTGGCATTTCATTGGTTTTTGCCGACCTACGGGGATTCGCGGAATCTGGTGGCGGGCGGCCACGGCACCTCGATGCACGGCGATCGGCCCGCCACGCTGCGGTACCTGCGCCAGATCTGTGCGGCCGCCGAGGACAACGGTTTCGAGGCCGTGCTCACCCCGACCGGGTTGTGGTGCGAGGACGCCTGGCTGACGACGGCGATGCTGATCGAGGACACCGAAACACTGAAATTCCTGGTCGCGTTCCGTCCCGGGCTGCTCAGCCCGACCCTGGCCGCCCAGATGGCCGGGACCTATCAGCGGCACTCGGGCGGCCGACTGCTGCTCAACGTCGTCACCGGCGGTGAACCGCACGAGCAGCGGGCCTACGGCGACTTCCTGGACAAGCAGTCGCGCTACGCCAGGACGGGGGAGTTCTTGCATGTGGTGCGCCAACTTTGGACGTCGCTGGAGCCGGTCACCTTCGCCGGAGACCACATCCAGGTCGAAGGTGCCGCGCTGAACAACCCGCCCGACCCGGTGCCGCCGGTGTTCTTCGGCGGATCGTCGGGAGCCGCCGGTCCGGTGGCGGCCAAATACTCCGACGTCTACCTCACCTGGGGTGAGCCGCTGCCGGCGGTGGGCGAGAAACTCGCTCGGATTCGCGGCCTGGCCGCCGACGCGGGCCGGGATGTGCAGTTCGGCTTGCGGATCCACGTGATCAGCCGCGACACCTCGGAGCAGGCGTGGGCTGAGGCCGACCGGCTCCTGGCGGCCGTCGACCCGGCAGATGTCGAGCGGGTGCAGGCCAGCCTGGCGCGCAGCGAATCCGAAGGGCAGCGCCGCATGCTGAAGTTGCACGGCGGCCACAGCAGTCGGCTCCTGGTCGCACCCAATCTGTGGGCCGGGGTTGGCTTGGTGCGCGGCGGGGCGGGCACCGCCCTGGTCGGGTCGCACGCGGAAGTCGCCGAACGATTGGCCGAATACGCGGAACTGGGCATCAGCCACTTCATCCTGTCGGGATATCCGCACCTGGAAGAGGCCTACTGGTTCGGCGAGGGCGTGCTGCCGCTGCTGGAGCGCAGGGGGCTGTGGCGCGATCCCAACCGCCGTTCCACACAGCCGGCCGCGTCGACGCCGTTCGCGGTCGCTTCGGCGCACTAGTCACATGGCGACCACGCTGCCCGCCGTCGCGCCGGCGGACACCCTCGACGAATCCGACGCAGAGCGCCGACGGAGGCTGCGCACCGTCGTCGCGGCGAGCCTCCTGGGCACCACTGTGGAGTGGTACGACTTCTTCCTCTACGCCACCGCGGCCGGCCTGGTGTTCGGTAAGTTGTTCTTTCCCAACGCAAGTTCTCTGGTGGGCACCCTGCTGGCGTTCGCGACGTTCGCCGTCGGGTTCGTCATGCGGCCGATCGGCGGCGTTGTGTTCGGCCACATCGGGGACCGGATCGGCCGCAAGCGCAGCCTGGCGCTGACGATGCTGATCATGGGCCTGGCGACGGCGTTGATCGGGACGTTGCCGAGCGCAGCGCAGATCGGGGTGTGGGCGCCGGTGCTGCTGCTGGTGCTGCGGATGCTGCAGGGTTTCGCGCTGGGTGGCGAGTGGGGCGGCGCGGTGTTGCTGGCCGTCGAGCACAGCCCCGGTGACCGGCGCGGCCGATACGGGGCGATCCCGCAGATCGGTCTTGCACTCGGATTAGCTTTGGGCACAGGCATTTTCGCCTACTTGCAAGTCGTCCTCGGTTCGTCTCGGTTTCTGGCCTACGGCTGGCGGATCGGCTTCCTGTTGAGCCTGGTCCTGGTCGTGATCGGCATCCTGGTCCGGCTGCGCGTCGACGAAACGCCGGCCTTTCGGGAGTTGGCCGAACTCGAGGCCGAGTCCAGCGTTCCGATCCGCGAGATTTTCCGCGGGTCCCGTTCCCGGCGCAACACGTTGCTCGGCCTGCTGGCCCGCTGGGCCGAAGGCTCGGCGTTCAACACCTGGGGCGTTTTCGCGATCAGCTACGCCACCGGTGCATTGGGCTTTCACAAGGTGCCGGTCCTGATCGTGGTGACCATCGCTGCGCTGGTGATGGCGGTCCTGTTGCCCGTCTCGGGAGCGTTGACCGACCGTTTCGGAGCCCGGCGCGTGTATCTGGTCGGCGTGGCGTGCTACGGCCTCGCGGCCTTTCCCGTCTTCGCGCTCTTCGGGACCAAGAATCTGCTCCTGTTCGGGCTGGCGATGGTCGTCGTGTTCGGTGTCGTGCACGCACTGTTCTACGGCGCGCAGGGCACGCTGTTCTCGTCGCTGTACCCGACCGGCACCCGCTACACCGGGCTGTCGTTCGTCTACCAGTTCTCGGGTGTCTACGCATCGGGGGTGACCCCGATGATCCTGACCGCGCTGATCGCGGCCGCGGGCGGCACGCCGTGGCTGGGCTGCGCGTATCTGGTTGCGACGGCGGTGATTAGCGTGGTGGCAACGTCGCTGATCCGCGACCGTGATCTGTATCTGTGAGCTCGGCGCGCCGGGACTGAACTGGTGGCGCCGAGACTGCATACAGGTCGCGGTTGACGCCGAAATCACGCCCTCACTTCAGTCTCGGTGAGCGGGCCATCCGAGGTGAGGTGGCGACGAGGCACCCGCCGGGACTAGCCGACGGCTGCTGCGCCCGCGGCCAACTTGACCAGAAGCTCGGGCAGGGCAGCGGCGACTTCGTCGTCGTCTGCCGGGTGGGTGGCGGCGAAGCGCTCGCCTGCCAGCGGCACGGACAGGGTGATGTCGTCCAGCACCTGCGCCCCGGCGACGCGGGCCGCTTTGCGGGTGTCCTCATGGGCCCAGGCCCCGCCGTAGCGCCCGCCGGCGGTGCCCACGACGGCGGCCGGCTTGGCGGTGATGGCCCCGATCCCGTACGGGCGCGAAGTCCAGTCGATGGCGTTCTTCAGCACGGCCGGGATGGTGCCGTTGTATTCCGGGGTGATCAATAGCAGCGCGTCGGCGCGCGCGACGGCGTCGCGCAGGTTCTGCGCCGGGCCCGGGACGTCGCTGGGCTCGTCGAGGTCTTCGTTGTAGAACGGCACCTCGGCCAGGCCTTCGAAGATCTCCACGTCGATGCCGTCGGGGGCGTGCTTGACGGCGGCCTCCGCGAGCTGGCGGTTGTAGGAGTCGGCGCGCAGGCTGCCGACGAGGGCGAGAATCCGGACGCTCATTTGCGTCTCCTTCCAATAGTTGCTTGCGCCAACAAGCATACATTTGCTTGCGCGCACAAGCAAGAGGTAATATTTGGGTCATGCCGCAAAGCGTGCCCCCACCGAGGACGGCTCAGGAGCTCAAGGTGATCAGGGCATTGCACGCGGCCTTTTGGTCGATGACGCGGCAGTTCGACGCCGACCTGCAGCGCGAACACCGGTTGTCGCACACCGAATACGTCGCGCTGGACTGGCTGGCCGAGGCCCCGGATCGCACGCTGGGGCTCAGCGAACTCGCCGCGCGCTGCCAGCAGTCGCTCTCGGCGATCAGCCGCACCGTCGGGCGCCTGGAAACCCAGGGATTGGTGCGCCGCGAACAGTCAGCCCGAGACGCGCGTGCCTACAACGCCGTGCTCACCGACGCCGGGCTGAAGCGCTACCAGGAGGCGACGCCCACTCACAACGTGAGCCTGCGCCGCTATCTTTTCGACCAGCTCGGGGACATCGACCTGGACGAATTCGGCGACGCGCTGCATCGCATCACAGCCGCCGCCGACCGAAGGACGACCGTCCCGTCGTCGACCAGCTAGCCCAGCTGCGACATCACCTCGCCGGCGAACAGGTCCAGGTGTGCCAGATCGGAAAGGTCGAGCAGTTGGGTGTAGACGCGCCGCACGCCGATGTTCTGCCACGGGCCCAGTTTGTCGACGATCTCGGCGGGCGTTCCGACCAGCGGGCTGCTGGCGCGCAGCTCGTCCACGTCGCGGCCGATCGCGGCCGCGCGACGGGCCACTTCGGCGTCGTTGCGGCCTGCGCAGATCACGAACGCGGCCGAGTAGACGATCGAATCGTCCGTCCGGCCCGCTGCGGCAACCGCGTCGGCCACCCGTTCGAGCTGGGCTTGAGCGACGTCGATCGGCGCGAACGCGATGTTGAACTCGGCGGCGTACTTGGCGGCCAGCTCCGGAGTGCGTTTGGCGCCGAAGCCGCCGATCACGATCGGAGGATGGGGATTTTGCACGGGTTTGGGCAACGCCGGTGAGTTCGCGATGGTGTAGTGCCGGCCGGAGTAGTCGAACGTCTCACCGGGGTTGGTGGTCCACAGCCCGGTAATGATGGCGAGTTGTTCGGCGAGCCGGTCGAACCGCTCGCCCAGCGGGGGAAACGGTATCCCGTAGGCCCGGTGCTCTTTCTCGTACCAGCCGCTGCCGAGGCCGAATTCGACGCGTCCGTCGCTCATCGCGTCGACCTGCGCCACCGTGATGGCCAGCGGTCCCGGGTAGCGGAACGTCGCGGAGCTCACCAGCGTGCCGAGCCGGATTCCCGATGTTTCGCGGGCGATCGCGCCCAGCGTCACCCACGAATCGGTCGGCCCGGGCAGTCCGTCGCCACTCATGGCCACGTAATGGTCGGATCGGAAGAAGGCCGCATAGGCCAGCCGTTCGGCGGCCTGAGCAACGGCGAGCTGGTCGGCGTAGCTGGCGCCCTGTTGCGGTTCGACGAACACACGGAATTCCATGGGCGGATGCTAGCGTCCGAGGATGGAGCCGCGCGGCCGAGGGGATGTGACCGAGCCCGCCGCCGAGGGCGCGACTCGGCAACTGCGACAGGGACTGTCGCAGCGGCAGCTGAACATGATCGCCATCGGCGGTGTCATCGGTGCCGGATTGTTCGTCGGGTCGGGCGTGGTGATCCGCGATACCGGGCCAGCGGCGTTCCTGACGTACGCGATCTGCGGTCTGCTGATCATTCTGGTGATGCGGATGCTGGGGGAGATGGCCAGCGCCGACCCGTCGACCGGATCGTTCGCCGATTACGCGGGCAAGGCCCTGGGCGGCTGGGCGGGGTTTTCGGTCGGCTGGCTGTATTGGTACTTCTGGGTGATCGTGGTCGGCTTCGAGGCGGTCGCCGGCGGGAAGGTCCTCAACTACTGGTTCCCGGCGCCGCTGTGGCTGTCGTCGCTGTGCCTGATGCTGCTGATGACCGCGACCAACCTGTTCTCGGTGTCGTCGTTCGGCGAGTTCGAATTCTGGTTCGCCGGAATCAAAGTCGCGACCATCGTGGTCTTCCTGGGTCTCGCGACGGCTTTCGCATTCGGGCTGTGGCCCGGTCGGCAGCTGGACTTTTCCAACCTGGTATCTCACGGCGGCTTCTTTCCGAAGGGAGTGTGGGCCGTCTTCGCCGCCATTGTGGTGGCGATCTTTTCGATGGTCGGCGCCGAGGTCGTGACCATCGCCGCCGCCGAGAGCCGCGACCCGGAGCGCGCGGTGCAGCGGGCCACCAGGTCCGTCGTCGCGCGCATCGCGATCTTTTTCGTCGGTTCGGTTTTCCTGATTGTCGTTGTGCTGCCGTGGAATTCGTTGGCACTCGGCGATTCGCCGTACGTGGCCGCGCTCAAGCACATGGGCATTCCGGGCGCGGACCAGCTGATGAACGCGGTGGTGCTCACTGCGGTGCTGTCCTGTCTGAACTCGGGTCTGTACACCTCGTCGCGGATGCTGTTCGTGCTTGCCGACCGAGGCGAGGCGCCTGCTCAACTGGTCAAGATCAGCCCGCGCGGGGTCCCGCACGTCGCCATCATCGGCTCGTCGGTGGTGGGCTTCCTGTGCGTGCTGATGGCCTGGCTGGCGCCGAACACGGTGTTTCTGTTCCTGCTCAACTCGTCGGGCGCCATCATCTTGTTCGTCTACCTGCTGATCGCGCTCTCGCAGATCGTGCTGCGCCGGCGCACGCCCACCGAGAAGCTGCGGGTCAAGATGTGGTTCTTTCCGGTGCTGTCGATCCTCACTCTCCTCGGCATCGTCGCCGTGCTGGTGCAAATGGCGTTCGACCACGCCGCGCGCAGTCAGTTGTGGCTGAGCCTGTTGTCGTGGGCGGTGGTGGTTGGGTTGTACTTCGGCACCCGGGCGCGTCGCGCCCGTCGACGGTCCGGTCGTCCACTCGCGCCGTGACGCCGCCGGTGCCGCCTTCAGTCCTCGACCGCGACAGCGAGATTGAAGTGCTGCAACGTCACGGTGTTGTTCGGTTCGCCCGGCTTGTAGACGGTGAGCGCACCATAAAGATTCGGGGTGTCATCGGCGATCTTGACGTACTGGCCGTGATAAGCCGGTGTGCCGTCGGTGAATTCCGCGGGCACCAGACTGTCGTCGATGACGAAATCGCTGTCCGGGTCGTAGATGCGTGCCGTGCGGCCACGCAGCCCATGCTGGTCCAGCCCGACGGTCACGGCAGGTCGCTCGCCCGACATCATGATCACTACCTTTGCTACGGCTCGATGATGGGAAACGGAATCTCAACCGGTATCTCGATCGGCGGGGCCTCGATCACCGGAGGCGCAGGAATCTCAGGCGCCGGTATCTCGGGCAACTCCGGGGCGGGCACACTCGCCGGTGCAGCACCCGGAACAGCAGGCATCGGCGGTAGCTCGGGTGCCTCCGGATCGACTCCCAGCCCGGCGTTGACCGATGCACGGCTCACCATCGACCTCTCAATGATCTTGTTCCACAACTCATCTCCCTTGAGGCCCTGGCCCTTGTACTTCTCGACGACCTCGTCCCAGGTCATGTTCTTCTCGTTGGCTGCCAGCCGGGCCGCTTCAGCGCGGTCGACCATCAGGTCGCGCGTCCATGTCCGCAGCGCGTTGCGGGTGACGGAGAGCGTCTTGGCCCGCGTCTCAGGACTCAAGCCCTCGTCGATGAGTCGCTGGTTCAGCGCCTTCATCTGCTGCTCGCCGTAGGTATACACATTGCGGGCTTGCTCCGACGTCAGTGTTGCGTTGGGGTAGCCGGGAATCCCGAGTTCATTGGTCCTGGGGGCGGGG
>NZ_DATJYB010000052.1:0-2870 GCF_035499775.1 Mycobacterium sp. | reverse complement strand
CAGGACCTCGGATTCGACTCGATGACCGGGGTCGAACTGCGCAACCGCCTCAAAGCCCAAACCGGGTTGGCGCTGTCGCGCACCTTGATCTTTGACTACCCCACTCCGACGGCGTTGGCCGATCATCTTGCGCACCAACTGCTCCACGGCCACGGCGCAGAATCCGACGAAGAGAAGATTTGGTCTTCGCTGAGAAAGATTCCATTGCACGAGCTGCGAAGGACCGGATTGCTCGACAAACTATTACTCCTGGCGGGCCCTAACGAAAAGCAAGGTGCCGATCCGACTCGTAGCGACGACGTCATCGACTCTTTAAGTCCCGATGCGCTAATCGCGATGGCGCTCAGCGCAGACGAACAGGACGAAGAGCGCCAGTACTGACGAAACCGACTCTTGCGAAACATATTCCGCAGACATCCGCCGGACCTAATGCGACACATGTTGAATAGGCACGACTTTGCGCCGCCGCACAACACGGCATAAGCTCATGACTTTAACGGTCCTGTTTCAGAAAGTAGACAGGGGCTGGTAGTTACTTAATCTTTAGATCGCTAAAAAGGGCACGGATATGAGCGTCATCGCGGGTGTGTTCGGCGCGTTGCCGCCGCATCGTTACAGCCAAAGCGAGATTACGGACTCGTTTGTCGAGTTTGCCGGTTTAAGGGAACACGCGCACATTGTCCGGCGGCTGCATGCCGCCGCGAAGGTCAACAGCCGTCATCTCGTGTTGCCGTTGGAGAAGTATCACACACTGACCGACTTCGGTGAGGCGAACGAGATCTTCCTGGAAAACGCGGTGGATCTTGGTTGTGAGGCGCTTCTGGGTGCACTCGACGAGGCGGGCCTGCAACCCCAGGACATCGACATGATCGCGACCACGACGGTCACCGGTATCGCGGTCCCGTCGCTGGATGCCCGGATAGCCGGGCGGCTCGGCCTGCGTCGGGATGTCCGCCGTGCGCCGCTGTTCGGCCTGGGCTGCGCGGCCGGCGCGGCGGGAGTGGCTGGGCTGCACGACTATCTGCGTGGCGCGCCCGACGACGTCGCGGTCCTGGTGTCGGTCGAACTCTGCTCGCTCACCTACCCGGCGGTCACGCCGACCGTGTCGGGTCTGGTCGGAAGCGCGATGTTCGGAGACGGAGCCGCCGCCGTCGTAGCCGTCGGCGACCGTCGTGCCGGACAGATTCGCGCCGAGGGCCCCGCCATCCTCGATTCGCGCAGCCGCCTTTATCCCGACTCGCAGCACATCATGGGTTGGAACGTCAGTTCCGCCGGCCTGCAGCTTGTGCTGTCTCCGGAGCTGACGACGGTTATCGAGCGCCACCTCGCCGATGACGTCGACCGGTTCCTGGCCCCACACGGGCTGACCAAGGACGACATCGGCGCGTGGGTGAGCCACCCCGGTGGTCCCAAGGTCATCGACGCGATCACCAAAAGCCTTGGGCTGCCGCCGGAAGCGCTCGAGCTGACCTGGCGCTCGCTCGGCGAGATCGGCAACCTCTCGTCGTCCTCGGTGCTGCACATACTCCGCGACACCATTGAAAAATCGCCGCCTAGCGGAAGCCCTGGACTGATGCTCGCGATGGGCCCCGGATTCTGCACAGAACTAGTGCTGCTGCGCTGGCACTAGGTCGCTGATCTCGACCGTCAGCCCCGGATGAGGGGACAGCGCGGCAAGATTGGCCGCGCGGATGCGCTGAGCGGGCAGCCGAAGTCTGGTCCTGGCGACCAGTCGGGCGAGCATCACCGTCATTTCGGTGGTTGCCATGACCGCGCCGATGCAGCGGTGCAATCCTCCGCTGAACGGGATGAACTCGTGCGGCGCAGGCTTGCGGAACCCCGATGCGCCCGGATCCCACCGCTGCGGACGGAATTCTGTTGGTTCCGGCCATATTTCGGGTAGCCGATGGGTGACGTACGCACTGAAGATCAGCAATCGTCCCGCCCGCAGGCGGTGCCTGTCGAACCAGAGGTCCCGCGTCACCCTACGGGCCGAGATGACCCCGGGCGAATACAACCGAAGTGTCTCGTGCACAACGCCATTGAGGTAGGTGAGCGCGTCGAGGTCCTCGGCCGTCGGTGGTCTGTCGCCGAGTACGCGATCCACCTCATCGGCTGCGGTGTCCCAGGCGCCCGGCAGGGTCAGCAGCGTGTAGGCGGCCCACGCCAGCGCGCCGCTGGTGGTCTCATAGCCGGCGGTGATCATCGAGATGATCTGATCGCGAATCTCGTTGTCGTCCAGGGCATACCCTTCGTCGCCGCGACCATTGATCAACATGGTCAACAGGTGGTCGTCGGGCCTGGGCTCAGATCGGGCGTCGGTGATCTGGCTGTCGATGAGGTCGTTGATGGCCGTCCGGGCGGCCATCGCCCGCCGCCATGCCGGCGAGTTGAACCGGCGGTGCAGCTGCATCAGCTGCGGCAGTAGATGGGTCATGTCGAGCAGTGGTTGGAGCTGTTCGCCGAGGAAGTCGGAGTGGACGGCCAGGCGCTGCCCAAACAGCGATTCGGCGGTGCTGCGCCGGACTGCGGAGCGGAAGTGCCGGTAGATGTCCAAGCTCTGCCCGGGCCGCCAGCTGTCGATAACGGAGTCGATGTTGGAGACCATGGTCTGCACGTAGTGCTGGATCTCGCGGTGCCGGAGCCCGGGAGCCACCACGCTGCGCCGGCGCCGGTGGTGCTCCCCGTCGCTGACGATCAGTGCCGTGGGACCGTCGACAATGGCCAGGCTCTCGAACGTTTCCCGCCAGCTGAACGCGTCGGCGTTGGCGAACACGAACTTGTTCGCCTCAGCGCCGAGCAGATAGGTGTAGCCGCGCCGGCCGATTCCGGTGTTGATCACCGCGCCGCGCCGCCGGTACAACGCGAGC
>NZ_DATJYB010000051.1:0-6647 GCF_035499775.1 Mycobacterium sp. | reverse complement strand
GTTTTGGCTACTTCTAGTTCTGAATATTAGAGAATCTGATTCTCGCAACGCAAACCGCGTGCGCTATCTGCTCAACTACCAGTCGACCGCCGGTCAGGCCTCGCGGGCGAATCCCCGCGAGCAGAAGTCCCACACCTCGTCCGCGGTGATGGGATGGACAGTGGCGTCATCGGAGCCGCCACTGTATTGCGCGAGGAACATGACGGTCTGCATGGTCATCGCGGCCACCCGCCTCGGATTGATGTCGGCGCGCAACTCACCAGCCTCGCCGGCCGCTTCCATGAGTTCGGTCAGCAACGCCACCAGCGGTGCGTTGGCGATCTTGACCTCGGCCGGGTGCGTGACCAGTAACCGCGGCGCAAAGTCGGTAAACAGTGGACGTTTGGCCGTCGGGTCGGGACGGGAGGCCTCATACAAAAGCTCGACGGCGACCTTCAGTCGCTCCATCGGGTCGGAATGGTTTTCGGTCGCGGCGCGGATCTGGTCGGCGGACCGGCTCAACGCGTCTTCGAACAGCGCGAGCAGCAGCTCGTGCTTGCCGTCGAACTGCAGGTAGAAGCTGCGCAGCGACTGCCGGGAGCGGTCCACGACCTCCTGGACGGTGAAGTCCGTGCTGCCCTTTTCGATGATGATGGCCTGCGCCGCGTCCAGGAAACGCTGAACGCGCTGGGCCGCGCGCAGTTTCGCGGTCTTGATGGATCGCTCGACCGCGCGCTGTTTCCAGGCCGGCTCCTCGCCTGGATTGGTCACCGACGGCTCGGGGGATTGCCGCGTGGGGAGAACATGATTGGACTGTACCGGAGAACGCCGTGACATCGTTGCGCTCGACCTCCTCACGGACGACGTGTTGGAGATTGTAACTTTCTCACGACGAGAATAGTATTCTCTTACACGTGTGGATGGAAGCGTAATCGAAAAGAGTGCGACTAGTCGTTCTAGAAAACGCCAGTCATCGTCATCCGCCCGCGGTCGCCGACCAGTGAGCAGTTCCCGGGAGTGCTTGTGCAGCTGACCTTTGACGCAGACGTCGAGGCGTTTCGCGCCGAGTTCGTCGCGTTCCTCGACACGCATCTGCCTCACCTCACCGAGACCGGGTCCGAAACCGACTCGGCGTTCGAGCGGTCGCGGTCGAGTTCGCACATCCCGGAGTGGGCCCGCCAATGGCAGCGGCTGCTGTTCGACAACGGGTGGTTGCTGCCCGGCAACCCGCCGGAGTCCGGTGGCCGCAACGCCACGCTGTTGCAGCAATACGTGCACCTGGAGGAGTTGTCGCGGCGACGGATCTATCAGAGTTTCAACCCGCAAGGCGTCGGCATCATCGCGGCGTCCTTGTTGTCGTTTGGGACCCCGGAGCAGAAGCGCCGATGGGCGGTGCCGATTCTGCGTGCCGAGATGACCGCGTCGCTGGGCATGAGCGAACCCGGCGCGGGCTCGGATCTGGCGTCACTGAGAACCCGGGCGGTGCTGGACGGGGATCACTTCGTGGTCAACGGGCAGAAGGTGTGGACCTCGGGCGCCCATGACGCCGATGTGCTGTTGACGTTCGTGCGCACCGATCCGGACGCGCCAAAACACAAGGGCATCAGTGTGTTGATGATCCTGACCGATACCCCCGGCGTGGTGCGCCGTCCATTCGCGTCGGTGTGCGACAAGGACGACGTCGACTTCAACGAAGTGTTTTTCACCGACGCCCGCGTACCGGTGGAGAATCTGGTGGGTGAGCTCAACGGGGGCTGGCGGGTGGCAACCGGCTCGCTGGGCCACGAACGCGCCATGTTGTGGATGGACTACGTCGACATGTTGCACGCGCTGACGGCCGATTTCAGTCCGTCGGGAGTGTTGCAGCGGGATCACTACGCCACCCTGGTGATGGACGCGCAGGCGTTACAGCTGTTGGGGTCGGCGGCGATCGCGCGGGCGGCTCGCGGGGAAGAAGATGTCCCTGCCCAGTCAGTGCTCAAACTCCTTGGCTCGGAGGCCTTGCAGCGCGCCGCCGAGGACGCGTTGAACGCCTCGGGGACCGACGCGCTGGCGTTGCACGCGGTCAGCGCCCCCTTCGCCCCGCTAGATCTGGACAGCCACTACCGCAGCCGGTTCGACCGGTATGTGCGCAGTTTCGCCGCGACCATCGCCGGTGGTACTTCCGAAATCCAGCGCAACATCATCGCCGAGCGGATACTCGGCTTACCGCGCAATTAGCCAGCGCGAGTGCGCTTCTGACGATGCCGGGCGTCAGCACGGCTGGTAGGTGTCGTAGACCTTGCATCGGTGCACGGGCTGGTCCTGGTGGCCCCAGAACCAGAAGTAGCAAGCCATCGCGATGAGCCCGGCCAAGATCGACACCACACCCAACACGATGCCGGTCGTCGCCACCCTGGGACTGGTCGCGGCCAGCTTGGCTCGCGAATGGCCCATCGTGCCGGTCACGATCGCCGCGATGCCGAAGGCAATCCCGATCAGTACCCACGACGTGACGAGCGCGACCACACCCAGGATCACGGATACGACACCCAACTTTTCTTGAGGTGCGCCGGGCTGACTCATGCGCCAATCCTAAGCGACCGGGCCCGAGACGCTAAAGGTGCGCCAGCCGTGGGGCAGATCCGTTGGCCCGCAACCTCGCTCCAGCCTGTCGGGTCAATTCGCGCGAGCTGCCCAACAGCCCGTCCAGAATCAGCGACCGTTTGACGTGTCGGTGCAGCTGGTGTTCGGAGGTGAAACCGATGCCGCCGAGCACCTGCTGACAGTGGCGTGCGGCGGTGAGCGCGGCTTGGCCGGCCGCGGCTTTGGCCAGCAAGCAGGCCAAAGCGTGCGAGCCGTCCGAGTCCTCCGGTATATCGCCCGCGGCGAGCAGGGTCGCCTCAGCTCCGTCGATCGCGACGAGCGTCTCGGCCAGCCGGTGCCGGATCGCCTGGAAGGAGCTGATGTGCCGACCGAATTGAACGCGGTCCAGCGCGTGCTGGCGGGCCAGGGTCAGCATGGCCCGGCCGGTACCTACCAGCCACCAGCCAAGTGCTTGGCGTCCCGCGGCCAGCGCGGCGGGTGGCAGGGGTTCTCCCGCTGCCACACGGTGGATCGGTAGTTCGTCGTCCAGCGCTGAACTGGCGCCGTCGGTGCGCTGCCAGACCACCCAGGCGTCGCCCGCGAACGGCAGCGGCAGAGTGCCGCCGGGCGCACGACCGGCCGCGCGCAGCACCACATCGTTGAGCACCGGCGCGTGTGCACCGGTCTCACCGAGCAGCCGGAAGACCAAAGGAATTGCGAAATCGGGGATTTCGTCGAGCATGTCGAGCCAGCCAAGGTCAGCCAGCGCGGCGTCGAGCGCGGCGCCCGACACCGAGTTCATCGCGGTGCGCATCGAGTCGGCCAGCAGCTGCAGCTCAGCGTCCATTGCTCACTCCTTCCCCAGGTCCAGGAGCCGCCGGGCGATGATGTTGCGCTGAATCTCGGCGGTGCCGCCATAGATGGTCGCCGCCCGCGAGTACAGGTACTCCGGGCGCCATGGCGTGTCGTCGAGTTCCAGAACCCCGGGCATCAGGTCGCGGACGGTGTCGTAAAGGCGTTGCTCGGCGCCGGCCAGTAGCACCTTGTCGATGGAGGTATCCGGTCCGAGCCGGGCCCCGTCGCGCAACCGGTGCTGGGTGTTGCGGGATCGGCAGCGCAGTGTATGCAGTGCGAGATACGCTGCACCTAAAGCAGACTCGTCAGATCGATCGCCTGGAGAAGTCTCCGCGATCAGTTGATCGAATCGTGCATAGAGGTACGCGATGCGCTGCCAGAAGCAGGTCGAGCGCTCGTAGGGCAGTAGGTCCATCGCGAGTCGCCAACCCTCGCCCGGCCGGCCGAGCATCCGGCTGGACGGCACCACCACGTCGTCGTAGTACACCTCGCAGAACTCGTCGACCCCGTGCATGGTGCGCAGCGGCCGAATCGTGATGCCCGGCGTGTCCAGGTCGACGAAGAACGCGGTGATTCCGTCATGGCCGGGCGCGGTGCGGGTGAGCAGCACGCACCGCGTCGAGAACTGCGCGAAACTGGTCCATACCTTCTGGCCGTTGACAATCCAGTTATCGCCGTCGGGCGTGGCGCGGGTGGTCAGCGATGCCAGATCGCTGCCGGATCCCGGTTCGGAAAACCCCTGACACCATTGCTCGCGGCCGCTGAGCAGGCGGGGCACCATCTCGGCGGCGAGTTCCGCAGGCGCGTAATCGATCATGGTGGGTGCGAGCACCTCGAGCATCGAGTACGGGCCGGGTTCGGCCAGCCGGCGGCCAACGACTTCTTCGCCGACGATTGCGCGAAGCACTACGGGCCCACCCAATCCGCCGACTTCTTTCGCCCAGCCGTACCGCATCCAATCGGCGTCATACAGCGCTCGGCTGACGCGGGCGAATTGCTGCATATGCCCCTGCAGCGAGTGGTCGGGTCCAGGAGTCAGGTCGTGCTCGTCGAGCCACGCGCGCAGGCCGGTCCGGAACTCCTCGACATTCACGGCTCGGCTCTCACGGCTCGGCTCTCACGGCTGGGGGCGGCCCACGGCATGCGGGCGCCCCGAGTCGTGCACGCCGCTGCGGCGGATGAACGTCATGGCCCGGGTCTTCAGCCGCCAGCCGTCGGCGGTGCGGGAGTAGGTGTCTCGGTAATAGCCGATCCGCATGTCGTGAGCGGATTGCTCGATGAAGCACAACGGCTGTGTGCCGCTCGCCGAGTCGCCATCCAACTCCACCACCGCGGTCCCGGTGAGAAACAAGCCCTTCGGCGCGGCATCCACCAGGACCGGGAAGCGGTCGAGGGTGTAGGTGTCGCCGAAGGCGCTGTAGGTTCCGTCGGGCGTGAAGACGCCAATCAGCCCGTCGATGTCGCCTTGAGTGATGGTCACCGCATACCTGGCGAGCAGCTGCTGAATCTCGACCAGATCATCAGTTCTGGTTGGCTGTGTCGTCGACATAGACCTTGCCACCTTTCATAACGAAGCTGACGTTGCGGGTAACGGTGATGTCTTCCAAGGGATTTCCCGGCACTGCGATGATATCGGCGAGCTGGCCTGGCGCCAGCCGGCCCCGGTCGGGGGAGTTGATGAGCTCGGCAGCGGTCACGGTGGCCGCGCGCAGCACCGCCAGCGGCGGCAGGCCCCAATCGACAAGGGTGACAAGCTCGTCGGCGTTGCGGCCGTGCGGTATGGCGGGTGCGTCGGTGCCCACGGCAATCTTCACCCCGGCCGCGTAGGCGGCCAGTATCGAGGTGCGCGACTTCGGGAACATCTCGGCAGCCTTGGCCTGCAGCTCAGGCGGTGCGTGCGAGACGTCCATCCCTTCGGCCAACCGCCGAGTGCTGACCAGGAAGGTGCCGTGCTCGACCATCATCGCGATTGCGTCGTCATCGATCAAGAAGCCGTGCTCGATGCAGTCGATCCCGGCTTCCACCGCATGCATGACCGCCTCGGCGCCGTGAGTATGCGCAGCCACCCGCAGCCCGCGCCGATGCGCCTCATCGACGATCGCGCGCAGCTCCTCATCCGAATAATGCTGCGCGCCAGGTGGACCGGTCAGCGACATCACTCCGCCCGAGCAGCAGACCTTGATCAGTTCGGCGCCGTGTTTGATTTGATAACGCACCGCCTTACGAATCTCGTCGATTCCGTTGGCGATTCCCTCCTCGACCGTCAGGTCCAGCACGTGCGGCGCGAACGCCGCGAACATGGTCGGGTCGAGATGTCCGCCAGTGGGCGTAATCGCATGCCCGGCAGGCACAATGCGGGGTCCGTCGATCCACCCGGCGTCAATGGCCTTGCCCAGCGCCACGTCCAGCAGATAGCCGCCGGTCTTGACGAACAGGCCCAGGTTGCGCACGGTGGTGAACCCGGCGCGCAGCGTGCGCCGGGCATTGCCGACCGCGCGCAGCACCCGCGTCGGGGGGTCGTCCTGCACCTGGGACAGCCCGGGCGTCTCGCCGCGCCCGCCCATCAGCAGGTTGACTTCCATGTCCATCAGGCCCGGCAGCAGGATGGAGTCACCCAGATCGATGATGTCGCCCTCTGGATCGCCGCCAAGGCCGACGATGCGATCGCCTTCGATACGGATGATGCCCGGCCGAACGATCTCGCCGGCGTCGACGTCGAGTAGACCCGCTGCTTTGAGGGTCAGCACGTCTAGACCACCGGCTCCTTGATCAGTTGGATATAGGAGGCACCGCTGTCGAGCACGCGCGGCTGCTTCCACACCTCGACGGGGAAGCTCACCATGACTATCGACTGTCCCAGATGCACCAGCGCCTTGGCATCCTCCGGCATCCCCTTGAGCGGGAAGCGCGCGTCGACGTAGACCATGATGTCCTCGAGCCGCGCCATGCCTGCGTCGTACAACTCCTGCATCTCGGCCATCGTCGAGTTCAGTCGCTTGGAGTAGCGTTCCTCCTCGGTCGGCAGGCACCAGTCGGTGAACCGCTCCAGGTCGGCGAATTCCTCCGGCAACTTAGACATGTGCTGCATCCTTCTCGGTCGCCGTGTCGGCGGACTTGCCGTTGGCGGAACCTTCCCCCGTCGCTTCGCTCGCCCCGGAACCTTCCCCCGTCGCTTCGCTCGCCCCGGAACCTTCCCCCGTCGCTTCGCTCGCCCCGGTCGCGTTCCCGTTCTTAGCGGCCTTGTACCT
>NZ_DATJYB010000050.1:0-14336 GCF_035499775.1 Mycobacterium sp. | reverse complement strand
TCACGACGCCGGCGTCGATGACTTTGTCGTTGTTCAGGCGAACCCGCACCGAGGTCGAGCCGTCCGCATGCTCGACGGATTCGATCGCTTCGGTGCCCGTCCCGACATGCACCGCGATGCCGAGGTCGGCGATCATCCTGGCCAGCAGCGCGCCGCCGGCCTCGTCGATCTGCTGGGCCATCAGACGCGGCATCATCTCGACGACATGCGTCTGCAATCCGAACTGGCGCAACGCATTAGCGGCTTCGAGGCCCAGCAGGCCGCCGCCGATCACCACGCCGACGTCGGTGCGCCGAGCATCGGCGCGGATGGCGTCCAGGTCGTCGAGCGTGCGGTAGACGTGGCACGCGGGCAGGTCGTGGCCGGGCACCGGCGGGACGAACGCGTATGACCCGGTGGCCAGCACCAGGGTGTCGTAGCCGTGGCGCCGGCCGTCGGAGGCGACCACCGTCTTTGTGGCGCGGTCGATTTCGGCGACGCGCGTGTTCAGCAGCAACTGCACCCGGTCGTCGCCCTCATAGTCGTTGCCGGGCAGCGCGAGCAGGCTGCGGTCCCAGTTCTCGGTGTAGGAGGTCAGCCCGACGCGGTCATACGCGGCGTCGGCCTCCTCCGCCAACACGGTGATCCGCCAGGACCCGGCGTTGTCACGGGCCCGCAGCGCCTCGACCAGTCGGTGGCCCACCATGCCGTGCCCGACCACCAGGATGTGACGGGCGGCACAGTGCGCACCCGACGTTTCGGCTGAGGACATGGCTCTGAGGGTAAGGCCGCGAAATTACCCGAAAATCGCCCAATGTGACGCCCGGATAACGTCCTCCTCACCGGCTGTGAACACGCTGTGTGAATGCGTTCGCTCCGGGCGAACGCGCACGTGGAACTTAAGCGTGATCGACTCAAGTTCTTGCTTATAGCCAGCCGGGAAGGACCCGGACACAGCTAACTCTCAACGAAGCAGAAGGAGATACCCATGAGCAACCTCGCAGTATGGTCGCGTCCGGCCTGGAACACCGACCGGTGGCTCCGCGACTTTTTCGGACCCGCCGCGGCAGCGGACTGGTACAAGCCGGTGACCAGCGGTTTCAACCCGGCCGCCGAGGTCGTCAAGGACGGTGACGACGCGGTGGTGCGCCTCGAACTGCCTGGTGTCGACGTCGAGAAAGACGTGAACGTCGAGGTCGACAAGGGTCGCCTGGTCATCCATGGCGAACACCGCGACCAGCACGCCGAGGACGCAGGGGAAGGTGCCGGTCGCACCCTGCGGGAGATCCGCTACGGGTCGTTCCGCCGGTCGTTCCAGCTGCCCGCCCACGTGACCGGCGAGGCCATCTCGGCTTCGTACGACGCGGGTGTGCTGACCGTTCGGGTCGCCGGCGCTTACGCCGGAACCCAGGCACAGAAGATCGCCATCACCAAGTAGTTCGCGGTAGTTCGCGACGAAGAATCCGGCGGGGCCATCGGGCTCCGCCGGATTCTTCGTGCCTCAGGCCCCGAACGCCTCCTCGGCGTCAACGCCGATGACCCGCAACAGGTTTGCCACTTTGCGATCCAGCGCCTCACCCACACTGGTCACGTCGGCGACGCCCAGACTGCCGAACGCGGCGCTGGGCTGGTCCATGGAGAACACCGCATTGCCGTCGGCGTCGGCGTGGACCAGGACCCGCAGTGGTGCATAGAGCAGCGCCCTCGGGTCGTGGCGGAACATCGTCTCGGCGATGGTGTGGTTACCCAGCAGGTACTCCACCGCCTTGCTGGTGTGGCCCGCGACGGAAAACAGCGGCAACGCGTCGATTTTGGCGTACACCATCAGGTCGTTGGGTGCGTTAATCGCCACCGCCGCAAGGACTTCGTCCCAGCTGCCACCGCGATCGACGATCTCGGCCGTCGGCACCGGGTCGAACGGCGGCGCTGCCTTCTCGAAGGCGGCGATGAACTCGTCGAACGCGATGCCGGTGGCGACATCGACGCGGTTCATGGTGTGTGGGTCGACGCTGTATTCGGCCGTCTTGGCGCTAGTTGTCATGACATTCCTCAGGATTCAGTGTTTTTAGGGTTCGGGTCTAGGACGATCACACCGCGCACCGCGCGGGTTTCCAGCCGCCGATGCGCCTCGGCGGCCTGGGTCAGGGGGAGCACCTCGTCCACCTGGGGCGTGATACGCCCGGTCTTGAGGCCTTCGACGAGAAACCGCAGCGCGTTGCCGATCAGCTCCGGCCGGTCGTAGAACACCGGAAGGTAGAAGCCGATCAGGGCTTGCGATTTCGTCATCAGGCGGCGCGGGGCGAACGGCTCCCCGGGTCCGCGGGTGGAACCGAGCAGCAGGTACCGGCCGAAGGGGGCCAGCGCGTCGAAGTTCTGCTCGAATACGTCGCCGCCGATCGACTCGATCAGGACGTCGACGCCACGGCCCGAGGTCAGCTCGCGCACCTGCGCGGTCCATCCGGGCTCGTCGTAGGAGATCGCCGCGTCGGCGCCCAGGGACCTGACGAACTCGCGCCGTTCCGCGGTGCTGGCGGTCCCGATCACCGGACCGGCACCGAGCGCCTTGGCGATCTGCACCGCGAGGCTACCGACACCGCCCGCCGCGCCGTGCACCAGCAGCGATTCGCCCGCCCGCAGCGTGGTCGAGGCCTGCAGGAGCAGGTGCGCACAGGTGGCCTGCGCGGCGAAACCCGCCAACACCGCCAGGTCGGCGGCCGACGCGTCGTCGTCGACGACCGCGCACAGCAGTTCGTCGGCCACGGCCAGTTGGGCATAGGCGCCCTTCGTCATCAGCGCCACGACCCGCCGACCCACCTGCACCGAAGTCTGCGGCCCGGCCGCGACGACGGTGCCCGCGACCGCGAGACCCCCGACCTGCGGGAGTTGCACGCCGCCCACCCGGGTCTCCGCCCTGTTGTACACGCCGAGCCGCTCGCGGATGTCGGGAAAGTTCACCCCGATCGCTGCGGTTTCCACGAGCAGCTGGCCGGGACCGGGTGCCGGGTCCGGAAGATCCAGGTAGCCAAGCACTTCCGGCCCGCCGAAGCGGTCGTAGCTGATGGCCTTCATCGCCGTGCAACTCCCCTTGGTTCGGTGACCGAACTTACTTCCTCTGAGTATATGGTTCGGTGAACGAACCGGCAAGATGCAATACTGATGGGCGTGGCCCTTCCCCGCGAATATCCCGCCGAGAGCTGCCCCATCGCGCGGTCCCTGGAGATCGTCGGCGAACGCTGGACCTTGCTGATCGTGCGTGACGCGTTCTACGGGGTACGACGATTCAGCGACTTCCACGGTCACCTGGGCATCCCGAAGGCCGTGCTGTCCGAGCGACTGGCGTTCCTCGTCGAGCAGGGCGTGTTGGACAAGGAATCGGGCGAGTATCAGTTGACCGCCCAGGGCAAGCAGCTCTGGCCGATGATCTGGTCAATGATCACGTGGGGTAACGAGAACTACCTGCAGAAGCCCAACAGGCGGACCTACCGGCACGCGGAATGCGGAGGCGTGATCGGACCAGATCGCATCTGCCAGCGCTGCAACCAGGTCCCCGGCGTCGTCGATCTCGTCGTTCACCCACCGCAGAGTCCGCGCGGTCCGAATCGCGACGACCCGGTAAGCCGGGCGCTCCGACGGCCGCACCGAATGCTGGATCCGATCTAGCGTCGCGCTTGCGCTCGCCGACGGCACCAGGGCTTTTCGCCGAGCGTGCACCCACTGCGATTCTGAGCGCGGAATGCGCGAGGCCAGTCAGGCGCCACGCTCGCCATCGCCACGTCCACTTAGGCGATCGCCACGGGGCACTAGCCCCAGCGGGCCAGGATCTCCTTGGCCCGGGCGCTCAACGCGTACTGCAGAAACGGCCCGAAGCTGATCCGTCCCACCCCCAGCGGGCCGAACGAGGCGGGGTCGTCCTGGTCGGGCAGCGCGATCGCGTTGATCGGCAACGGCAACTCAGTGGCCAAGCGCCGCAACGTATCCGGGCCGTGGCGGCCCACCGGATAGAGAACGTCGGCGCCGGCCGCGGCGGCCTCGGACAGTCGCGCCACCGCCCGCTCGAAACGGTCTTCAGCCTCGCCTTCCGCCGAACCGGCGGGCCGCAGGAACAGATCCGTGCGGGCGTTGATCACCACATGCACCCCGGCCGCATCGGCAGCCGAGCGCAGCGCACCCACAAGTTCGGCGTGCTCACCGGAAGACCGCAGCCGCCCGCCTTCGGAGTGCACGGTGTCCTCGATGTTCAGCCCCACGGCGCCCACGCTCAGCAGGCCCTCGATCAGCCGGGCGGCCGGCAGCGCGTAGCCCGATTCGACGTCCACCGACACGGGAACGTCGACCGCCGCGGTGATCTGCGCGACCCGGGCGAGCAGGTCCTCGAACGACATGCCCTCGTTGTCCGGTTTGCCGATCGAATCGGCCGCCGGATGGCTGCCGACGGTGAGCGCGGCAAACCCCGCGTCCACGGCAAGCCGCGCCGACCAGGCGTCCCACACGGTCGGCAGTACCACCGGGTTGCCCGGCTGGTGCAGTTGCAGCAGGGCGGAAGCCCTGTCAGCTGGTGTGGTTTGACCCGGCATCTTCTTCGCTCCCTGGTCGCCTTGACGTGACCTGGTCCCGCCAGGTCCGTGCGGTGGATAGTATCGAGGAGCGTATTGTGATCCTTACCACCGTCTGTTCTAGGAGATCCGTTGTCCGCCACTACTGAAATCGCCGAATTGCACGACCTCATCGGCGGCCTGCGGCGGTGTGTGACTTCGTTGAAGATCCGGTACGGCGACAGCCCGGCGATGCGCCGCATTGTCATCGACGCCGACCGAATCCTCAGTGACGTCGAATTACTCGACACCGACATCACTGAATTGGACCTGGACCGCGCCACCGTGCAGCAGTCCGGCGAGAAGATCGCCATTCCCGACGCCGACTACGACCGCGACTTCTGGCGCGACGTCGACGACGAGGGTGTCGGCGGTCACAACAGGTCCTGACAAGTAAGCCCGACTAATAGGGTTGGGCTTTTTCTGTGTACCCTTCCTCGAGACAGCCCGTTCGAAGAGGAACACACTAGATGAGCGCACCCACGGCGAACCGTCATGCGTCCGGTGTCTTTTCACCCACGCGCGCCCACATCCAGCAGCGGACGCTCCGCACCGACCGGTGGTGGCTGTCACCGCTGCGGGTCGACCTGGGCTTCGCCGCATTCCTTATCTACGCGACGGCGCGCGGGTTGCAGAAGGACTACTTCTTCGTACCGCAATTCCACTACCTGACGCCGTTCTACTCGCCGTGCATGGCCAAGGCCTGCGGTGACGCCAGTGAATTCTGGCCACAGATCCTGCCGGACTGGTGGTTCGTGCCGTATGCGGCGCTGACGCTGCCATTCCTGCTGCTGTTCCGGCTGACCTGCTATTACTACCGCGGCGCCTACTACCGCACGGTGTGGCAGTCCCCCACCGCCTGCGCGGTGGCCGAGCCCCGCGTCCACTACACCGGCGAGACCAAGTTCCCGCTGATCGTCCAGAACACCCACCGCTACTTCTTCTACATCGCCGTGATCATCTCGGTGATCAACAGCTACGACGCGATCGTCGCGTTTCATTCCCAGACCGGGCCAGGTGGATTCGGCTTCGGCCTGGGCAACGTGATCCTGCTCGGCAACGTCATCATGCTGTGGATCTACACCATCTCTTGCCACTCGTGCCGGCACGTAACCGGCGGCCGGCTCAAGCACTTCTCCAAACACCCTGTGCGGTATTGGATCTGGACTCAGGTCAGCCGGCTCAACACCAGGCACAAGCTGTACGCATGGATCACGCTCGGGACGTTGATGCTCACCGACTTCTACATCGCGCTCGTGGCCAGCGGCACCATCCCGGACCTGAGATTCATTGGCCACTAAGCCAATTCAGGCCGACACAGAGTTACAGATTAGCTGAGCGAGGGTTTTCATGGTTGAGGTCGAGCGGCACTCCTACGACGTGGTCGTGATCGGTGCCGGCGGCGCTGGGTTGCGTGCGGTCATCGAAGCGCGCGAACGCGGCCTCAAAGTCGCGGTGGTGTGCAAATCCCTGTTCGGCAAGGCCCACACGGTGATGGCCGAGGGCGGCTGCGCGGCCTCGATGGGCAACACCAACCCCAAAGACAATTGGAAGACCCACTTCGGCGACACGATGCGCGGTGGCAAGTTCCTCAACAACTGGCGGATGGCCGAGCTGCACGCCAAGGAGGCACCCGACCGGGTCTGGGAACTGGAGACCTACGGCGCGTTGTTCGACCGCACCAAAGACGGCCGGATCAGCCAGCGCAATTTCGGCGGGCACACCTATCCGCGGCTGGCGCACGTCGGCGACCGCACCGGCCTGGAGCTGATCCGCACCATGCAGCAGAAGATCGTCTCGCTGCAGCAGGAGGATTACGCCGAACTCGGCGACTACGAGGCGCGCATCAAGGTGTTCGCCGAGTGCACGATCACCGAGCTCGTCAAAGACCACGGCGCGATCTCCGGGGCGTTCGGCTACTGGCGCGAAAGCGGCCGGTTCGTCGTGTTCGAGGCACCCGCCGTCGTGCTGGCTACCGGCGGGATCGGCAAGTCGTTCAAAGTGACGTCGAACTCCTGGGAGTACACCGGCGACGGCCACGCGTTGGCGCTGCGGGCCGGCGCGACGCTGATCAATATGGAGTTCGTCCAGTTCCACCCGACCGGCATGGTCTGGCCGCCGAGTGTGAAAGGGATCCTGGTCACCGAGGGTGTGCGCGGCGACGGTGGAGTGCTGAAGAACTCCGAGGGCAAGCGATTCATGTTCGACTACATCCCTCCGGTGTTCAAGGGCCAGTACGCCGAGACGGAAAAAGAGGCCGACGACTGGCTCAAGGACAACGACTCGGCACGCCGAACCCCCGACCTGCTGCCCCGCGACGAGGTCGCGCGCGCGATCAACTCCGAGGTCAAGGCCGACCGGGGCACCTCGCACGGCGGTGTCTACCTCGACATCGCGTCCCGGTTGACGCCCGAGGAGATCAAGCGCCGGCTGCCGTCGATGTACCACCAGTTCAAGGAGCTGGCCGGGGTCGACATCACCAAGGAGCCAATGGAAGTCGGCCCCACCTGTCACTACGTGATGGGCGGCGTCGAGGTCGACGCGGACACCGGTGCGGCCACGGTCCCGGGGCTGTTCGCCGCCGGCGAGTGCTCCGGCGGCATGCACGGGTCCAACCGGCTGGGCGGTAACTCGCTGTCGGATCTGCTGGTCTTCGGCCGGCGGGCCGGCCTGGGCGCCGCCGACTACGTGCGCGCGCTCAGCAGCCGCCCGGCGGTTTCCCAAGAAGCGATCGACGCCGCGGCCGCCGTGGCGTTGAAGCCCTTCGAAGGGCCGACGGACGGCTCGGCAGTGGAGAATCCCTATGCGCTGCACATGGACTTGCAGTACACGATGAACGACCTGGTCGGCATCATCCGCAAGTCCGACGAGATCTCCAAGGCGCTGACCCTGCTCAACGAGCTGTGGGCGCGGTACCAGAACGTGCAGGTCGAGGGGCATCGCCAATACAACCCCGGCTGGAATCTCGCCCTCGACCTGCGCAACATGCTGATGGTCAGCGAGTGCGTGGCCAAGGCGGCCCTGGAACGCACCGAAAGCCGCGGCGGCCACACCCGCGACGACCACCCGGGCATGGACCCCAACTGGCGCCAAACCCTGCTGGTGTGCCGTGTCGGGTACGGCGACACCAGTGATTCCCGCATCATCATCACCCGCGAGCCACAGATACCGATGCGGTCCGATTTGCTGGAGCTCTTCGACGTCTCGGAGCTGGAGAAGTACTACACCGACGACGAGCTCGCCGAGCATCCAGGACGGGCCCCGAGGATGGAGAGCCAATGAGCTACGACGCGAGCCTACGCGTATGGCGCGGCGACGAAAGCGGTGGCGAACTCCGCGATTTCACCGTGGAGGTCAACGAGGGCGAGGTGGTGCTCGACATCATCCTGCGGCTGCAGCAGACCCAGGCGCACGATCTCGCGGTGCGCTGGAACTGCAAGGCCGGCAAGTGTGGGTCCTGCTCGGCAGAGATCAACGGCAAGCCCCGATTGATGTGCATGACCCGGATGTCGAACTTCGACGAGGACGAGGTCGTCACCGTCACCCCGATACGGACGTTCCCGGTGATTCGCGATCTGGTCACCGACGTGTCGTTCAACTACCAGAAGGCCCGCGAGATCCCGTCTTTCGCACCGCCCAAGGACCTGCAGCCCGGCGAGTACCGGATGGCGCAGGAAGATGTCCAGCGCTCCCAGGAGTTCCGCAAGTGCATCGAGTGCTTCCTGTGCCAAAACGTCTGCCACGTGCTCCGCGATCACGAGGAGAACAAAGAGGCGTTCGCCGGACCGCGCTTCCTGATGCGGATTGCCGAACTCGACATGCACCCGCTGGACACCCTGGACCGGCGGAACATGGCGCAGGAGGAGTTCGGCCTGGGCTTCTGCAACATCACCAAGTGCTGCACCGAGGTGTGCCCGGAGAACATCAAGATCACCGACAACGCGCTGATCCCGATGAAAGAGCGGGTTGTCGACCGCAAATACGATCCGGTGGTCTGGTTGGGCAACAAGCTCTTCCGTCGCTGACGGGCCTGGCGTTACTTCTGGGGGCCATTGGGTACCCGAAGGCTATGCAAGGGACCAGTATCAACGAGATTCGAACCGCGATTCGGGAACTGTCGATCCGCGCCGAACTCGCGCACAAGGAAGGCCGGGAGGACGACGCCGCCGAAATCGAGCGGCGCATCCAGGGCTATCGCGAAGAACTCAGCCGGCGGCCGTAGCAGTCCCTAGCCAGTGACGAGACGGCGGAACGCGCTGCGGTGGAACACGATTGGGGCAACCTCGGCGTCTATCGTCACCTCGCTGACGCGTAGCACCACGATGGTGTGGTCGCCGGCCGGGATCAGCTGCTCGATCGCGCTCTCCAGCCACAGGCCGGTGCCCTTGATGAAGACGGCGCCGGACTCGTGAGAGACCGTCTCCAACCCGGCGAAGCGGTCGCCGGTCTTGGCGGCCAGGGTGCGCGCGGCCTCGTCGTGCGCCTCGCCCAGCACGCTGATGCCCAACATCGGCACGCCCTTGAGCTTGGGCCACGTCGTGGAAATGTTCTGCACGCAGAACGACACCAGCGGCGGCTCTAACGAGACCGGGACGAAGGTGCTGGCTGCCAGGCCTTCGCGCATTCCGTCGACCTCGGCCGCGATGGCCACCACTCCGGACGGGAAGTGGCCGAAAGCCTCACGCAGTGTCGACGGCGTCAGTTTGCTATTCGGATTCACCGGACTTTATTCGCCCCTCGAGCCGAGAACGGGATTCTCGCTTTCGAGCCTACCGGGGGCGTATCCGTGCGCAGCGGCCACATCCGGGTGCGCACGCAACCTGCTTTTCCAGGCGTTACGCCCGTAGACCGAAAAGATCGGATCCGACGGGTCTTCCACTCGCGCGGCGCCGTGCGCAGCCAGTTCGCCGGGCAGCGACAACAGTGGTATCTGCGCGTCCAGGCGGGGATTGAAGAAGTACGCCACCGAGATCCGCTCGGCCGCCGACTCCCGGAGGCTCACCCGATGCTCGGTGGCCCGCAGGTAGCCGCCGGTCGCCACTTCGAGCAGCTCGCCGATGTTCACGACGAACGCCCCCGGTAGCGGCGGCACGTCGAGCCAATCCGGCGAGTCCGGCGGCCGCACCTGCAGGCCCCGGCTGCCCGGCTCGGCCAACAGTAGGGTGAGCACCCCGGAATCCTTGTGCGCACCGACGCCTTGCGAGGTGACCGCGCGGTCGGGATACCGGATCACCTTGATCAGCGTGGCCGGCGCTTCGGCAAAGGCCCCGTCGAACACGTCCGCAGGACTGCCCAGCGAGACCGCCCAGTGCCGGAGCAGCGTGCGGGCCACCCCGGACAGCACGGCGTCCCACTCCGCAATGACTCCGGGCAGCTCCGGCAGCGCCGCCGGCCACTGGTTGGGGCCTTGCAGCCACAGGTAGTCGGGCTTACCGGGCACGCCGATCGGCCGGCGCTGTGGCCCGATGTCGATCTGCTCGCGCCAGTCCACTTCGCCGCGGGTCAACTCGCCACCCATCCGGGTGTAGCCGCGGAAATGGGGACTGTGCACCATCGCGATGGCGTCCTTGTCCGCCTGCGGCAGCTCGAACAGCCGCCGGGCCGCCTCGAGTACCTTCCCGACGAGGGGCACCGGCACCTCGTGGCCGGTCAGATAGAAAAAACCCACCTCGTGCGCCGCCTCGCGCAGGCCGTTGCGCAGCAGGTCCGGATTGTCGCGCAGGTCAACCACTGGTAGGGCCGTGATACTGCCCACACTCGTCATGTGATCCATCATCGTCGCAGGTCAAAGGGGTTTACAGGCTGTAACCTCGTCGTTCCCAACCGGTTGGTTAGTTAGATAATGAAATTTAGCTCACACTGACTTGCGTTGGACCACTCAGCGGGTTTATTTTAACGGTGTTACTGGTGGGTAACTTAGACCTAGTACCCAACCACAAGTGGCATTCTCAACGAGGAGGAACGTAGTGAGCCACTACAAGAGCAATGTTCGCGACCAGGTGTTCAACCTGTTCGAGGTGTTCGGCATCGACCAGGCATTAGGAAAAGGCGATTACGCCGACCTGGATGCCGATGTCGCCCAAGAAATGCTGAATGAGATCAGCCGACTGGCCGAGGGGCCGGTGGCCGAGTCGTTCGTCGAGGGCGACCGCAACCCGCCGGTCTTCGACCCGAAGACCCACTCGGTGGCGCTGCCGGAGTCGTTCAAGAAGTCGGTTAACGCGTTCCTGGACGCCGGTTGGGACAAGGTCGGCCTCGACGAGGAACTCGGCGGGACCCCGGCGCCCAAGGCGCTGCTGTGGGCGCTGCATGAGCACATCCTGGGCGCCAACCCGGCGGTATGGATGTACGGCGGAGGCGCCGGCTTCGCCCAGATCCTCTACCACCTCGGCACCGAGGAGCAGAAGAAGTGGGCGATCATCGCCGCCGAGCGCGGCTGGGGATCGACCATGGTGCTCACCGAGCCGGACGCCGGCTCCGACGTGGGCGCCGGCCGGACCAAGGCCGTCCAGCAAGAAGACGGCTCCTGGCACATCGACGGGGTCAAGCGCTTCATCACCTCGGCCGACTCCGGCGACCTGTTCGAGAACATCTTCCACCTGGTGCTGGCCCGCCCCGAGGGCGCCGGCCCCGGCACCAAGGGCCTGTCGCTGTTCTTCGTGCCCAAGTTCCTGTTCGACTTCGAGACCGGCGAGCTGGGCGAGCGTAACGGCGTGTTCGTCACCAACGTCGAGCACAAGATGGGCCTGAAGGTCTCGACGACGTGTGAGCTGTCGCTCGGCCAGCACGGCGTGCCCGCCAAGGGCTGGCTGGTCGGCGAGGTGCACAACGGCATCGCGCAGATGTTCGAGGTCATCGAGCAGGCCCGCATGATGGTCGGCACCAAGGCGATCGCCACCCTGTCGACCGGTTACCTGAACGCGCTGGAGTACGCCAAGTCCCGCGTGCAGGGTGCCGATCTGACCCAGATGACCGACAAGACCGCGCCGCGGGTGACCATCACGCATCACCCCGACGTGCGCCGGTCCCTGATGACCCAGAAGGCCTACGCCGAGGGTCTGCGCGCGCTGTACATCTACACCGCGAGCTTCCAGGACGCGGCGGTCGCCGAGGCCGTGCACGGCGTGGACGCCGACCTGGCCGCCAAGATCAACGACCTGATGCTGCCGGTGGTCAAGGGGGTGGGCTCCGAGCAGGCCTACGCAAAGCTCACCGAGAGCTTGCAAACCCTTGGTGGGTCGGGCTTCCTGCAGGACTACCCGATCGAGCAGTACATCCGTGACGCCAAGATCGACTCGCTCTACGAGGGCACCACGGCCATCCAGGCGCAGGACTTCTTCTTCCGCAAGATCGTCCGTGACAAGGGTGTGGCGCTGGCGCACGTGGCCGGCGAGATCCAGCAGTTCGTGGACAGCGAGTCCGGTAACGGCCGGCTGAAGACAGAGCGCGAACTGCTGTCCAAGGCCCTGATCGACGTTCAGTCGATGGCTGCCACGCTGACCGGCTACCTGATGGCCGCGCAGGAGGACGTCACCAGCCTGTACAAGGTGGGTCTGGGTTCGGTTCGCTTCCTGATGAGCGTCGGCGACCTGGTCATCGGCTGGTTGCTGCAGCGTCAGGCGGCGGTCGCGGTGGCCGCGCTCGATGCGGGCGCCAGCGGCGCCGACCGGTCCTTCTACGAGGGCAAGATCGCGGTGGCGTCGTTCTTCGCCAAGAACTTCCTGCCGCTGTTGACCAGCACTCGCGAGGTGATCGAGACGCTGGACAACGACGTCATGGAACTCGACGAGGCTGCCTTCTAAGCCGGTCCGCGAGGCTCCGAAAGCCAAGATCCCCCGCTTCCACGTTGAAGCGGGGGATCTTGCGTCTGGACCGGCCGGTGGCCGAAAAGACCGCCGCTGGATCCCCTCACTCCAGCGGCGGCCCTTTTCGTACGCCCGTCTCCGCTGACCGGCGGTCGCTTGCAGGGAAGCCCCGTATTGCCGTCGGGGTCGGGGGGTCAGACCACAACACGGGGCTATCCGAACCGTCTGATACCCGCTGATTCGGGTTACTAACCCACCTGGAAGAAACTCGGACAAAAAATTTGGTCCGGGCCGTCGGTATGCCGAAACGGGCCGGCTCAGGCCTCCAGAATGGCGGCGACACCCTGGCCGCCGGCGGCACAGATCGAGATCAGCGCCCTAATGGGCTGGTCCGTCCCGTCTTTTTGCTTCTTTTCGGCGATCTGCTTGGCCGTCTGCGCGAGTATCCGCCCGCCGGTCGCGGCGAACGGATGCCCGGCAGCCAGTGACGAGCCGTTGACGTTGAGCTTGGACCGGTCGATCGACCCCAGCGCGGCGTCCAGGCCCAGCCGCCCCTTGCAGTACTCTTCGGACTCCCACGCCTGCAGATGCGCCAGCACCACCGAGGCGAACGCCTCGTGGATTTCGTAGAAATCAAAATCTTGCAGTCCCAGACCGTTTCTCGCCAGCAGTCGAGGCACCGCGTAGGTCGGAGCCATCAGCAAGCCGTCGTTTCCGCTGACATAGTCGACAGCGGCCGTCTCGGCATCCACGAAGTAGGCCAGGACAGGCCGGGAGTGCTCCTGTGCCCACTGCTCGCTGGCGAGCAGGGCGACCGAGGCGCCGTCGGTCAACGGGGTCGAATTTCCCGCCGTCATCGTCGCGTCTCCGGCCTTCACACCGAATACCGGCCGCAGCGCCGCGAGCTTCTCGACGCTGGCGTCGGGGCGCAGGTTGTCGTCGCGGTACAGGCCCAGGAACGGGGTGACCAGGTCGTCGAAGAAGCCCCGATCGTAGGCGTCGGCCATGTTGCGATGGCTGGCCACGGCCAGCTCGTCCTGGTCGACGCGCTTGATGCCCAGCTGCTTGGCCGTGATGGCGGCGTGCTCGCCCATCGACAGCCCGGTGCGCGGTTCGCTGTTGGCCGGTATCTCGATCCCGAGGTTGGCGGGCAGCGAGCCCACCAGCTTGAGGCGTTGCACATTCGACTTGGATCGACGCACCTTGAGCAGCGTGCGGCGCAGGTCATCACCCAAGCCGATGGGCGGGTCGGAGGTGGTGTCCACCCCGCCGGCCGCCGCCACCTCGTAGCGGCCCGCGGCGATGCCGTCGGCCGCCGCGATCGCCGCCTGCAGACCGGTGCCACAGGCCTGCTGCAGGTCGAACGCCGGCGTGTAGGGCGACAGCTCGGAGCCCAACACGCATTCGCGCATGAGATTGAAGTCACGGCTGTGCTTGAGCACCGCACCACCGACCACCATGCCCAGTTGCTGGCCCGCCAACCCGAACCGGTCCACCAGCCCACCCAGTGCCGCGGTGAACATGTCCTGGTTGGACGCTTCGGCGTAGGCGCGGTCTGATCTTGCGAACGGGATGCGATTCCCGCCGAGCACGGCGACTCGCCGCTTGGTCTGGGAACTGTTCTGAGCTGCAGGGGCCACTTGTATCTCCGGGTCTGTCAGTTTGGGTTCGGCCGACGTGGGCCATACTACTCACTGTTCTTACTCTGAAGTAAGTTCGTCCCCAGATACCGTTGCCAGATAGCGGCATGCCCGACCCAGTAAAGAAACGGAAGGCACCTCAGTGGCCCCCAAACGCTCGCCCGACCTGTTGTCCCAAATTGTCAACTCCGGTCCCGGATCGTTCGTGGCCAAGCAACTCGGCGTCCCGCAACCCGAGATACTGCGCCGGTACCGCCCGGGTGACCCGCCGCTGGCCGGATCCCTTCTCATCGGGGGTGACGGCCGCGTGGTCGAGCCGC
>NZ_DATJYB010000049.1:0-2455 GCF_035499775.1 Mycobacterium sp. | reverse complement strand
TAGGCCGAAAGTTCTTGCGCCAAAGGAACTCCCAGCCGCCGTGTATCGACGGCGGCGGCGACGCCCTGCATCCGGGCGGCCCCGCTGTGCTTGAGCGCCTCGGTCAGCAGCTCCGACATCAGCAGCACTTCCACCCCGCGGGAACGCAGTAGCTCGGCGAACTGGTCGTGTTCCTCCTGCGCGCGGGATACCCAGGGCAGACCGTCGAACAGCAGCTGGTCGTTGTTGCGGGGGTTGAGTCGACGCAGCTCAGCGCCGGGCCGGTGCAGGATGGCGACGCGTAGCGTTCCCACCTCGGAATTGGTGCCCAGCTCGACAGCACTCACAAGTAGAAACCGTAGCCGCTGGTCCGCCGGTCCCGGTCGATCGAACGAATGTGCGATAGGCTGGTCGGCGTGAGGGCGGTGATAGCGGGGGCACAGGGCTCGTTGTTCGAGCACACCGAGCGCAGGCAACTCGGCGACGGCGCCTTCATCGAAATCCGCTCCGGCTGGCTGAAGGACGGACAGGACTTGCTGGCCGCCTTGCTGTCCACGGTGCCGTGGCGCGCGGAACGCCGCCAGATGTATGACCGGGTGGTCGACGTGCCCCGGCTGGTCAGTTTTCACGACCTGACCGTCGAAGATCCCCCGCATCCCCAGCTGGCCCGGGTGCGGCGGCGGCTCAACGACATCTACGCCGGCGAGCTGGGTGAGCCCTTCACCACCGTCGGGTTGTGCTGTTATCGCGACGGCTCGGACAGCGTCGCCTGGCATGGCGACACGATTGGCCGTAGCAGCTCTGAGGACACCATGGTGGCGATCGTCAGCCTGGGCGCCACCCGCACCTTTGCGTTGCGTCGGCGCGGCGGCGGGCCGTCGTTGCGGCTCGCGCAGGCACACGGCGACCTGCTGGTGATGGGCGGATCATGCCAACGCACCTGGGAGCACGCGGTTCCCAAGACGTCGGCGCCGACAGGCCCGCGGGTCAGCATCCAGTTCCGGCCACGCGACGTGCGCTAGCGGCCCGAGTCATGGCAGCAAGCTAGCCGCGAACCGCGCTGACCGCCTTGACCAGCAAGTCGCGGGCGCGTTGCGTATCGACCTTGGCGACCGGCCGATCCGGTACCACCAGCGGATTGGCGATGACGATCACCTGGTAGTCACCGAACTGAGCGGAGTAGTCGTACAACTCGCCGATGCGCGGTCCCCCGGCCACCGCCGCCTGCACGATACGGTGCACCCCCAGCGTGCGCGCACCGTCAATACGCGGCGCATCGACCACTTCGATGCCACCGCGCACCTGGCCCCCGGCGAAAGCCACTTTGTTGCAATCCTTCCCCGGGTCGGTGAAGGGCAGTTGCTTCGAGGTCTCCACGGCAATGACCACGAAGCGGTTGCCGTTGCCCTCGGCGGAGATCGCGGCCATGTTGCCCTGCAAGTCCGCCGGCATGTCCGGCCCGGCTGCCACTTTCGCGCAGTCGGCGGGGTCGAATTTCAGTCCGCCGGGCAGCTTCCGGGCGCCCAGCATGCTGGGGTCGATCGCCCGTTCTGAGATGTCGAGGACCTTGAAGTCGGGCCCGAAGCTCGACTTGACGTCGGTGACCTTGGCGATATCGGCGTTTGCCGAGGTATGCCCACCCAACGAGCCGCCGGCGCAGCCGGCGAGCAAGCACACCGATGCGACCGCGAGCGCCACCTTGAACATCGTGGCCAATCTACCCAAACAAAGGCGCTCAACTGCGTAACGTGGACGCCGTTTTGACCAGTAGATCGGCGGCGAATTGCGGTGTCAGCGCCGGAAGTGCCGAGCCAGGATCGATGGTCACCGTCGTGAACGCGTAGTAGTTGCCCAGGTATGCGACGAATGTGTAAGCCCGCGAATCGATTTCGGTGCCGGACTCGACGGTTGTCCGGATGTCGGCCGCCATCCCGACGGTTTCGGCGCCGTCGATGTGTGGGGGGTCGACGAGATGGACGCCGGCGCTGGTGCGCCCGTCGGCCATGGTCCACTGCCCGCACGCCGCGAGGAGGCTGTGATCGGGTGTCACCGGGCCCGGCAGCGCCGGCAAGGCCACCACGATCGCGTCGACGATGCCGCCCGACCCCGACCCCGAGACGCCCTGCGCGGAGTGGCCGCGTCCGTTGCCGGGGTCGGCCAGTGCCGCGCATTGCGCCGGCTTGGCCTCGATGCGCGCGGCATCGGCTTTCAGGCCCCAGATCACCCGCGGTGAGGCCGCGGGCGGAATGCCACTGCTCACCTCATAGCCCGGCGGCAGCTCACGACCGATCCGTTTGATGTTGGCGGGGTTGACGCCACCGCCACGCGCCGACGGCGACGGCGACGGGGCCAGCACCTGCTGCGGCGACGGCGCCGGCGACGGAGAACACGCGGCTACCAACACCACCGAGATCGCCGACGGGCCAATCCAGAACGGTCGCATGCCCGTTCCTATCACGGTGAATGGGCACCGAGG
>NZ_DATJYB010000048.1:0-7525 GCF_035499775.1 Mycobacterium sp. | reverse complement strand
GCGGATGGGCGAGGTTACCCGTCTTTACCAGGTGAAGCCGGCGCGCCCCGGGCGTTCCTCGTGAGTCTCATGTGTCACAGGAAGTTGGGGGGGTGTCTTTGTGCCCACCTATCAGCGGCAGCATTCAAACCTGCTGCGCGGCAAGCCAATTTGTCGCTCACTGGTCGGTAAGGACACGCACCCGACCCCTCCGGCCCGCAGCCCCCACCGAGCGTCCCGCCGCCTAGTCCGTAGTCAGGACGAACTCTTATCACCGGCGGCGATCAGCTCCGCGAAGCTACCGGCGAGAGGTTTCACTACACCTGCGGCTATTTGATCGCATGCACTGGCTACTACGACTACGACGCGGGTTATCAGCCGGCTTTCCCCGGTGCGGACCGGTTCGCCGGACGTTATGTTCATCCGCAACACTGGCCCGAAGATCTGGACTACACCGGAAAACGGGTGGTCGTCATCGGCAGCGGCGCAACGGCGGTCACGGTGGTCCCGGCGATGGCCGGCGACGCTGCGCGCGTCACCATGCTGCAGCGCTCGCCGTCGTACGTCTTCTCGATGCCCTCGACCGACAAGGTCTCCGCGCTGCTAAGCCGATTCCTTCCGGCGCAGTGGGTGTATGCATTGGGGCGCAAACGCAACATCGTCTTCATACGCCAGCTCTACTTAGCATCCCGCCGTTGGCCGGAGCCGGCGAAGCGTCTGCTGTTGTGGCTCGTGCGACGCCGACTCGGGCCGGGCTTCGACATGCGTCATTTCACGCCGAGGTACCCGCCGTGGGACGAGCGCATGTGCATGGCGTCGGACGGCGATCTATTCAAGGAGATCGCGTCGGGCCGGGTGTCCATTGTCACCGATGAAATCGAAACCCTCACCGAGACAGGGATTTTGCTGAAGTCGGGGCAGAAGCTCGAAGCGGACATCATCGTCACCGCGACCGGCCTGAATCTGCAGATGTTGGGCGGCATGCAGCTGTCGGTGGACGGTGAGGCATGCGGGATGCGCGACCGAATGGTCTACAAAGCCGTCTTGCTCGAGGACATCCCGAATTTCGCTTGGCTGATGGGTTACATCAACACGCCGTGGACGCTGAAGTCCGACGTTGCCGGTGCCTACCTGTGCCGGCTCTCGCAGCACATGGATCGCAACGGCTACGCGGTGGCGACACCGCGCGACGTGGAGGACTGCGCGACGGATGTCGGGGTGCTGGACGAGCTGAAATCCGGCTACGTGAAGCGCGCGAAGGACACCATGCCGCGACAGGGATCCAAGCTGCCGTGGAAGATGTTGCATCACTACGAAAACGATCGTCGGATTCTGCTCAAGGAGCCGATCGACGACGGGGTGCTCTCGTTCAGCGCGACGCGCGCCGAGGTGGCTGCCTGAGGTCGCGGGGCACCGGCTCACCCGTGCCGCGCAGTCGCGGTGCCGCCACACCGTCGCGGATTCGAGTCCAGGCAAGCGCTCAGCGCCCGCTGCATTTCTTCGCTACCGAGGATCCTGTGGTGACCGGCGCCGGCTGCGATCTCGTGGACCTCCGCCGGGATGTCGGCTGCGATCAAATGGGAGTCGAGGAGTGGCACCACTTCGTCGGTAGGGTCGTGCAGGATTCGCACCCCGACCGAGGGTGGCAAACCGACGGTCCTGACGTCCCAGTGCGGAACGGGCATGCCGTCGCGGCGTTGTAATTCACGATGGATCTGCGTGACGAGGGCCGGGGGTAGGCCTTGTTGCGCGGCCCAGCGGTCGATTACGCCGGCGAGCGAGCACGTTGGAGCCAGGAGAAGCAGGCTGCGCACGTTCGCCACACCGGACTCGGCGACCGCCGAGACCGCGGCGATCGATGACATCGAATGCGCGACGATGGTGTGAATGCTCGGAAACCGTTGCAGCACTGCAAGAGTAGCGTCCGCATATTCTTTCATCGTCGCACGCGAGCCCGGCGAGACGCCGTGTCCGGGAGCATCGAAGCATACCGCCGACTCGCCGCTGTCGAGTGCCGCGGCCACCACGGCCGACATCGTGGTGCTGTCGGCGCCCCATCCGTGGAGTGCAAGAACGGTAGGGTCGCCGCTTCCCCAGACGTACGCCGCGGCGACCCTTGGCACGCCGTCCAGCGCTATCCGGGTAGCTCCCAGAGGACACATGTCATCCGGGAACCTACCCAGGCGGCGGGTGTCGACGAACATGTTCGTGTGCACGTAGCCGGCAAGGCGCGGCATGAAACGATGTGCACGCGCCAGCCCGGTGGCGAGCAGCGAACCGGCGCTCACGCGCTGTCCGCCTCGACCGGATCGGCGCGCTGCATCAGACGTGTCGAGTACAACCCCGAGACAGGATCATAGAAACGGCACTTGCGCAGGATGTTCCACAGTTTCGACACGGTCGCGTTCTCCACCCGCAGCATGTCCGGATAGGCCGCCATCAACGCGGCTTGCGCCTTGGGAAGGTTGTAGAACGGCACCGCGGGCGAAACGTGGTGCGCGGTGTGCACCGAGATGTTGTGGGTGAGGTACAACAGCCATCTCGGGTACATGAAATCCGTGGTCACCAGCAACCTGCTCGCGTTGCGATTCCAGTGGTTGGCAGTCAGGTACGGGATGTCCTCGGCGCTGTGGTGCATCAGTGTGGTGATACTGAACCAGATGTGGGTGGCAAACCAGGGCCCGACGAAGTACAGCAGCAGGCCTTGCCAACCGGTGAAGTAGGTGAGCGTGGCCAGATATGCGCCGCCGACGATTGCGACGAACAGGATCGACCGTCGCGCCTCGCGGCGCATTTCCCGCTTCGGGAAATACGATGGGCGAAGCCCGGATTCGAGCCAGTAGTTGATCGACCCGGCCCACACCGCCCAGGTACGAGTGCTGCTGTAGACGACCCGATCCCGCAAAGACAGGCGGCGGTACACCGCTTCGGGAATCGGACGCCAGTCGGTGTCTAGCTCCAGGCTGTTGGTGTGGGTGTGATGCATATTGTGGACGTGACGCCACGTGTGGAACGGATAGAGCAGATGCACCAGCGTCAGATGCCCAATCGCAAAGTTCAACCGGCGATTTCGTGAGAACGAACCGTGGCCGCACTCGTGGGCGATGCAGTGCAGTCCCCAGCCGCCCAGGCCGGCGATGACCAGCAGTGGCGGGATCAGGTACCACCGATCGAGTACCGCGATCCCGACAATGGCGCCGACATACACGGCCAAGCTGACGGCCAACCCGACGAATCCGCGCACCAGGGACGGCTGCAGATACTCCCTCGGGATGGCCGCGGTGATCTTCTCACCCTCGAGAAAGGTGCTCTTTTCGAGGAAGTCCCTGAACCGTGGGTCAGGATCTGTGAGTGTTACTGACTGTGGCATGAGACGTGTGCTCCTGGTCCTATCCTGCTGCCGTTCAGCAGCGCTGCAGCCGCATCTCGCCCGTCAGGTAGTCGGCGAGATCATCGATCGTCTCGTGGTCGAACAGGATCGCCGGCGACAGCCGGCGCTCGACGACCTTCTCCAACTTCCCCGAAACCGCTACGGCAGTGCGCGAATCAAGGCCGTACTCGTCGAATCGCTTGGTCGTGTCGACCTCGGCCTCGCTGATCTTCACCATGCTCGCCAGCTCGGTGACCAACCAGGCGCGCAACTTCTCCTGGGTCAGCGGCCCCTCGATGGAGGCGGTTTTCTTACGTCCGAACATTTTTCTTCCCTTTCTAATTGGTCCCGATGGATGTCATCGGAGAGGTACGGTTCCGTCGCAACCTGCTGTTGATCTTGTTGCGATCAGGCATTTTCAGATCCCAGACGATGCCGGTCTTGGCCAGCAGCGCAATGACCCAAGCGCTGAGATCTGGTTCCCACCAACGCATTGCGTGCCGATAGGCGCCGGGAAACGCGTGATGGTTGTTTTGTAGGCCCTCGCCGAACGTCAGGATGGCGACCGGCCAGTTGTTGGCACTGTCATCCTTTGTCACGAACGGCCGCGAGCCGATCATGTGACTCAAGGATCCCACGCACCAGGCGGCTTGATTGGCGACGAATACCCGCGCCAGTCCGCCAAAGATAAAGCCCGAGAACGCTGCTGCCGTACCGCCGATCGCGAAGCCGACAAGCGCCGGCAGAAACAGGCTGGCCAGCGCCCAGACCGGGTATGTCCGGGAGTAGTAGTACAGCCGGCGATCGCGCACCACATCGGGTGCGAACACGGTAGCCCGGGACTCTTGATCGCTGAACATCCACGGAATGTGGGCATACCAAAGGCCCTTCAGCTTGCCCATGAGGCCAGGGCCGCTGAGGTTGGGCGAATGCGGGTCGCCCTCTTCGTCCGAGTAACGGTGGTGGCGTCGATGCGTGCTCACCCAGAACAGGACGGGTCCTTCCAGGGCCATCGAACCCGCGATCATCAACACGCCCTCGAAGAACCGCGACGTCTTGAACGACCTGTGGGCAAGATAGCGATGTAAACCGATGCTGACGCCGAACGTCTGAATCGCGTAGAACGCCGCGAAGAGGTAGTAGTCGAGCGCGGTAACCGTCCCCGTGCAGATCATGTAGAGGGCGATCGCGAACCCGATCGCCGGTATCCCGACGGTGACCAGAGCGACGATGCGCTTGGCGCGCGCGGTCTGCGGGTTGAGCTGCACGATCGCGCGTGTGAGCGACTCTCTTTTCGTGTTGGAAGTAGTTGGCCGAGTTATGGTTTCGAGTGTCATGCGGCACCCCCCTTTTCAGCTGACGAATTGACGTACCGAACGTTGCTGGCCAGTCCGACACAGTCGAGGAGTCGGATGAAGTCGCCGACGAGATCGAGCTGCCACCAGTGGCGGCGGGTCTGAGCAAGACTGGGCCGAGCGTGATGATTGTTGTGCCACGACCCGCCCATGGTCGGCGGAGCCAGGACGGCGATATTGCGGCTCTCGTCGCGACCGTGGAATTCACGGTTGCCGATCGTGTGACCCAGTGAGTTCACCACCCAGGTCGCATGGTCGAGCGCGAAGATCCGGGCGAAGCCGCCCCAGAGGATCCCTCCGATCAATCCGTGGACCGACTGGGTCATCAATGCGCCGATGACCCCTGGGCCCACAATGCCGAGCAGCACGACCGTGAAGTACGCAGCGTTGATCTTCATCACCCGACGGTCCTGCAACCAGTCCCGGGTGTGCCGGCTCCAGTCGATCTTCCTGACGTCGAACAACCAACCTATGTGCCCGTGCCACAGGCCTTTTGCGCGGCCCCGTATGCCCGGGCCTTGTGGTTGTGGCGAGTGTGGGTCGCGATCGGTGTCGGCGAAAGCGTGATGGAGTCGATGGTTTGCCACCCAGAAGACCACGGGCCCTTGCGCAGCCATCGAGCCGGCGACGGCGAGGAACACCTTCAGTGGTTCGGACGCCTCGAACGAGCGGTGTGTGAAGTATCGGTGCAATCCGCCCTCCACGCCCAGACCCGTGATGACATAGAACACGGTGAACAGCACGATGTCGGACACCGACAGGCCGTAGTAGATCGCGTAGACGACTGCACCGATGGCCCCCAGGGTGGGCAGCCCGACGGTGAGGTACGCCAGACGCGAGGCAAGGAAATCTCGCTGCGGTGGTTGCGGCGCTTCACGTTTCGGCGCATCTTGGGTAATCGTGGCAGCTGAACTCATGCCGTGCACTCCTGAATCGCATCGGTGGTTTGGACAGAGCGCAACTCGTTCGCCAGCAGCCTGCGCCGGGTTTCCTGTCGACGTACTTTCCCGCTGGTGGTCGTCGGAATCGTTCGCTTCGGTCCGATGTGGACGTGTGGTCTGATGCCGAATTCCGAAATTACGCTGGAGCGAATCGCCTCAGTTGTCTTCGAGAGCAACTGCGCCGATACTTCCGGGTGTCCGAGCTCGGCGACTACACACATCTGTTCGGTGCTGTCGTCAGGGATGGAAAACGCGACAGCGAGCCGGATTTCGGGAATCGCGCGGGCAACGGTGGCTTCGACGTCCTGCGGATAGACGTTTCGGCCGTTGACGATGATCAGGTCCTTGATTCGGCCGGTGACGAAGAGTTCACCGGAGCGCATGAAACCAAGGTCGCCGGTGCGCAAGTATTCGCCTTCGTCGTCGGCGAGTCTGGCCTGGAACACCTCGCGGGACTGCTCCGGTCGGTCGTGATAGCCGGCGGCAACACTGCGCCCAGACACCCAGATCTCGCCGACTTGACCGTTTTTCAGAGGTTTTAGGTTGGTGGGGTTGACGATTCGCACTGTGTGTTCGGCGTCGACCTCGCCGCAGCTGACGACCGGACGGCCCGTTGCGGACGCCTCCGGTGGGAGGTCGGTGCGGTATTTCCGGCCGCCGCGTTTCCCCGCGACATAGAGCGTCGCTTCCGCCATCCCGTAACACGGGGTCAGCGCTTGCGGGTCGAACCCCAGCGGTTCCGTCAACCGCAGAAACCGCGCGAGCGTCTCCGCGCTGATCGGCTCGGCGCCGCAATACAGTCGCTCGACGGTCGACAGGTCCAGGTTGTGAATATCGTTGTTGTCCAGAGCATCTGAGCACATGTCGAGGGAAAAGTTCGGTCCGACAGCGATCGACACGCCGTAGTCGCTAATAGCTTTCAGCCATCGGAACGGGGCCTGAACGAAATGCATCGGCGACATCAGAACCAGGGGAACCCCCTGGAACATCGACACGAAGATCGTTCCCATCAGTCCCATGTCGTGGTAAGGCGGTAGCCACGAGAAGCCGACCCGGTCTGGGTCGTCGCCCATGTTCCGGCCCAGGGCTTCGCAGTTGCTCATCAGGTTTTCGTGGGTGAGGCAGACTCCTTTAGGAGTTCCCGTCGAGCCCGAGGTGTACTGGATCAGCGCGATGTCCTCCGGCGCGGTTGGCACGGGGGCGAGTTCACCGGCCTCGCCCGCAACCTGCTCCACGTAAACAACGGCGGGGTCGAGACTGGAGGACCGCAGGCGTATTTGCAATGCGTCGATTCGTTCGCGATACATCTCGTCGATGACGATTGCCTTGGGCGCGCAATCGATCGTGATCGCGTGGAATCGGTCCAATTCCTTTGCGCGCAAAGGCGGGAAGCATGGAACGGGCACGGCGCCGAGCTGCATGATCCCATACAGCGCGCCGACGTATTCGAGACTGGGATTCACCGCCAACACCACGCGGTCTCCGGTGCCGATGCCTCGATCGCGCAGGTGTGCGGCAAACGCGTGGGAGCGTCGGGCGGTGTCGCCGAATGACCATCGAATTTCGCTTTCCGAGGTGCCGTCGGCGAGGAATATGTAGGCGAGCTCCTCGGACGAGGACCTGGCCGACAAGACATCGACCATGGTCGCGAGCCGGCCGCCCGCTGAGTTTCGGGGCGTCGTCGCCGAGTGGTTGGCAGCGGTCATGACGTTCCCCCGGTGTAGGTCTGTGCCACGGCGTTCGCGGCAGGGCACCACCATCTCGTCGCGTCCTTAAAGGATTCTTGGCGTCGCTGCTCAGTGCGGGTGTTGTGCGCGTGCAGCGGGGCGAAATGGCCCGCCAGATAACGACTTGTCACAGGAGATCGCCTACCCGTTGGT
>NZ_DATJYB010000047.1:0-10948 GCF_035499775.1 Mycobacterium sp. | reverse complement strand
GACCCGGGCACCGCCCGCATTTCGCGTTACAGCCGTCGCTTGAAGGTGCAGCGGTTGCCGATCGAGCCGATCTCGCAGGCGTCCGCGGCGCAGCGGGCCGGCCGGTGCGGTCGGGTCGCGCCAGGTGTGTGCATCCGCCTTTATTCCGAGGAGGACTTCGCGGCCCGCCCCGGCTACACCGAGCCCGAGATACTGCGGACCAACCTCGCCGCGGTGCTTCTGCAGATGGCCGCACTGCAGCTCGGGGACGTCGAGAAGTTCCCGTTCCTCGACCCGCCGGACCAGCGCAGCATCCGAGACGGTGTGCAGCTGCTGCAGGAGCTCGGCGCGTTCGACCAGCAGGGCGCGATCACCGACCTCGGCCGCCGCCTGGCGCGGCTGCCCGTCGACCCGCGGCTGGGCCGGATGATTCTGCAGGCCGACACCGAGGGATGTGTGCGGGAGGTGTTGGTGTTGACCGCGGCGCTGACCATCCCCGATCCGCGGGAGCGGCCGACGGGTCGTGAGGAGGCCGCGCGTCAGAAGCATGCCCGCTTCGCCGACGAGCACTCGGACTTCCTGTCCTACCTCAACCTCTGGCGCTATCTGCGTGAGCAGCGTAAGGAATTGTCTGGCAACGCCTTCCGGCGGATGTGCCGCAATGAGTTCCTGCACTATCTGCGCATCCGCGAGTGGCAGGATCTGGTCGGGCAGCTGCGCAGCATCGCCCGCGATATAGGCATAGTCGAGTCCGACCAGCCGGCCGACCCGGCCCAGATCCACGGGGCGTTGCTCGCCGGGTTGCTGTCGCACGTCGGTATGCGCCGAGAAGATTCGCGCGAGTATCTGGGTGCACGCAACTCGCGGTTCGTCCTCGCGCCCGGGTCGGTGCTCACCAAGCGGCCGCCGCGCTGGGTCGTGGTGGCGGAGCTGGTCGAGACCAGTCGCCTGTACGGCCGAACCGCTGCGCGCACCCAGCCGGAGGTGGTCGAGCGGGTCGCGGGGGACCTGGTGCAGCGCACCTATAGCGAACCGCACTGGGACGCCCAGCGCGGCGAGGTGATGGGCTACGAGCGGGTGACGCTGTACGGCCTGCCGCTGGTCGCGCGCCGGCGCGTCGGGTACGCCCGCGTCGAGCCGGGGATTGCCCGGGAATTGTTCATCCGGCACGCGCTGGTGGAGGGCGATTGGCAGACCCGCCATCACTTCTTCCGTGACAACGCACGGCTGCGCGAGCGGCTCGAAGAGCTGGAGGAGCGGGCGCGCCGCCGCGACCTGCTCGTCGGTGAGGACGACATCTACGCCTTCTACGACGCCCGGGTGCCCGCCGACGTCGTCTCCGCGCGCCACTTCGACGCGTGGTGGAAGAAACAGCGGCACCAGACACCGGATCTGCTGACATTCACCCGCGACGATCTTCTGCGCGCCACCGATACCGCCGATGCCGATCGACCGGACATCTGGGCGACCGGCGACGTCGCGCTGCCGCTGACCTACCGATTCGAGCCCGGCGCCGTGGACGACGGTGTCACGGTGCACGTGCCGGTCGATGTGCTGGCGCGGCTGGGCGGCGACGAATTCGCCTGGCAGGTACCGGCGCTGCGCGAGGAGCTGGTGACCGCACTCATCCGGTCGCTGCCGAAAGACCTGCGCCGCAACTTCGTTCCCGCTCCTGACACGGCCCGCGCGGTGCTGGCCGGAATCGACCCGGCCGAAGGGCGGTTACTCGAGGCATTGCGCCGCGAATTGCGCCGTCGCACCGGCGTTCTGGTCCCCGCCGATGCTTTCGACCTGGACAAGCTGCCGGCCCATCTACGCGTGACGTTCGCCGTCGAGTCCGCGGATGGCACCGAGGTCGCCCGCGGCAAGGACCTTGGTGTGCTGCAGGAGACTCTGGCGGCGCCGGCTCGACGTGCCGTCGCCGACGCGGTCGCCGGCGAGCTGGAGCGGTTCGGGTTGCGCACCTGGCCCGACGACCTCGAAGAACTCCCGCGGGTAGTCGAGCGTACGGTTGGCGGACGCGCCGTGCGAGGTTTCCCGGCTTTCGTCGACCGCGGCAGCGCGGTTGACCTGCGTGTGTTCGCGACGGCCGTCGAGCAGGGCAGTGCAATGCGGACCGGCACTCGCCGGTTGCTGCGGCTGAGCGTGACGTCGCCTGTGAAAGCTGTTGAGCGGCAGCTAGATCCGCGGACACGGCTGACGCTCGGGGCGAACCCGGACGGCTCCATTTCCGCGTTGCTCGACGACTGCGCCGACGCCGCAACCGACACGCTGGCGCCGGAGCCGGTGTGGTCGCGCGACGAGTTCGCCGCGTTGCGTGCTCGCGTGGCGAAGGCTCTCCTGCCGAGGACCGTGGACATGGTGGGCCGCGTCGAGAAGGTGTTGTCCGCTGCGCAGCAGGTGCAACTGCTGGTGCCTGCCCAGCCGCAACCCGCGCAGGCCGACGCGATCGCCGACGTGCGCGGACAGCTGGACCGGCTCTTGCCGCCCGGGTTCGTCATCGCCGCCGGAGGCGCACATCTCGCCGACCTCACCCGCTATCTGACAGCAATCCACCGGCGCCTGGACCGGCTGCCCTACGCGGTCGAGGCGGATCGGGAGCGGATGCAGCGGGTGCGCGCCGTCCAGGGCGCATACGACGAATTGGTGCAAGCGCTGCCCGGCGCGCGGGCGGCAGACGCCGACGTACGCGACATCGCCCGCCAGATCGAGGAGCTCCGGGTGAGCCTGTGGGCACAGCAACTCGGCACCCCGCGCCCGGTCAGTGAGCAGCGGATATACCGCGCGATCGACGCCGTGCGCGCCGGTTCCTGACCCCCGCAGCCACCTGCTTCCAGTGTTAGGTACGTGCGTGCCAGAAAACCGTTGCGCAAACGAAACCGAGCCGCTAACTTATACGCAGGGGAGATCCAGGTCACACCGATCAGCATCGTATGGCGCAGGTCCCAGCAAGGGTCTTCTTCCACAGGGGAGTCGGTCGCAACACGCGGCCGGAAGGAAGGGAACTGCTTCGGTGTCAGAACCACGACCGGCCGCGCGACGGCTGAACCTGGTGGCGGTACACATCAACATGCCCGCAGGGGCCGCCGAGGATCGTGCGTGGGTCTCGAAAGGCCTATGCAGGGCAAAGGATCCCGATGAGCTCTTTGTGCAAGGCGCCGCGCAACGTAAGGCTGCGGCTATCTGCCGTCACTGCCCGGTGATGCAACAGTGCGCGGCGGACGCCCTCGACAACCACGTCGAGTACGGCATCTGGGGCGGCATGACCGAACGGCAGCGCAGGGCACTGCTCAAGCAGCACCCGGAGGTGGCGTCCTGGTCCGACTTCTTCAACGAGCGCAACGCCCGCTACGTCGGCTAGGCACGTCCATCCCGTAGAGCTTCGGGGCTTCCTCATTACTTTTTTGTTACAGCTCTCGGGCGATATCGCTACCGCAGGTCTCTGACCAGGCCTTTTGCGGCAGTGACCGTCGGCCTCACTAACGCGTCGTGCGACGCGCGGTAATTCCAGGCCAAGTGCGCACCCAGGAGCAGGTAGGCGAGTGCGATCACATGCGTTGAGCCGCAGGCGATGTCGCGCTGCACCCAGACCCAATTCGGCACATTTCACCGCCGACGGCCAAGCAAACCCGTACGATCAGCAGACTGACATAACGCCAGGAGGTACGACGTTGGAGACATCGATCCCGATGAATGCCACGATTGCTGGGCCGATGGCTGTCTTCGTGCTGTGCATCATCTTCGCCGCCGCCGTGTGGGTCTATACTGACGCCAAAGCACATGCGGGACAAGGGAATCCGATTGCCGTTTCGATCGGCTCGTTACGGCTTCATACGCCGGCGGCGTGGTTCTTCGCCTGCCTGCTGCTCGGGGAGCTGTTCATCCCGATCTACGTCGACAGCCGCAGCTTGGCTTAAGGCTTCCGGGGGCTTCCGGGGACTTCAGCCGGGGAGGCCGGCGGCGGAGGCGAAGACGCGCAGCTCGCGTTCGATGTCAGATCCCGCCGGCTGGTACACGAGCTCGGTGACACCGAGCGCGGCTAGTCCGGCGACCTTGTCCGGTATTTCGCTCGCCTCGCCCGTCAACGCCAGGGAACTCGCTAACGGGATGAGGGCACCGACATGGGGCTCGTCGCGTGGGTTGGCTTTCACCAGATGCCCTTCGTGGATCGCGAGATGCCGTTCATCCTCGGGATACGCCTCGATCGCCTCGCGCCACCCCGGTCCGCCCGGTAGTGCGTCAACCGTAGCGGCTCCGCCACGCTCGTACGCGGCGTGATAGAACACCACCGCCGCGGGCCCGGCCGCGTCGATCACGCGTGCCGAGGTCAGGTCCTCACCCTCGTCGAGCACCGTGCCGAAGGCGAGCAAAGCCCGCCAGTCGGCCACGTCCGTGGCATCGGGTTGTGGGACGGCCGCCGAGAACACGCCGTCGCCGAGCTCGGCGGCGACGGCAAGACCCTTCGGACCGTCGGCGCCGATCAGGATCGGCACGTCGATCGGACGCTCTGCGCCGAAGCCGGACGAGTGCATCATGCGCACCTTCGCCCCCTCCCATTCCGCAGTCTCGCCCGCGAGCAGTGCCTTCAAGCAGCGGACGTAGTCGGCCACCTGCCGCCACGGCATCGGCCGCTTGCCCAGCGTGAATCGACCGGTAAAGCCCGAGCCGAGCGCCACCGCCACCCGACCGGGCGCTTGGCTGGCCAGTTCTGCGATCGCAGCGGCGTTGACCATCGGATGACGCAGGCTGGGGACCAGCACCCCGGGCCCGAGGCCGATGCGCGACGTCCGCTCCGCGCATCGGGTGAGAATCATCCACACGTCGGGGTAGAGCGCCGGGGAGTCGTACAGCCACGCTCGTTGGTAGCCGAGCGCTTCGGCCAATTCCACGTGCGCGGGAGTGTCCGACGAAGTTGCGAAGGCACAGGAGATGTCCATTGTTTGGACACTACCGAGTGGGCAGATTTCCTTCGTCGTCGCGCCGCTCCGTACGGGCTCCGAAATTTAGGTAGCCCACTACTCTATTGGCCGCCCTCGTCGACAGTAACGGTGTAAAGCATTGGTCGTCCGCCTGCCGAGAGGGGTACCGATGCCGGTCGTTCCCCATCCACCAAGTCACCCGCGCGAAGCACCGACAGCGCTGAGCGCCAGGAATTTTGAACAGCACCCTGGGTAGAAGGGAATTGCTCGTTGTCTGAAACGCCACAAACCGCCGGGCAAATGAACAGCGTCGCTGCGCACGGCACCCAGCACGCGATGGTCGCAGCAGAACGTGGTTGGGTCTCAAAGGCGCTGTGTAGGACCACAGATCCCGAGGAACTCTTCGTGCGCGGGGCCGCACAACGCAAGGCAGCGGTGTTCTGCCGTCACTGCCCGGTACTGCAGGAGTGCGGAGCCGACGCGCTCGACCATCACGTCGAGCACGGCGTCTGGGGCGGCATGACCGAGCGGCAGCGCAGGACACTGCTCAAGGAGCATCCCGAGGTCCTGTCGTGGGCGGACTACTTCAACAAGGTCAACTCGATCTCGGTCGAAGAGCCGAGCACAAACACCAGCCTCAACCCACCTGCTTGAGCGTGTAGTGCGCGGTCGTCCGGCTCGGATCAGCCGCGAGCCGGTCCACCTCTTGTTTGATCGGACTGACAGCACCGCCGAACACGCCCGGGCAGCCGTCGGGACACTTGACTTCCCACCACGAGTCCGACTGATGTGGGGGCCAGGCCAGCAGCTGACCTCCGCGCGCGCGATACCCGATCTGGGTCGCGTTCTTCACGAGATTGCCGACCTGATGATGCGCCGGGCAGAAGACCGATACGTCGATTCCATTCATGGCCGCTATTCTGCGCTGCCCGACGGGTCGTGCTGAGCCCGCCCGTCGCAGCCCGACGCCGGCGTGAACTCATAAGCTCCGCACATGCAGAAGGCAGATTCCGCAGTGACCCAAGTCGAGATCGCGGCAGTGGGTGTGCACGTCCTCGACACCCACGTCATGGGAATCACCTCCATCCCCGAGGGCTCGCAGGGCCGACTCGTCCAGACGATCAAGATGTCCCCCGCCGGGACAGCGGGCGGTACCGCCGTCGTACTGCGTCGGCTCGGGGCAACCGTCCGTTGCTTCGGTGCCGTCGGCGCCGATGCGATGGGCGACACGCTGCTGGCGATGCTCACCCGGGAAGGAGTCGATGTCGGTGGCCTGGTTCGGAACCCGTCGGCCCAGACATCGGCATCGGTCATCCCCGTGCGCCCCAACGGCGACCGGCCTGCCTGGCACTGCGTGGGCGCCAATGCCACATTCACCCTGCAAGACCTCGATTTCGACGAGGTCGTTCGGTCATCGCACCTTCACCTGGGCGGTCCCGAGTTTCTCGGCGGGCCGGCGGCCAGCGAGTTGCTTCAGTACGCAAAGGCCAACGGGCTCAGCACATCCGTCGACTTTCTCGCCGCCGGGGATCCCGGGTTGCTGCAGTGGATTGCCGAAGTCCTGCCGCACACCGACTACCTGTTGCCCAACGACGAACAGGTGCTGGGTTTCACTGGGGCCCAGGATGCTCTGACCGGTGCGCAGCGCTTACTCGCGGCAGGCGCCGCCTGTGTGGCGGTCACGCAGGGCAGCAAAGGCGCGCTGATCGTTTCGAAGGAGGAAGCCATCGAAGTGCCGGCGTTTCCGGTAGAGGTGGTCGACACCACCGGTTGCGGTGACGCGTTCTCGGCCGGGTTCGTCCTGGGCCGCGCGCTGGGCCGTGATCTCGGGGAATCGGCTCGCCTCGGATGCGCCACCGCGGCGCAGGTCGCCGGCGGAATCGGAACCGACGCAGGAGCATACGACCTCGACGCCGTCGACGCGTTCGCTGACGCTGCGCAGCGGTGACCTGCCGCGACGCTTGAAAGACTCGGCATCGGTCTAAAGTTCCAATCGATGCGTCGCACTTGGACCTGGACATTCGACCTGCCGCCGGATCAGTTGTGGCCGGTGCTGGCCGATACCAACCGGTTCAACGAGGCGCTCGGGCTACCGCCTTACACGCTTGAGGAGACGCCGCAGGCCAACGGCACGGTGGTGCGCCGCGGGCTGGGCAAGGCCGCGGGCTTCGCGCTGGCGTGGGAAGAAAAGCCGTACGAGTGGATTTCAGGTCGGCACTTCCGGCAGTCGCGCGTTTTCACCAAGGGCCCATTCCGCCGTTTCGGCCCGGTGTTCGATCTCGAGCCGGACGGCAAAGGGGGCTCGCACGTCACCTACGGGCTCGAATGGGAGCCAATGAGCTTGGTTGGCCGTCTGTTCGGCGCGCGGCTTGCGACCCAGGCGGGCGAGAATGTGGCAAAGCGCGTCGTGGAAGCCGTTGCCTTTGCGCGCGGAGACCACACCATCGAGCGCCTGACGCCTTTTGTCTTGCCGGAGCCCGACCTGCCCCCCGGCGCACGCGAGCGTGCCACCGGGATGGCGCGCGAAATAGACCGTAACCCCTACGGCAACGAACTCGGCGCGCGCCTGACCGACCTTGTGCTGCAAGGCATGGCGTCCGACCTCGCGCGGGTGCGGCCCAAGACGCTGGCCGGCGATCTCGGCGTGCCCCCGCGCCCCGCAACTGAGGCCTGCCTCGCCGCCGTGAAGGCGGGCCTCTTCAGCATGAAGTGGGAGCTGATCTGCCCCAATTGCCGCGGGGCCAAGGTCAGCGTCAATACCCTTGCCGAGTTGCCCCACGGAGCGCACTGTTCGTCGTGCAACATCGACTACGACCGCGACTTTGAGCGCAATGTCGAGCTGACGTTTGCGCCGGCACCCGTGGTGCGCCCGTTGCCCGCCAGTGGCTTCTGCCTCTCGGGTCCGATGGCGACGCAGCACGTCGCCGTGCAGCTGTTGCTCAGCCCGGGGGAGCGGCGCACCGTCACCGCCGGACTGCCGTCGGGCTCCTATCGCCTGCGCACACTGCACCCGGGCGGGTTCGTCGACGTCGACTACGAAGGTGGGCCTTTCCCGGGCCTGCGCGTCACGGCGTCGGGCGTGGAACTGCTGAGCGTCGCCGAATCGAGCGGCGAGCCGGGAAGCGTGACATTCGTGAACGATGCCGACTTCGAGCTGGCAGCCTTGATCGAGGACCGAACCTGGGCGCGCGAGACGCTGACGGCGCCGGAAGTGATCTCGCTGCAGGCCTTTCGGGACATGTTCGCCGAGGCGACGTTGCGGCCGGGCGACGACGCCGGCGTCAGCCAGGTCGCGTTGCTATTCACCGACCTGCGTGGCTCGACGGAGCTCTACGAGCGGGTGGGCGATGCCATTGCCTACAACATGGTGCGCGAACACTTCACGCTGCTGGCCGCGATCGTGCGCGACCATGACGGCGCGGTGGTGAAGACGATCGGCGACGCGGTGATGGCCTCCTTCGCCGATCCGGCGCAAGCGCTGCGCGCGGCGCTCGCCATGCAGGCGGGGATCCACTCATCGGCACAGGCCGGCCGCGACCTGGTGCTGAAGGTCGGCGTCCATGCCGGCCCGAGCGTCGTCGTGACCTTGAACGACCGCCTCGACTACTTCGGTTCGACGGTGAACATGGCGGCGCGCTTGCAGGGCCAGAGCGCCGGGGACGACGTCGTGCTGTCCCACGCCGTGGCCACCGATCCCGCCGTGCAGGAAATACTGGCCGACCTGCCGCAGCGCCAAGAAACGGTCGCGCTCAAAGGCTTTGCCGAACCCGTCGGCTTCCTCCGCCTGTTGACCTGCCGAGTTCAGTAGTGATCGGCCTCGCCCGTGCTTATCGTGTGATGGATCAGTTTGACTGCCGAGGAGGCTGATGTGGAGGGGACCCCGTTCGGGCGCTACCGCTTGGTGGAATTGCTGGGCAGCGGCGGCATGGGGGAGGTCTGGCGCGCGTATGACACGCTGACCAACCGGACCGTGGCCATCAAAGTGCTGCCGCCGCACCTGGCTCAAGACCACACGTTCGTCCAACGCTTCCGCCGTGAAGCCGAAGCCGCGGCCCAACTCAGCAGCCCGCACATCATCCCGATCCACGATTACGGAGAAGTCGACGGCCGACTGTTCGTGAACATGCGGCTGATCAACGGCCGCGACCTGGCCACCGTGCTCGCCGCCGGCCCGCTGGAGCCCGGCCGCGCAGTGCGCATCGTCGAACAGGTCGCCAAGGCGTTGAACGCCGCCCACAAGGTCGGCCTGATTCACCGCGACGTCAAACCCTCCAACATCCTGCTCGACGACGACGACTTCGCCTACCTGATCGACTTCGGGATCGCCCGCGCCGCCGACGAAACCCGACTCACCAAGTCCGGCAACACGATCGGCACCTTTCAATACATCGCACCCGAACGCCTGGGCACCGGATCCGAGGACGCCCGCGCCGACATCTACTCACTGGCCTGCGTGCTCTATGAATGCCTGACCGGTCAACCACCGTTTACCGGGGACACCATGGCGCCCCTGGTTGCCGCGCACCTCTACAACCCGCCGCCGCAACCCTCGATCGCCCAACCGAACCTGCCTCCATCCGTTGACCAGGTCATCGCGACCGGCATGGCCAAAGACCCCGCGCAACGGTATTCCACCACAACCGAATTCGCCGAAGCCGCCCGCGACGCGGTCACCGTCCCCATCCAGCGACCGGTACCCCCTCAGGCCGCCGCCCAGCCCTTCGCACTACCGGCCCCGGTCTGGACTGCCCCGCCGCCGCTACCCGCGCCGCCCACCCCTCCGCCGACCGGTGGAAGGACTCGGGGGCTCACGATCGCACTCGTCACCGGCGCCATTGTGCTGGTCGCGTTGATCGCGGCCGCCGCCATCGGCATTCCCACGTTCGTCAAACACCAAGCGTCGCAATTATCTTCGGCGCCGTCGTCGCCGCCGCCGGGATCATCTCAACCGCCCGATACCCACTCTGTGCGGGTGACGTCGAGCAAGTTGGTCACCAATCCGGGGACCAGTGATCCCAAGGCCGTCGTAGCGTTGTACGAGGATTTCCTCTGTCCGATGTGCGGTCACTTCGAGCAGACCTTCGGGCCGACGGTGTCCAAGCTCATCGACATCGGCGCCATCGCTGCCGACTACTCTTTCGTGGCCATTCTCGACCGTGGCAGCCAGAACTATTCGTCACGAGCGGGGGCCGCTGCCTATTGCGTCGCCGACGAATCCATCGACGCATTCCGTCGGTTCCACACCGCGTTATTCAACCCGAACATCCAGCCCTCTGAATCCGGCTCGACCTTCCCCGACAACGCGCGATTGATCGAACTCGCTCGAGAGGCCGGAGTAGTGGGCGGTGTCCCAGACTGCGTCAACAGCGGGAAGTACCTGGCAAGGGTCCGGGGGATGTCTAAGGCCGCACACGTGAACGCCACTCCGACGGTCCGGATCAACGGCGAGGACTTCGATCCGACTACACCCGACGCGCTGGTCGCGAAGATCAAGGAAATCGTCGGCAACGTGCCCGGGATCGACTCCGCCGCATCGCCGTGAATCGCGAGCAAATCCATGCTGCGACAGCGCAGGAGCATCGCGACCTCGCCGATCTGATCGATACTGGCGACCCCCGCCACAGGCACCTGGGTTATTGGCCGAAGTGTTGGCGCACAGCGGCGACATCAAGATCCCGCTCGGACTGCCCTTTGAACCAGATCCGCAGTTGACAGCGACGGCATTGGACTTCCTGACCGGCCCGGTGCCGATTGGTCTGGTGCCACTCAGACGACTGCGAGGTATTCGCTTGCACGCCATGGACATTGGCCGAAGCTGGGGAAACGGCGAGGAAGTTCGTGGGCGGGCGGCCGACCTGTTGTTGGCTTCGGTCGGGCGCGCTGCGGTGTTAGACGGTCTCGACGGGCCCGGACTGTCACTGTTGAGGCGGCGGATAGCGCGCTGACTCTTGTTTTCGTCCAGATCACCCACGCTCGGCGAAGCGGTGCATGAAACGATGGGTGCCGTGATCCTCGCGGTCGATCTCGGCAAGACGTCCTGCCGGGCCGCG
>NZ_DATJYB010000046.1:0-15743 GCF_035499775.1 Mycobacterium sp. | reverse complement strand
CACACCCTGATCAACGAACTCCACGCCCAAGCCGGCAAAGAAGAACTCGGCGGCACCCTGCGCGAGGCGCTGGCCAACCGGCTACGCATCACCAAAGCCGACGCCGGCCAACGCATCGCCGACGCCGAAGACCTCGGGGAGCGCCGGGCATTGACGGGCGAGCCGTTGGCGCCGCAACTGGCCGCCACCGCGGCCGCCCAACGCCAGGGCCGCATCGGTGACGGACACGTCAAAGTGATCCGCAGCCTGCTCGCGGCGCTGCCCGCCGAGGTGGACGTGTGCACCCGCGAGGCCATCGACGCCGATCTGGCCGACAAAGCCGGCGGGTACCGCCCCGACGAGCTGGCGAAATATGCCCAGCGGATCATCGACTGGCTACACCCCGACGGCGACTACCGCGAACAGGAACGGCTGCGCAAACGCGGCCTCACCCTGGGCAAACAGGACCACGACGGCATGTCACGGATCAGTGGGCTACTCACCCCCCAACTGCGCGCCGCCCTGGAGGCCATGCTGGCCAAACTGGCCGCCCCCGGAGCATGCAACCCCGAAGACGAAAACCCCGTGGTCGATGCCACACCCGATCAGGACGCCGTCCGCCGTGATCACCGCACCACCGCCCAACGCAACCACGACGGCCTACTGGCCGGACTACGCGGCCAGCTCGCCTCCGGCGAACTGGGTCAACACAACGGCCTACCGGTGTCGATCGTGGTCACCGCCACCCTGGCCGATTTAGAGGCCGCCGCAGGCAAAGCCCTGACCGGCGGCGGCACCCTACTCCCGATGGCCCGATGATGACGACGACCCGTAGCTACCCTGCCTGCTTGACCGGTGGCCGATAGAAAATCACCAGCTGCCCGATGGCCCCGGCGAGGCCGAGGCCCAGCGAGATCGCCAAACCGGCCCAGCCGTCCATCCAATTCTTGTGGAAGATCAGATAATCCAGGCTGAGCTTCCCGGGGCCCACCGTGGCGACCGCGACGGCGCTCGCCGCCAGCACCAGGTTGTACTCCCAGCCTTCCTTGACGATGAAAAAACCATTGGGGCGATGCACTGTCCAGGCCGCCACGATCATCAGCGACACGAAACCCGCTGCGGGGATCGGGGTGAGCAGCCCCGCCGCCAGACCGAGCCCGGCAGCCGTCTCGGTGCAGGCTGCGACGGTGGCGTGGAACTTGCCCGGCTTCATCCCGATGCTCTCGAACCAGCGCGCGGTGCCCGGGATCCGGCCGCCGCCGAAGAACTTATTCAGGCCATGCGCGGCCATCGTCAGACCCAGCGCCAGCCTGAGGATCAGTAACCCGACGTCGTAGGCAGTGATATCCGACATAACTGCAAACCTAGATCATCACTGCAACGGCAAGCCGCCGAGTCCGGCGATGCGCAAGACGCGGCGGTGCTGGCCCGCCTCGACGGCGTACACCAGCGGGCCGCGCCGATCATCGCGACGGTTGCCGCGCTACTGCCGCGGCTCAGCACGTACCCCACGAAGTTGAGTGCCGCACTGGACCGCTCGTCGACTCCTTTCACACCGTGTGGTTCGAACTGCACGAAGAGCTGATCCTCGCCGCCGGCCTGACCCGCGAGGAAGCGGCCAGATCCGGTGACGCTCAATAGGCCTAGAGCGCTGCGTCCAGGAGTCGCAGATAGGCGTCGACGTCGGGAACGGCCGACTCCGCCGCGTTGACGCTGATCGCGACGGTGTCGCCGATGCCATGCACTCCGTGGGTCAGACCCATCGACGGCGACAGCGCCGGATACCCTGCCGTCAGCACCACCGGTGCGCCGCCGAAACTCAGGTCGGCCGCGCCACGGTTGACGCTGGACACCACGGTGTTGCCGGCCACCTGCGCCGGCCGGACGTCGGGGTCCAACCGGGATATGCCCCACCGCAGCAGCGGCGCCGGTACCGCCGCGAAGGCGCGGTCGGCGGCACGCGTAGCCGGATGCTCGAAGCGGCGCCGGCCGTTGGCCAAGTCGGCCGCGATCCGCCGCACCCGCGCATCGCGGCCGAGTTCCGGATAGAGCCCGACGACGACGTTGCCGAAATGGTTATGTGCATGTGGCACACCGGGTTTGGCCATCGGCACCTCGGCGCCCAGCGAATCGACCGGACCGTCGAGCAACTCGGACAGTGCGGTCGACACCGCGTCCAGCACTCCGACGGTCACGGTCGGGCCGGGCAGCTGCGAACGGTGCCGCACCAGCGTGCGCACCGAGCGGGTACCGCCCGGGCGAGCGTTGGTAGACAGCGGCGGGCGCAATCCCACCCCCGGCGCCAGCTGACCCGCGCGGGTGTCACGATCCAACTGGCGGTGGGTCCGGGCCGCCTCGGCGGCCCGCCACGGCAAGCAGCCCGCGGGTATCGGGGTCACCTCGGGCACCGGGGCCGCCCGGCCGAACAGCCAGGCCGCCATCGCCGCGGCACGAGCGCCGTCGGCCAGCGCATGCGGAACCTGCAGGACCGCAACGGCGCCCGGACCGTCGACACCCGGAATGCCCGACACCGCCGGGAAAACATGTAGGCGCCAAGGTATCCGGCGAACATCGAGCTGGTCATCGGCGAGGCCGACGACCGCGGCCAGGTAGCTTGGCCAGCCGTCGTCGGCCAGTTCGTGCCGGACGACCTGCGTGGACTCGAGGGCCATCCCGACCCACCGCGGATAGCTGAGGGCGCATCCATCCTCGAGCCGCATGGCCAAGCCCGGGCACGCCCGAGCACGGCGGCGCACCCAGTCGATGGCGCCATCCAGGTCGTCGGGTACACCGGCGAACGCATACAGCAGGAACTCGTCGCTGGGGACTTTGGCCGACATCCAATAGAACTGCGCGTCGACGGCCGCCATCCAGTGAATGGCCATCGCCTCAGCCGGGCGAGCCAATGAACGCCAACACCAATTCGGCGACCTTGTCCGGCTGCTCGAGCTGCAGAAAATGCCCGGCGTGGTCGACGATGGCCACCTCGCTGCCGGCGGGCAGCACCTTTTCCGTCCAGAACGCGAAAGCCGGTGTCATGCAACCGTCGTCGCGACCATGCAGATAGAGGCTGGGCAGTAGGGGCGGCCGCAACCACAGCCGGTTCAATTTGGCATATCGCGCCGGCGGCCGGGGATGACGAATGTTCGCCCGGTACGGCCCCAGCGCCGCGCGCCAGCTTTCCGGTGTGCCGATCGCGGCGTCGACGTGCCGCAGATCTTCGTAGGCACCGCGATAGCCCGGCGACCAGCGCCGCCACAGCAGCGGCAGTATCCACGAAGCGGAACGCTCAGGCAACCAAGGCAATTGGAAGAAAAACATGTACCAGAAGCGCAGCAGTTGCGGCGGTATCAGCAGGGCCACCCGGCCGCGGTCCCTGGCCCCGCTCACCGACAACGCCGCCGCCGGCGGCACCGACATGATCACCGCCTTGGCGAACGGGCTGTCGGGCATCGCGGCCAGACCCGTGGCGGCAACCGCACCCCAGTCGTGGCCGATCACCACGTCGCGCTCGGTGCCGCCCGCGGCCGCGCGCACGCGCAAAGCATCGTCGATCAGCGCACCCACGTGGAAACAGTCGTCGGCCGGCAATGACGACGGTGCGTAGCCGCGCATGAACGGTGCGACCACCCGCCAGCCCGCCTCGACCAGCCGGGGAGCGACCTTGCGCCATCCGTACGCGGTATCGGGGAAACCGTGCAGGCACAACGCGATTGGACCATCGGGCGGCCCCCAGGTCAGGGCCTTCAGATTCCCCTCCGGCCCCGGGACGTCGATCCACCGTGGCTCAGTCACCCGTCCTATCTTGCTGACCGTTGCCGACATCCGCCAGACCCGCCGGTTAACGTCTACCCATGACCACCTCGGCGCAGGCTCGCCGCTGGGCCAAGACCGACGCCACCCAGCGGCGCATCCTCGACGCAGCAACCGAGGTATTCGCGACCCGAGGATTCACCGCGGCGACGATGGCCGACGTGGTGACCGCTTCCGGCGCCAGCATCGGCAGCATCTATCACCACTTCGGCGGTAAGAGCGAACTGTTCCTGGCGATCTTCGAGCAGATGGCCGACGCCGTCGACCGGCGCATCGACGCGGCTCTCCAACAAGCCGGCCCCGCCGGATCACAAGACCGGCGCCGCACGTTCGAACTGCATGTGCGGGCCTACCTCGAGGCGATGTGGGAGAACCGCCGCCTCGCCAGGGTCCTGTCGTCCGGAGACACGCCGGCCGGCTTCGAGGTGGTCCGCCGCGATCGCATGCAAGCCGCCTTCCGCAGCTGGATGGCGGTCTTGGAGCTGGACAAGTCGGTCGGCGGGCAACTCCTGAGCCGCGTGCTGGTAGCCACCATGGCGGAGTCGTCGCTGATGGTCGCGGAATGCGAGAACCCTGACGATGTCGCGGCGATCACCGATGCGGCGATCGACTGCATCGACCGACTGATTGGGTGAACATGGCCGAACTTCGCGTCCGTCAAGCGGAGCCCGCAGACATCGAACGGATCGCCACGTTGTTCATTGCCGTGGATCTATGCAGGCCGGACGGCGTGGAAGCCAAGATCCGGCGAGCCATCGACAGCTCCCCCGAAACCTGCTTGGTGATCCTCGACAACGAAGACTGTGTCGGCGCAGCATTGTCTGTCTTCAACGGGTTTCACGTCTTCCTGAGCCACATCGCCGTCGTTGCCGAATGTCAGCGGACCGGCGCCGGAAAAGTGTTGCACGAAGCGCTCGTTGATCGCGCGCGCCAGCTTGGGGCAGCCGGAATCATCGCGGACTCCCGGCTCACGGCGACCGGTTTCTTCTACCAACTCGGCTACCGGGTGCCGGGCGCCGTCTTCCTCATTCGCGGGCTGAAGTAGTCAGCTCTCAAGCCAGCGACTTGGCGAAGCCGCTGACATCGCGGATGCTCGCCGCGAAGACCTCCGGCATGGCGGGGCCGAGCAGCAAGTCACCACCGTGACACGTGCCCGCGACAATGCGGCCTACCGCCGAAACCCGTGCGCGTAGTAACCGGCGGTAGTAGTCCAGTCCCTCGTCGCGCAACGGATCGAGCTCGTTGACGGAGATGACGTGCGGGGGCATGCCGGCCAAGTCCTCCTCGGTCGCGGTGCCCGCCCAGCAGGTGGGGTCGCCGGAGTGCGCGCGCTCCGGGTGGTAGACCGACGCGAATATCGCGAGCTGCTCGCAACCGACCAAGTAGCCGTCGTTTTCTCTCATCGACACGAACTCGTCCGGTTGTTCCAGCCACCGGTTGGAGATGAAGGGACACTGCGCGTACGCGCCGGCGATCTCGTGCAGCCAACCCTCACGCTTGGCCTTGTGCGTGACCGCCAGCGTCAGGTTGCCGCCACCCGACTCTCCGGAAACGACCACGTGAGTGATGCCGAGTTGCTCGCGGTTGGCGAACGCCCAACGAACTGCGGCGGCGCAGTCATTCAGCCCGGCCGGATAGGGATGAACGCCCAACTTGCCGGCCGAGTTGCGGAATTCGACGCCGACGACGACAAGCCCTGTGGCAGCTAGGGATTCGCATTCGCGAAGGTAGGCGGTGTCGGCGGCGCTGAGGAAGGCCATGCCGCCACCGTGCAGGTGCACTACGCACGGCAGGGCCACACCGGTGTCGGGACGGCTGACATACAGTGCCAGGTCTTGTCCGTCGCCGCCAGGGATCGTGACGGTCGTGGTGGTCACTCCTTCGACGCTCCGCATTGCTTGTGCCAACGACGAGAAGACCGTGCTGCTGACTTCTTCGGTCTCGGCGATGAAGGCCAGCCGATCGGCGAGTGGCGAGTCAACGGTCACGGGCAGCGCAGGCAGCACAGTGTCCATGCCGAACTGCGCCAAAAACTTGACCATTCTGGGGTCCGAGCGCGGATCGGTACCGAGTGAGCAATCGGGATTTGCGAGTCGACCGTCGGGCATGACGCAAATCCTAAATCCTGCTGGCTGCAGCCCCCGCCGCCTTTTCCAAATCAGCGATGACGATCCTGCGCATGCTGTACATCGCCTGGGTGGCCGCCGCCGCACGCGCCCGGTCCGGGTCGCCGATCAGCTCGTACAGCCGGTCCGGGATGATCTGCCAACTCAGGCCGTAGCGGTCCTTGCACCAGCCGCACTGCGATTCCTCGCCGCCGTCGGTCAGCCGGTCCCAGTAGTAGTCCACCTCGTCCTGGTCTTTGCAGTGGACCGTGAACGACACCGCTTCGGTGAATCGGAAGTGCGGACCGCCGTTGATGCCGATGAAGCGCAGGCCGTCGAGCACGAAAGTCCCGCTCAGCACCGTGCCCGGTTCGCCGGGTCCCGCCTCGGTGGTCTTGTTCAAACCCTCGATCCGCGAGTTGGGGAACACCGAGGTGTAGAACTCCGCCGCCTCCTCCAGGTTGTGGTCGAACCACAGCGAGGGGGTGATCGATGGCATATCCAGTCTCCTTTTCGTCCGGTCTTCGTCTGATAGATAGACCGCAGCGGCGCCCGGAACTCACCGCGCCGGAACGTTGACAGTTTTAGAACGTAATTCTAATATTCCGTCATGACCGCCACCGTCAAGCCCCTCAAGCTCTGGGCCAATTCCGGCGACTCGCACGTCCTCGAGCCCCCGGACCTGTGGCGCTCGCGGCTGCCGAAACGACTGGCCGAGCTGGCGCCGCGCAGCGAGAAGGATCCCGACGGCCGGTGGGAATCCATCTACGTCGACGGCCAGGTGTTCCGTCGCCGGCTGCCGAGCCTTGCCCAGGAGGAGTTCATGGCTGCCACGGTGGCCGCGGCCGGCTCCCGCGATGTCACCAAACGACTGGCCGACCTCGACGACGAAGGCATCTGGGCGGAACTGGTGTTCCCGTCGCTGGGCATGTGGGCGGGCTCGTTTCGCACGCCGGAGCTGTTCCGCGAGGCGATGCGGGCCTCCAACGACTGGTGCAAGGAAACGGTCATGGACTACTCGCCGCGGCTGATCCCGACGGCGCAGGTTTCCACGCTGGATATCGGCGATGCGGTCGACGAGCTGAAGCGTTGCGGCGCAATGGGATTCAAGGCAGTTTTCCTTCCCGTCACGCCTCACCCGGCACAGCGGGACTACAACCGCGACGAGTGGGAGCCGTTCTGGGCCGTCGCCGAGGACATCGGCATGGTGGTCGCCTTCCATATCGGTACGGAGCCAGTCGATTTCGCCGCCGGCGGCTCGATCGGCATCACCCATCACGGCCCCGGCGGCGCGGTGCTCAACTACGTCGAGACGTCGTTCGGGGGCCAACGGGCGGTGGTGAAGCTGGTCGCCTCGGGCGCCTTGGACCGGCACCCCGACCTCAGGGTGCTGATCTCGGAGGGCGGCGCGACCTGGGTGCCGTTCGTCGCCGACCGGATGGAAGAGGGCTATCGCCAGCACGCGATGGTGGTGCGGCCCAAACTCAAGCGCAGCCCGCGCGAGATCGTCTACTCGCAGGTGTACGCGTCGTTCCAGCACGACTCGTCGGCGATCGCGGCGGTGACCGCGATGGGTTTCGACAACGTGCTGTGGGGTAGCGACTACCCGCACATGGAGGGCACCTTCGGCCACACTCAGGCCACCCTGCACCAGTTGTTCGACGACGTCGACCAGCAGACCAGGGACCGCATCCTGTTCGGCAGCTTCGCCGAGTTGTTCCCCGACGCGCCGCTGCCGCCACCCCCCGGAGCAGATGCTTAACCTCTCTATGTAACGTCAAAGAATGAGTGCCGTGAGCAGTGGCCCGCAGACGGTTGAGTTTTCCGGCGTCGGTGAAATCACCCTGATCGGCGACGAATGGAACCGTGGCAGGGCCCCAGAGGGCCAGCCGACCATCCTGATGTTGCACGGTGGCGGGCAAAACCGGTTCTCCTGGAAGAGCACCGGCCAGATCCTGGCCGACGAGGGCTACCACGTCGTCGCACTCGACAGCCGCGGGCACGGTGACAGTGACCGCGCGCCGGACGCGGACTATGCCGTCGAAACCTTGACGGCCGATGTGTTGCAGGTGCTGGATGCGATCGGTCGCCCGGTGGTGGTGATCGGGGCCAGCATGGGCGGACTGACCGGCATCCTGGTCGCCGACAGCGCCGGACCCGACCGGGTGACCGGCTTGGTCCTCGTCGACGTGGTGCCGCGCTACGAGAAGACCGGCAGTGCCAGGATCCGGGATTTCATGCTCACCAACATCCACGGATTCGGCTCGCTCGAGGAAGCCGCCGACGCCGTCGCCGCATACCTGCCGTACCGCGAGAAACCGCGCAGTCCCGAAGGGCTGAAAAAGAACCTGCGCCTGCGTGACGGGCGGTGGTACTGGCACTGGGATCCGGCGTTCATGACCGCGCCCGGAGACGACCCGGAGCTACGGACCGAGGGTTTCGAAGAGGCCGCCGTCAACCTGAAGATCCCGATCCTGCTGATCCGCGGCAAGCTCTCCGATGTGGTCAGCCCCGAAGGGGTTCGGCATTTCCTGGAGACGGTGCCGCGCGCCGAGTTCGTCGAGCTGTCCAACGCCGGGCACACCGCCGCCGGCGACGACAACGACGCCTTCAGCGACGTGGTGGTGGCGTTCGTCAGGCGCCTGACCAGTTAGCTCGGTGAGTCAGGCCATCCCCCCTGCTAGTTAGCCGGCTTCTCCGCGTGTCCGCCGAACTGCTTGCGCATCGCCGACAGCGCCTGGTTGGCGAACTCATCGAGGCGACGCGAGGCGAACCGGGCCTGCAGAGCGGTCGTCAGCACCGGCGCGGGAACTCCCTCGTCAATCGCCGCGATGGCGGTCCACCGGCCCTCGCCCGAGTCGGAGACCCGCCCCGCGAACTCCTCGAGTTGAGGCGAACCGTGCAGCGCGCTCGCGGTCAGATCCAGCAGCCAGGAGCCGACGACGCTGCCCCGGCGCCACACCTCGGCGACGTCCGGGATGTCGAAGTCGTACTGATAAAACTCGGGGTGCTCCAGCGGTGCCGTTTCGGCGTCGCCCTTTTCGATGCGCTTACCGATGTCGGCGTTGCGCAAGATATTCAGCCCCTCGGCGAGCGAGGCCATCATCCCGTACTCGATGCCGTTGTGCACCATCTTCACGAAGTGCCCCGCCCCGGTTGGACCGCAATGCAGGTAGCCCTTTTCGGCTTGCGCTACCTCACCGTCACGGCTCGGCGTACGCGGCGCGGCGTCCACGCCCGGCGCGACCGTGACGAAGATCGGCTCGGCGTGCTCGAAGGCGTAGTCGTCGCCCCCGATCATCAGGCAGTAGCCACGATCCTTGCCCCACACGCCGCCGCTGGTGCCGCAGTCCAGCAGGTGAATCCCCTTCTCGGACAGCAGCTTTGCGTGTTTGAAGTCGTCGCGGTAGTAGGAGTTCCCGCCGTCGATCACGATGTCGCCGGATTCGAGGCTCTGCGCCAACTCCTCGATGACCCCGGTAGTGATGTCGCCCGCGGGCACCATCACCCAGACGACACGCGGTGCGGTGAGCTTGTCGCGCAGTTCGGCCAGCGAGTACGCGCCGGTGGTGTTGTGTTCCCCTTCCATCGCCTTGACGGCATCGGGGTTGTGGTCGTTGACCACGCACTCGTGTCCCGCCGCGGCCACTCGACGCACGATGTTCGCGCCCATCCGGCCCAAGCCGATCATCCCCAGCTGCATATTCTTTCGTCTCCTTACCTTGCTTTGCCGCTCGAGGAAAGCCACGGCTGCTGCCAACTGCGGTGTCCGCGCAGCAATGACTGCGCGGCCTCGGGCCCCCAGGACCCGGGGTCGTATTCATGGATCTCGCCCGGTTCATCCAGCAGCGGCTGCACGATGCGCCACGTCTGTTCGATGCTGTCTTCCCGCGCGAAAAGCTGACGATCGCCGGTCAACCCGGCATAGAGGAGCCGCTCGTAGGGTTGTATCGCCTCACCGAGATCCGTCGCGAACGAAGAGTCCAGGTGGATGTCCTGCCACGCGTCGCCGATCTGGGCGGACAGCTGCAGCCGCAGACCCGGATCGGGGTCGATGCGCAGCACGATCTGGTTCGGCTCGGCCGGTCTGTTCTTGGGCAGGAACGACAAGCCGGGAACTCGGCGCAGAAACAACCGGACCTCGGTAACGCGCTCCGGCAATGCTTTTCCGGCCCGAAGGAAGATCGGCACTCCGGCCCAGCGCCAGTTGTCGATATCGGCGCGCAGCGCGATGAAGGTCTCGGTTTGTGAATCCTTATCCACCCCAGGCACTTTGGTGTAGCCGCGATACTGGCCCCGCACGCAGCGCTGCGGATCCAGCGCCGGCATGGCACGGAACACCTCGGCCTTCTTGTCGTTGAGATCGTCGGCGCTGGGGCCGACCGGAGGCTCCATCGCGACCAGCGCGAGCACCTGCAACAGGTGGTTCTGCACCACGTCGCGCACCGCACCCACCGCGTCGTAGAACTTGCCGCGATCCTCCACACCGAAATCCTCGGCCATGGTGATGTGGATTTCCGAAACGCTGTGCCGGTCCCACACCTGGGCGAGCCCCAGATTGGCGAAGCGCAGGTACTCCAGCTCGACGACGGGCTGCTTGCCCAAGAAGTGGTCCACCCGCAGGATCTGGTCTTCGTCGAGCACCGCGCGCAACCGCGCGTTGAGTTCGCGCGCCGACTCCAGATCGTGGCCGAACGGCTTCTCCACCGCCACGCGGGCTCGCTGCAGCAGCCCCACGTGCCCGAGGTTCTCGACGATCGGCGCGAACAACGAAGGCGGCATTTCCAGATAGAACATCGGGCGGTAATCCGAACCGATCAGCTCGGCCAGCGAGTCGTACAGCTCGCTGTCGGTGACGTCGCCGCGCAAGTAGTCCAATCGGCTCGCCAGCCGGGCGAACACCGCGTCGTCGATCTTCTCGCCGGCGTCGGTGATGGACTCACGGGCCCGGTCGACCAATTTGTCGACCGACATGTCGTCACTGGACACCCCCAGGACCGGGCAATCCAGCAAGTCGCGGGCCTCCAACCGGTACAGCGCGCGAAACGTCATCTTGCGGGCCAGGTCACCGGTAATTCCGAAGATCACCAGTAGGTCTGAGGAACTACCGCCATCGTCGGCCAAGGCCGCACCTCCCGATTTTCACCACGCACTGCCGAGCGTATAGGCCCGACCGGCCCGGCCACATCGGCCCTGGAAGGATGGCCCGGCATGGGTGATGTGCTGCATCTCGCGCTGTACGTCTTGGCCGCGGTTGCCCTGATCGAGGCGGGCGGCCTCGTCGTGCTGTGGCGGCTGCTCGCCCAGAGTCGTCGGGAGGCCGACGAACTGCGGCAGCGGACCGACGCACGTAACTGGCTGCTGTCCGGCGGCCGCGAGGCCGTCAAGCAGGTGTGGCAAACGGCGAGCATCGTGCGCAAGGAAGGCTTCGGCGCGGCGGTGCGCAGCTCGATCGAGGACCTCGCCGACTGGGCCGAGGTCGAGCGGCCCGACCTGGCCCGGATCACTCCCGACGGCCGGGTGGTGATCCTGTTCTCCGATATCGAGGAGTCCACCGCCCTCAACGAGCGGATCGGCGATCGCGCATGGGTCAGATTGATCGGCACGCACGACAAGATTGTCCACGAACTCGTGCAAAAACGGGGGGGACATGTGGTGAAGAGTCAGGGCGACGGATTCATGATCGCCTTTGCGCGCGCCGAACAGGCGGTGCGGTGCGGCATAGACGTCCAGGACTCGCTCCACCCGAGCGCAAATCGCAAGCGGCACCAGGAAATTCGGGTGCGGATCGGTATCCACATGGGCCGCTCGGTGCGCCGCGGTGACGATCTGTTCGGGCGCAACGTGGCGATGGCGGCACGAGTCGCCGCCGAGGCCGTCGGCGGCCAGATCCTGGTCAGCAAACCGGTGCGCGACGCCGTCATTAAGTGCGACGATATCCATTTCGACGAGGGCCGCGAGGTCGAGTTGAAAGGGTTTTCCGGCAGCTACCGCTTGTACGCGGTGGAAGCCTCAGAAGCCTCGGATTCGGCCAACCGCTGATGCAGCCGGGCACGCACCTCGTCGGGCGTGTAGGAACGTCGCTTCCGCTGGTCGCGTACTACCAGCGCGCCACCGGCGACGACGCCTGCGACGCCGGCCAGCCCGATCCACTTCCAAATGCTGCGCATAGTTGACAGGCTATTAGCGCCATGGACACGCTTCGCGACAAGGTCGCCGTCATCACCGGAGCAGGCAGCGGCATCGGCCGCGCCGTCGCCCGGACACTGAGCGACACGGGCGCTCACATCGTGGCCGTCGATATCAGCGACGACCGTCTGGCGGGCCTGAGCGGCCAGGGCGGCTCCATGCTGGCGCACCGCGCCGACGTCGCGGATCCCAAAGCGTTCGAAGACATTCGGGACGCGGCGCTGGGGCGCTTCGGCCGGGTCGACATCGTGGTCAACAACGTCGGCGTGCTGACCAACGGTCTGCCCCAAGACATCCCGGTCACCGAATGGCAACGCATCCTGGACATCAATCTGATGTCGGTGGTGCGCAGCAACACCGCGTTCCTGCCGCTGCTGCTCGACCAAGGCAGCGGGCACCTGGTCAACACCGCCTCCATCGCGGGGCTTTTCACGTATTCCTACGACCGACTGCCGTACGGGGCCACCAAGGCCGCCATCGTGCAGATCAGCGAGGGACTGGCAATCTATCTGCGGCCCAAGAACATTGGCGTCACACTGCTGTGTCCGGGACCGGTGTTGACCAATATCGCCGCTGCCGTACCGACTTTCGGCGCCGGGGCGGCACTGCGGATCCCCGGCGAACAGTTCGAGCTGCTCGACCCCGCGCCGGTCGGCGAGTTGGTCGCCGATGCGATCCTGCACAACCGGTTCTTCGTGCCCACCCATCCGCAGGTCGTCGAGGAACTGCGCCGCCGCGTCGATGATTGGGACGCCTACATCGACTACCAGATCTCCCGCGAACCACGAAAGGCGAACAGCAATGGCTGACATCCGCACCGAAGGTCTGAACGTGCTCAGGGAACTGCTGCCCGGCATCCCGGACGACGTCACCAGCCTGCGCGACGGCGGTGTCGCCGACGAGCTCGGCGAGCTGACCCTCGATCACGTTTTCGGAGCGCTGTGGACGCGCCCCGGCCTGGATCGTCGGTCGCGCAGCCTGGTGACCCTGGGCGCGCTGATCGCCCTGCGGGCCAGCGACGAGCTGAAGATCCACTTCCAGATCGCGCGGAACAACGGGTTGACCATCGAGGAGATCGAAGAGGCGATCTACCACATGGCCGGCTACGCGGGTTGCCCGGCGGCCGTGTCTGCCCGCAAGCTCGCCAACGAAGTACTGCGGCGGCCCTAGCATGCTGACCCTCGACGAGGCGCTGAACGAAACCCGGACCGGCGATCTCTGGCTGTTTCGCGGCCGGTCGCGGCCCGATCGCGCGATTCAGACGCTGACGAACGCCCCGGTGAACCACGTCGGCATGACGGTGGCCATCGACGACCTGCCGCCGCTGATCTGGCATGCCGAACTCGGCGACAAGCTGGTCGACATGTGGACCGGCACCAATCACCGCGGCGTGCAGCTCAACGATCTTCGACAAGCCGTCCTGCAGTGGACCGACCGCTACCACCAGCGGTGCTGGTTGCGCCAGCTGACGCCGTACGCCACCCGTGAACAAGAGAATGAACTGCTGCGGGTCATCGCACGGATGGACGGCACCGCATTCCCCACCACCGCTCGGTTGACCGGCCGGTGGTTCCGCGGCCGGATCCCGACCATCAACGACTGGGTGCGGGGAATTCCGGTGGTGGACAAGAAAGTTCGCGAACAGACCCGGCACCGTCGGGAAGATCGCAAGATGAGCCTTGCCACGGCCTACTGTGCGGAGACGGTGGCGATCACCTACGAGGAAATGGGATTGCTGATCACCGACAAGGACACGAACTGGTTTGACCCGGGCAAGTTTTGGAGCGGTGACGCGCTGCCGCTGGCACCCGGTCATCAGCTAGGCGAGGAAATCGCCGTTCTCGTAAGCTAATCCCGATGGTGGCGACCCGCTGCGCCCGGCCACGCCGCGCTAGCGATCGCCACTAGACCGACATCTCTCCCATCTCCGACCACCCCGTCGCGTCGATCGTCTGACTGATGATCTTGGGTGTGGACGCCAGCGCCTGCGGCAGTTCCTGCATCGCATGCTTGAAGTGATCGCTGTTGACGTGCACGCCACCAGCGTCGCCGTCACGGAAGGCTTCGACAAGGACGTACTCGGCCGGGTTGTCCAGGCTGCGCGACCACTCGAACCACAGGTTGCCCGCTTCGGCACGAGTGGCCGCGGTGAATGGCGCGACCAGCTCCGGCCAGCGCTCGGTCCACTCGGGCTTGGTTTCGAACTTGACGACGATGAATATCATTGCTGGTCCTCGCTAGGCGGTTCAGGCTCGACAGGGGCCTCGACAGCGACCAATTCGGGCAGGCCGCTGAAGGTGACGACAGCGCGCAGGATGGGGTTGATGATGAGGCCCCGAATCTGATCGGCGTGAATGAACAGGACGTTGATGGCGCTGCTGTCCAAATACTCGATATCGCTCAGGTCGATCGTGACCGCCGCATCGGCCCCGGGCGCCGCGTCGATGGCCGCGGCGAGGGCCTGAGTGAACGAGTCGACATTGCTCAGATCGAGTTCTCCGACCGCACTCAGCACGTACGTCCCGTCGTCGCGACGGTTGGTGGCGAGTGCGAGCGGTGTGGTCACTAGACGATCCTTGCGCATAGGTGAACGGTCGTGCCGCCTACTCCGGGCTGAATGACGACGTCCTGCATCAGCCCCCGCATCAGGGTGATTCCGCGGCCGCGGCGGGTGTCGCGGATCGGTGCCAGGGGCTTCCAGGAACCGGTGTCGACGATGGTCAGCTGCACTTGGTCGACCAAGACGGCCGCGCGCATGTTGACGGTGCCGCCGGCACTGTGCCGATGCCCGTGCTCGATGGCGTTGGCGACGGCTTCGCCGGCGGCGACGAGAATGTCTTGGATCTGAGTCGGACGCACCGCGGCCTTTGTCAGCCAGTCGCGCAACGCGGCGCGGGTGCCGGCGAGTTGGCTGACGTAGGCCGGTATTTCGAGATCGAGCGGGGCGGGCTGACGGTAGAGCAAAAGGGCGACGTCGTCCTGGTAGCCGCCGCTGGGCGCCAGGCTGGACATGAGCGCGGTCGCCAGGTCCTCCAGGGAAGTGGCGCCGCCGTCCTGGACGACGCCGGCGGCACGGGCGATGCCTTGCTCCAGGGGCTGACGACGGCGTTCCACCAGACCATCGGTGTACAGCAAGAGCGTCGCGCGGGCCGGCAGGGTCGCGTCGGCTTGCGAGCGGGGTCGGTCCACCAGGAGCCCCAGCGGTAGAGATCGTCCGTCGCTGAGCATCCGCACGGTGCCATCAGCCTCGACCAGCACGGGTGGCGGGTGCCCGGCGCTGGAGTAAATCAGCTCGCCGGTCGAAGGGTCGAGTACCGCGCAGAACGCCGTGGTGCAGGGGGCGTCGGGAAGCCGCTCGGCGAACCGGTCCAGGCCGGCCAGCGCGGCGGCCGGGCTGGGGTTCTCCAGCAGCAGCGCACGGCAGGCGCTGCGCAGCTGGCCCATGATGGTCGCGGCGGCCAGGCCGTGACCGACGCAGTCGCCGACGACCAACGCGATGCGCCCGTCGTCGAGGTTGAGTACGTCATACCAGTCGCCGCCGACTTGCAGGGGCCGGGTGGCGGGCTGGTAGCGCACCGCGAATCCATTGGGCAATTGCGCCGGCCCGAGGATGGCGTGCTGCAGCACCAACGCGGTTTCCCGCTGCTGGTCCAGCTG